>NZ_WHJI01000039.1:0-78631 GCF_011682155.1 Massilia sp. CCM 8734
CAGAGCGGGTCGGGTAGCATTCATGGTGTGGGCGTTTTGATTAAGCGTCAGAAACTAAATCATGCCAGAAATGGGCGCCCACTCCCACCTTTTCGCTTGCGCTGCCAAGCAATTTTCATCCGTTCCGCTAGTTTTGCAAGAGGCTCAACTGAGAGCGAACGTAAGGTCATTCGCGCTGCATTAGATGCCATATTTGCAGTCCGGCAGCTGCCAAAATAGTGCCCCGCCGACCCATTTTTCTGCCAGGCTGGACCGGCTCAAGCTGAGCTTCGCACTCCCATTTTTTCCTTAAAACCCGCTCCACAAAATAGATTGAGCCCGCATGGATAGGGGCTTTTCGGCATCCTACAATCCCTATTTTGTGGAGCGAAAAACAGGCTCAAACCCGCATGGTTGTCACGTTTCTTTGGTAGCTTCCCAAGCTTACGACGAGGGTTCGATTCCCTTCACCCGCTCCAGTCAACCGGGTACCGCATCGTCTGTGGTGAACGCATGCGATTCCACATGGTATGGCCCGCACCGCGCCTGCGTTCATGCAAGCGAACGAAAGTCTCCATGCGCCCCATCACGACATTGCTCTTCGCCTCCCTCGCCCTGCCACTCATCAGTGCGGCTATTCCTGCCCATGCATGCAAACTTGCCGCAGAAGCGTACGACCTCACCGCGTTCCTGGCCAAAAAAGACACCAGGCAAGTCGTTTTCCTTGGAAAAGCAAGCTCGGTCGAATCGCTGCCAACAGCGCCCGGGCTTCTTGTTCATCAAAAGATCACGTTTGAAACGACGCGCTGGTGGCGCGGAGCGCCCAGCAAGATGGTGTCCGCAAGCGGCATCGTCGAAAAGCCGATGGGTAGCACTTGCGACGGCGAGTTTGATTTCTCGGTCACGGCTGGCGCAGAATGGCTGATCGTCGGTTATGTCGAGGATGGCAAGGTGCATCCGATGCCCAAGCTGAGCGAGCGCCTGACAAACGGTGAAATCCCAAGGAAAGTGCTTCACCTCCTCGGTGCCGGGCAGTGAATTTTTACTTAAGGTCATCATGAAGACAATGTCCAGCATGTGCCTCTGGCTGACGGTGCTGATGTTCTCGCCCGTCACCGCCACGGCATGCACGCCCGCCGGGAAATTCACCCCCTTGACTGTCGAGCAGCTCTACGACGGCGCTACCTATGTTGTGTACGCCGAGGGCGGCAAGGTGGTGCACGTCGATGGCGGCAAGCGCATCACAGTGAAGATCCTGGAGCATTTCAAAGGGCCGCCGCTCGACAGCGTGCCTGCCTACGAAAATAGCTGCAACCGTACACCGGAAAGTGGCGTAGCCGGGGTGCATTTTCTTGATCCAAACGGCAGGGGGCACGTGATGGCGTACCCATCCGGCCAAAGCGTGGAACAGATCCTGACAACGTTGCGCCGCATGAAAGCAGACGCCGCCGCCGACAAGACGCCGCCCGCTGAGCGATAAGACCCTTCAGTCACGCGCAAGGGCCACAATCGCCGCAATCTAGAACGGCAGCGCCCCTGCGTCGTCGGGCCTGGCGCTGAGATCGACCTCGACAAAGTTGACGTGTTCAAGCTGCACAAGGGCCAGCAACTCGCTGGTCTGGAAGGTGGCGAAGGCGCGAAAACCATTGTCCTCGACCGAGACCAGCATGATCGGCAAGGCCGGGAAATACGGCTGCAGCCGCACCAGCAGCGCCGGCCCGCGCTCGGGCAGGGTATCGGCCGAATCGACCAGCACGATCGCCACCAGGGAACCGCCCACGTTAATGCAGGCCGACTTCATCGCGCGCCCCGCTCGTCTGTATCAAGGTCAACCCGCTGACGTCCGCAGCCCCCAATCTGCGCGCAGGCTGCGCCATCGGCAGGGTTCCGGGTCTTCGGCTGTCGGCGCAGGACATCATTTTTTCTTTCAGTGTCACGACATGTTCGTCTGTATTTAGCAGGGTGGCGCCTTGTGGCCGCATCAGATCCGGTCACTCTCCTTGCGCACCACGCGCCCCACGATGATGCAATCGCTGCCCCGGCACACCTTGCGGTGGTACTTGCGCTTGTCGGAATTGTCGGACTCGAGCCACCATTCCCCCGCATCGCGCGAGAGCCGCTTGACCACCGCTTCGCCCTCGTAATTGACCGCGAACACCACGCCATCGGCCGGCCGGTTGTCGGCCGTATTGATCACGATGATATCGCCCTCGTACAAAGTTGGCTCCATGCTCTGGCCCTTGACGCGCGTGGCCACCAGCCGCTCCGGGATGAAATTGTGACGTCCCACCCAGGCCGCGTCGAGCGGCAAGGTGGCGCCTGTATCGTGCCCCGGCTCGGTTTGAAAACCGCTGATGCCGGCCGACAGCCGCAAGGTCACCATCTTGATCTGCACGAAGCGCGGGTCGCCATCTTCGGCCACGATGACCGGCTCCATCTCTGCCGGCAAGCCGTCGGCCCCGGCCGCGCGGCGCGCCATCGGCCCCGTGCCTTCGTGCAGCCACTCGAAGGCCACCTTGCAGGCCGCCGCCAGCGCCGCCAGGGTGGCCGCCTCCGGCCCGCGCGTGCCGCTGCGGTTGAGGATGCGGTTGATGGTCGGCTGCGGTACGCCGGAGGCGCGCGACAAGGCGCTCTGCGACTGGAAACCGGCTTCTTCCATCGCGTGTATGAGGCGGTCTGAAATAGTCATGCTGCCAATTATACACGTATGAATAGATATTTTCAAAACCGTAGCGTACTCTTGTTGAAAATCTATCCGAGCACGTATAGACTGTGTACATGGACAAAGAAATCTCCACCCTGTTACGGGAAATAAAGGATGCAACCGGGTGGACTGAGATGCGAATCGCGAGGGCGCTGGGTACCACCCAGCCGACCGTCAGCCGTATCCTGAATGGCCAGGCGGACTGCAAAATCGCCACCTTCCACGCCATCTGCGCGCTGCATGCGCTGAAATGCCCGCTTGCCCCGCAAGTGGATCGTTGAGTTGAGCTGGGCTGACCTGAGGCACCTATGAGCACGAGCAAACTTGCCGGCGGCATTCCCGCCGCACCGGGACAGTCACGTCCCCACCTTGTCCAGCGCGCCGCAGGCGCATCGATGATCCATGTACTGGAACGCCGGGGCCCGGATGGCACTGACGCTCCCCATCCCCACCAGCGCTTCAAGGAGGTCCCATGCGCGTCTTACTCAACCTGAAACAACGGCTTGCCCCCACCTGGCTGCTCGCCTCGTGGGACGCCAGCGCATCGGCCGCCACCAGCTTCGCCAGCGACCTGTCGAGCATCCCGCTCGATGGCGTGGTCGTCGCCGTCACCCTGTCCCTGGTCGGCGGGGCTGCCGGCACCTTGCAAAAGATCGCCAGCCCCGAGGTGACGATCAAGTCGCTGCCGCTCGAAATCGCCAAGGATATCCTGGTGTCCCTGGTGGCCGGCCTGGTCACATACTCGCTGTGCGCGTGGCAGGAGATTCCGCTGCTGCTGCAACCGGGCTGCATCACCATCGCGGCCTACGGCGGCTCGCGCGTGCTCGAACGCTACCTGTCGGCCGGCATCTCGCGCATGGAGCACCTGAACGGCAAGTCCGACAAACCCCTGTAAGCCTCACGCCCGCAGCCTGTCGGGAAGGCCGGTACGATATAATGTCGTCCGGCCTTTTTTTCTTCCCCCATCCCCATGTCCGCAGATACCCCGAACCGCCCGATGTTGTACGACCCGACCGAACATCGCATCCGCAGCTTCGTCACACGCGCCGGTCGCCTGTCGATCGCCCAGGCGCGCGCGCTCGAAGAGCTGGGACCGAAGTTCCTGGTCGAGTATGCAAAAACACCGCTCGACTTCGAACAAGCCTTCGGCCGCACAGCGCCGGTGATCCTCGAAATCGGCTTCGGCATGGGCGACACCACGTCGCATATCGCCAAAGGCATGCCGGAGAAGGACTTCATCGGCGTCGAAGTGCACACGCCCGGCGTGGGCAGCCTGCTCAAGCAGATCGGCGAACAGGGTTTGACCAACCTGCGCCTGATCCAGCACGATGCGGTCGAAGTGCTCAAGCAGATGATCCCGGCCGGCTCGCTGGCCGGCGTGCACGTGTTCTTTCCGGACCCGTGGCACAAGGCGCGTCACAACAAGCGCCGCCTGCTGCAGCCGCCGTTCGTCAAGCTGCTGGCCGAGCGCCTCGCACCGGGCGGCTACCTGCACTGCGCCACCGACTGGGAAGACTACGCGGTCCAGATGCTCGATGTGCTGGGCGCCGAAGCGCTGCTGCAAAACACGGCCGAAGGCTATGCGCCGCAGCCGGCCTACCGTCCCCTGACCAAGTTCGAAAACCGCGGCATCAAGCTCGGTCACGGCGTCTGGGACCTGGTCTTCACCAAAAAATAAACCCGATGGTGGCGATGCGGCCATGCGGGCTGCATCGCCACGTCTTTTTTCTCCAAAGTGGTAGCGTTTCCAACTAGAATGCACAATCTTGGTACGCTTCTTCACAAGGAGTCAATACGATGGGTTCACAAGCCCCCCGCCTGGACGTGGTCGACGCATTGCGTGGCTTCGCCATCGTGTCGATCATGCTGCTCCATAACATCGAGCACTTCGACCTGTACTACGTCGTACCCGACTTGCCGGCCTGGCTGGCCGCGCTCGACAACGTCGTCTGGGAGGTTGCCTTCTTCCTCTTCGGCGGAAAATCGTACGCCATCTTCGCGCTGCTGTTCGGCCTCACCTTCCACCTGCAGTCGCAGGCGCGCAAGGAGCGCGGCGAGGACTTTCGCACCCGCTACGGCTGGCGCCTGCTGATCCTGTTCGGCTTTGGCATGCTCAACTCGATGTTCTATCACGGCGACATCCTCACCATCTATGCCGTCATCGGCCTGTGCCTGCTGCCGGTCGCGCGCCTGCGCGACGGCGCGCTGCTGGCGCTGGCCGCCATCCTCATGCTGCAGCCGTACGAATGGCTGGTGCTGGCCGATGCCCTGCGCCAGCCGGATGCGATCATCGGCGACCCGGACTCGTGGCAGTATTTCGGGCGCATGAATGCGTACCTGACGGGCGACTCGCTGCTGCGCGTCTGGGCCGGCAATCTGACCAACGGCAAGCTGGGGGTAATTCTGTGGAGCTGGGAAAACGGCCGCATCTTCCAGATCCTGTCGCTGTTCATGCTCGGCATGCTGGCCGGACGGCGCGGCCTGTTCGAGGCCGGCGCCCACGGCATGCGTTTCTGGCGCCGCACCCTGCTTGTTGCCACCTTGCTGTTCCTGCCGCTGTACTCCATCCGCATGCTGCTGCCCGACTGGGTCGCCAGCACCGCCGTGCGCCGCCCGCTGGGCGTCATGGTGGCCTCGTGGTCCAACTTCGCCTTCATGCTGGTGCTGGTGGCGTGCTTTGTCGAGCTGCACCAGGGCGGTGCGCTGACCCGGGCGCTGCGCTTACTGGCCCCGTTGGGACGAATGAGCCTGACCAGCTACTTCACGCAGTCGATCATCGGTTCCTTTATCTACTATGGCTTCGGCCTGGGCCTGTACAAGGTCACCGGCGCCACCGTGTGCCTGTTGATCGGCGCTGTGCTGGCGGCGCTGCAGTGCGCCTTCTGCGCGTGGTGGCTCAGGCGCCACGCGCAGGGGCCGCTGGAGCAGTTGTGGCACCGGGCGACCTGGATGGGCGCACGCCAGGCTGCATGAAGGCCATCAGGTTCCCGCCCAGGACTAGCAGCAGGCCGCCAACGGCGAGGGCGCTCCACTGGTAGCCTTCCAGGACGGTGGACACGCTCAGCGCCACCACCGGAAACAGCACGGTGGAATACGCCGCGCGGTCCGGGCCGATGCGCCCGACCAGCAGCAGGTAGGCGGTAAATCCCACCACCGAACCGGGAATGGCCAGGTACAGCAGCGAGGCCGCGTAGCGCAGGCCCGGTTCGACCGCGAAGGGCATTTTCAAGAGCCACGCGCCGGCGCCGAGGATAGTGGCGCCGATCAGCATGGCCCAGGTATTGGTCAGCCAGGGCGTCAGGCCAAGCGCCTGCATGCGCGACGACAGCAGGTTCCCGGTCGAGAAACACAAGGTGCCCAGCAGCGCGAGACCGAGGCCGAACAGCATGCCACTGTCGTTCCAGTGTCCGCGCATCTGCGGCAGGAACAGCAGGGCGATGCCGCCCAGGCCCAGCAGGGCGCCGCCGATCACCTGGCGCCGGATCGGGCGCCCCATGAAGATGCGGCCGTTAATCGCGTTCCAGATCGGCGCGGTGGAGAACACCACCGCCACCAGGCCGCTCGGCACCCACTTGCTCGCGTAGTAAAGACATAGGAAATTACAGCAGAACAGCACGATGCCCTGCGCCAGCAGATAGCGCCAGGCGCTGCGCGGCGGCCAGACGGGTTTGCGCGTGGCGATCAAAAACAGCATCAGCACCGCGCTGGCGATCCAGAAGCGGTAGGCGATCGACACCGGCGCCGGCACCACGCCGAGTTGAAAGGTGATGGCGATCCAGGTGGTGCCCCAGATCAGGACCGTGAGAAAGTAGAGGAAGATATTCATGACGCCATCTTGCCCCGGCGTGGTGGGCGCGGCTTGTCTGATCTTGCGCACTTTGCGGCGCCCGACGGCAGCGGCGCGCTTGCCATGCTAGACTTTTCAGCATGCACTCACGACCATCGCTCATTTCGCACGCCGTCTTCAACACCATGAGCGGCACCAATGCCACGCTCGAACGTTTCGCGTGGCTGGGCGACGGCATGGCAACGGCAATCTGGCAGCGCGAAACCGAGGAAGAGCTCACCAGCTACGTGCAGCCCGGCCACCACACCCTGTCGTGCTACCTGGGCGGCGGCTACCGCATCGAGCGCGCCGACGTGCCCGGACGATTCGGCGCGCCGCAGCAACTCTGTTCCATGCCTGACTGGCATGAGTCGCAATGGGTGGTGCGCGGCCATGTGCGCATGCTGCATGTCTACTTCATGCCCGAGCATTTCACCCGGCGCGCCGTGGTGGAACTCGATCGCGAGCCGCGCGAACTGACCCTGGCCGACCGTACCTACTTTGAAAACCCGCGCATCGTGCAGCTGTGCGAATCGCTGCTGGCGCAATCGTGGGCAGGGCCC
Organism: Massilia sp. CCM 8734; assembly: GCF_011682155.1. NCBI lineage: Bacteria > Pseudomonadati > Pseudomonadota > Betaproteobacteria > Burkholderiales > Oxalobacteraceae > Massilia > Massilia sp. CCM 8734. The sequence goes on from NZ_WHJI01000039.1 coordinate 7,073, forward strand.
GACGATCTGCTGCGCGCCAACGAGACCACCCACGAAGCGCTGAGCGAACTGCTTCGTTCGCAAGCCATCGTGCAGCGCGACCTGCGCCTGCGCGGCGGCCTGGCGCCGCTGGTGCGGCGCCGCCTGGCCGACTACATCGAGCAGCACCTGGCCCAATCGATCACCCTGGGTGAACTGGCGCAGCTGGCCTGCATGTCGGAGTTTCACCTGGCGCGCATGTTCCGCGTCTCGTTCGGCATGCCGCCGTCGACGTGGGTGGCGCAGCGCCGCATCGAACGCGCGCGCGCCTTGCTCAAGGCCGGCAAGCTGCCCTTGCAGCAGGTTGCCGCCGCCTGCGGCTACGCCGACCTGAGTCACTTCAGCCATCGCTTCAGCAAGGCGGTTGGCGCCCCGCCGGGACGCTACCGCCAGGCGCTGCTGGAGTAGCTAGCTCATTTCCATGATGATGGCGACAATCTCGTCGCCATAGGAGACCAGCTTTTTCTCGCCCACGCCGGTCACGCCGCGCAGTTCCTGCAGCGAGGTCGGTTTGGCCTTGGCGATTTCGCGCAGGGTGGCGTCGACAAAGATCACATAGGCCGGCACGTTGTGGGCGCGCGCGGTCTCCATGCGCCACCAGCGCAGCTTCTCGAAAATCGCCTGTTCCGACTTGGACAGCTCCATCTCCACGTGCGCCTTGGACGACACGCCCGCCGCGCGCTTCTGCTTGACCGGTTTCTGGTACTGGCGCAGCTGCACCTTTTGCCCGCCCTTGAGCACCGGGCGCGCGGCGTCGGTCAGCTTGAGCGAACTGTAAACCTCATGGTCGACCGTGATCAGCCCGAGCGCAATCGCCTGGCGCAGAATGGCGCGCCACTCCGCTTCCGTGCGTTCGCCGCCGATGCCGTACACCGACAGCGAATCGTGGTGCCACTGCTTGATGCGGTCCGTTTCGACCCCGCGCAGCACGTCGATCACGTGGCCGGCCGCAAAGCGCTGGTCGACCCGGTAAATCGCCGACAGCAGTTTTTGCACCGGCACCGTGCCGTCGAACGACACCGGCGGAATCAGGCAGGTATCGCAATTGCCGCACGGGGTCGATTGCTCGCCGAAGTATTCGAGCAGGCGCACCCTACGGCAGCTCAGGGTCTCGCACAGTCCCAGCATGGCGTCGAGCTTCATCGACAGCACGCGCTTGAACGTTTCGTCCGCTTCCGATTCGTCGATCATGCGCCGCTGCAGCACCACGTCCTGCAGGCCGTAGGCCATCCAGGCGTTGGCCGGCATGCCGTCGCGGCCCGCGCGCCCGGTCTCCTGGTAGTAGCCCTCGATGCTTTTCGGCAGATCGAGGTGACAGACAAAACGCACATCCGGCTTGTCGATGCCCATGCCGAAGGCGATGGTGGCGACCATCACGATGCTCTCTTCACGCAAAAAACGCGCCTGGTTGGCGCTGCGCTTGGGGTAGTCCATGCCGGCGTGGTAAGGCAGGGCGCGGATGCCGTTTTCATTCAGGAAGTCGGCGGTTTCTTCGACTTTTTTACGCGACAGGCAGTACACGATGCCGGCGTCGCTGCCATGTTCGGTGGTGATGAAGTCGAGCAGTTGCTTGCGCCCGTTGGCCTTCTCGACGATCTGGTAGCGGATGTTCGGGCGGTCGAACGAGGACACGAACTGGCGCGCATCGCCCAGTTGCAGTCGCAACGCGATTTCGGCGCGGGTCTGCTGGTCGGCGGTGGCGGTGAGCGCAATGCGCGGCACGTCCGGGAACTGCTCGTGCAGGATCGACAGCTTGATGTATTCGGGCCGGAAGTCATGCCCCCACTGCGACACGCAGTGCGCCTCGTCGATCGCGAACAGCGCGATTCTGGAAGCCTGGAACAGGTCCAGGCAGCGCTGCGTCATCAGGCGCTCGGGCGCCACGTAGACCAGGTCGATCTCGCCGGTGCGCACCAGGCGTTCGATGCGCATCGATTCTTCGTAGGTCTGGGTCGAATTCAAGAACGCGGCGCGCACGCCCACTTCGGCCAGGGCGTCGACCTGGTCCTGCATCAAGGCGATCAGGGGCGAGACCACCACGCCGACGCCGTCGCGCAGCAGCGCCGGAATCTGGTAGCACAGCGACTTGCCGCCGCCGGTCGGCATGAGCACCAGCGCGTCGCCGCCGCTGGCGACGTGTTCGACGATTTCCTTCTGCTGCCCGCGAAACGCCGGGTAGCCGAAGACCGTCTGCAGCTGTTCGAGCGCGCGCGCTGAGAGGTCGGCGTCCATTATTCCGCCCAAACGACCCATCCGTAGTGCGAGCTGGCCAGCACCACGATGCCGAACACGATGCGGTACCAGGCGAAGACCGTGAAGTCATGGGTGCTGATGTAGCGCAGCAGCCAGCGCACGCACAAAAAGGCCGAGATAAACGCGGCGATCGAGCCGATACTGAACATCGGCAGGTCGGCCATCGACAGCACATCGCGTTCCTTGATCAGCGAATAGACGGTCGCCAGCAGCAGGGTCGGGATCGCGAGGAAGAACGAGAATTCGGTGGCGGCCTTGCGCGGCAGGCCGAACATCATGGCGCCGATGATGGTCGCGCCCGAGCGGCTGGTGCCGGGAATGAGCGCCACGGCTTGCGCGCAGCCGACCTTGAAGGCGTCGAGCAGGGTCATGTCGTCCACCGTTTCGACCCTTACCACCGGGGGATTGAGCTTGTTGCGGCGCTCCACCCACAAGATGATGATGCCGCCAATGATGAAGGCCATCGCCACCGGCACCGGCTTGAACAGGGCCGACTTGATCATCTTGCCCAGCAAAAGACCCAGCACCGCGAGCGGCAGGAAGGCGACGATCAGGTTGAGCATGAATTTTTGCGCCTTTGGGTCGCTCGTCAGTCCGGACATCACCGACGCGATGCGCGCGCGGTATTCCCAGCACACAGCCATGATGGCGCCGGCCTGGATCACGATCTCGAACACTTTCGCTTTTTCGTCGGTGAAGTCGAGCAGGCTGCCCGCCAGGATCAGGTGGCCGGTCGAGGAAATCGGCAGGAATTCGGTGAATCCTTCCACCAGGCCCATGATGATGGCCTTGAGCGCGAGAGCGAGAGTTATGTCCATTAAGCAGTTTGTATTGTTATCGGGGAAGTCGAACCGGAAGACGGCACGGTGCGGGGTCGAAGCTTACCACGAGCACGCCTCCGGCTTCTGATCCAGTCGCAAGTGCGGCGCTGTTTTTCGTGGCGGATGGGCGCTATTGTTTTCTTGTTGCAATATTCTTAACGTCGTCCAGCAGCGGCATGATCGCCAGGGTCATCAGGGCGAGCGCGAGCGGCACGGTTGCCACGTAGCCCAGATGGCTGAAGCCGAAGGCGCCTGCGATGCCGCCGACAAAAAAACAGGAGGCCAGCATGGCCAGCACCGCCAGGCGCTGGCGGTTGGCCTGGACCGGCGCCAGCGCCGCGCGGCTCCAGTACATCATCTTGCCCAACTCGATGCCAATGTCGGTGACGATGCCGGTAATGTGCGTGGTGCGGATCTCGGCATGCGAGAGTTTGGTGATCAGGGCGTTCTGCAATCCCATGATAAAACTGAGCAGCATGACGGTTGCCGACATCGGCAGCTCGCCGGCCGGGGCCAGGCGCGCACCGAGCAGGCCGAAGCAAAGCAGCAGCAGCGCTTCGAGCATGAGGGGCAGCGCATAGACGCTGTGCAGCGCGCGCCGCCGGCCGTAGTGGACCATGATCGCGGTGCAGGCCGCGCCGGCCATGAAGGCGAGCAGCATGCCCAAGCCGGTCAGCACCAGCGCGTGCGCGCCCAGCACCAGGTCGTCGGCCATGGCCGACACCACGCCGGTCATGTGCGAGGTGTAGCGCTGCACCGCCAGGAAGCCGCCGGCGTTGATGGCGCCGGCCACGAACGCCAGCATGTAACCCAGGTGGGCATTGGCGTCGCTGGAGCGGGCTGGCGCGGTAAGCCTTCTGGCGTAGTTGACGGGCATGCGGTGCTTTCTCGGGAACCGGTCGGTCATTGTAGCGCGGACCGCCCCGCTGGCGCCTGGAGCTGCAACAAGCCTTCGATCGCTTGCAGCGAAGGCGGGGTGGCGCCAGCGGCCTGGCACGCCGCCGCGCCGGCGGCCACTGCGAAGCGCAGGTGCTCGTGCGGCGCGCGCTGCGGCTGGTGCAGCAAGCTCCAGGCCAGCGCGCCGATGCTGGCGTCGCCCGCGCCCACGCTGTCGACCACCGTGATGGGTGGCGGGGCGGCGTGCCAGGCATCCGCGCCGATATGCAGCGATGCGCCTTGCGCGCCGCGCGTGTACAGGTAGGTGGCGCCCAGGTTCCAGCCGCGCAGGGTGGCGAATGCGCTTTCCAGGTCGGCGCTGCGAAACAGCCCGGCCAGGTCTTCATCCGACACCTTGATCACATCGGCCAGTGCCGTCATGCGCTGCAAGGTGGCGTCGTAGCGCTGGTCCATCAGCGCCCGGAAGTTCGGGTCGTAGCTGATCTTCACGCCATCGGCCTTGAGCGAGGCGGCCAATGCCAGCAGCTTGCCCGCCAGCGGCTCGCGCGCCAGGCTGATGCCGCCGAAATGCACCCACTTGCAATGCGCGCGCCAGCCGGCGGGCAGGCGCGCGGCGTCGAAGTGCAGGTCGGCGCTGTCGTCGCCGACGAAAAAGTAGCTGGGCGGGTCGGTTTGCCAGACGATCGCCAGCAGCGGCGAGCGCGCCTCGCGCTGCACGAAGCGCATATCGAGCCCGGCGGCCACGCTGGCGTCCCACAACTGGTCGCCGAACACGTCGCAGCTGACCGCGCCGGCGAAAGCGCTCGGCACGCCCAGGCGCGCCATCACGCGCGCCACGTTCCAGGTCGAGCCGCCCACCTGGCTGCGCCACTGTTGCTGGCCCGGTTCGGCGATCATGTCGGTCAGCGCTTCGCCGGCGGCCACAAACAGCGGGAATGTCGGTGCGTTCATGTCAGTCCTTCAGTACATTGAGCACTTCGTAACAGGCGCCCATGGTGTGGTAGTCGACCTTGCCGGCCGGGCTTTTTTCGTCGGTCAGCCTGGCGTTGGACGGGCTGAGAATACGGTACCACGCGCCGTGCTGGTGGTCGACAAAGTGCGTCCAGCTGTATTCCCAGAGGCGCTGGTACCAGTCCCAGTACACCACCTCGCCCGTGCGCGCGCCCAGCAGCGCGGCCGCGGTCAGGCTCTCGGCCTGCACCCAGAAGTATTTGTGGCCGTCGCAGATGCTGTCGTCGGGCGCGAAGCCGTAATAGACGCCGCCGTGCTGCGCATCCCAGGCTTTATCCATCGCCTGCAAAAACAGGGCGCACGCGCGCGGCAGCAGCCAGGCGCAATCGCCCGCCAGGTGCGCCTGGTGGCGTTCGAGGATCAGCAGCAGCTTGCTCCACTCGGTCAGGTGGCCCGGTTGGAATCCCCACGGGCGGAAGATGTTGGTGCTGTCGTGGCGGTTGTAGTCCATGTCGACCGACCAGTCTTGCTTGTAATGTTCCCACACGGTGTTCTCGCACAGCGCCGCCTGGCGCATGGTGATGTTGTGGGCCAGCGTTTCGGCGCGCTGCAGGTAGACCTTCTCGCCAGTCGCTTCAAAAGCGCTGATCAGGGCTTCGCAGGCGTGCATGTTGGCGTTCTGGCCGCGATACGGAGCGAGCTGCGACCAGTCGGCGCTCGCTTCGTCGGCGTACAGGCCATGCCGCAGCTCCCAGAAGCGGCGCTCCATCAGCGCGAAGGTCTCGCCGATATGCGCGCGTGCTTCTTCCACCCCGGCCATCAGCGCGTGCGCATACGCCAGCAGCACGAAGGCCAGGCCGTAGCAGTGGTTGGTGCCGTCCATGACCTCGCCCTTGCCGTCGGCCCAGTTCAAGGTCCAGGCGTAGCCGCCGGTGGCCGGGTTGCGGTGCGCCGCGCGCAGGAAGTCCAGGCCGTGCAGGAGGCGCTGCTGGTCGGCCGGGTCGGCGAACTGGCGGAACGCCATCGCATAGTTGAAGATGAAGCGCGTGCTGCTGACCAGGTGGCGCGTGTGGGCGTCGTAGACGGTGCCGTCGTCTTTGTAGAAGTGATAAAAGCCGCCGTTCGGATCGACGCAGCGCGGATCGTAAAAGCGCTTGGTGTGGCGAATGTGCTCGAGCAGGGTGTCGCGTGAATGAAAATCGGGGGCCATCGTCAAGTCTCGTTGTCAAAAAAGGGTGAAAAAATATGCGTGCGGACGCGGGCCGGGCGGCCGCGCTTGCGCAACGCGTGTTCAGTCGGTGAGGGAAATTCGCTCTATTTGTGCGGTCCGAAGTCGTCGCACACGGTGCTGGCGCGCACGATCAGCTCCACCGGCGCGACCTGCTCCACGGGCGGTTCCTGATGGTCGCGCAGCAGCAGTTCAACGCCCATCGCACCGAGCTGCTTCTTGTCGATGCGCAGGGTGGTCAGGGGCCGGTGCCCGAGCACCGCGCTGGAGATGTCGTCGAAGCCGACGATCGATACATCGTGCGGCACCGTCAGGCCGGCCGCCAGGCAGCAGCGCATGGCCACGAGGGCGGCGCTGTCGTTGTAGCAGAACACCGCGTCGGGCGGGTTGGGCAGGGCCAGCAGCGACTGCATCGCTTCGCAGGCGCCGGTTTCGAGATCGACGCCGTCCGCCAGGCTCGCTTCCAGGCGCGGGTCGGCCAGCATGCTTGATTCGAACAGCGCCTGGCGATAGCCCTTGTTCCGTTCGCGCACGCTGTAGTGGCCGAGCGAACCCGAAATCATGCCGATCCGCGTGCGCCCCAGGCCGATCAGGTGTTTGGTGGCCAGGTAGCCGCCCATGAAATTGTCGGGATTGACCGAGCTGTAACCGCGCAGCTTCATGTCGATCAGGACCAGCGGCTTGCCGCTCGCGCGCAGGGCGCCCAGCAGCTCGGGCTCGAAGAAGCCGGCGCACACCACCGCGTCCGGCGCGTGCATGCGCAACTGCTCGGTCACGCCGTCGGCCGGGCCGACCGCCATGAACGAAAGCACGATGCCCTGCTTGCGGCAGGCTTCCTCGGCGCCGTGCAGCACCGGCGAATAAAACGGACTGCTGGCCGCCGTGTTGTGCTGGCGGTGCAGTAAAAAAGTCAGGCGCCGCATGCGCTTGCGCCGCAGGTTGGCAAAATCGTAGCCCAGTTCATGGGCGGCCGAGAGCACCATCTGGCGCGTGGTTTCGGTCAGTCCCGGCTCGTTCTTGAGCGCGCGCGAAATGGTCCCCGCCGAGACGCCGGCGAATTTGGCGATGTCGCGGATGGTGACGTTCGATGGGCTGGCGGCGCTCATCGGAACGGGGCCTGCGGGGCGCGCGGAAGGTTCACAAGGTTCTCCAGTGGCAGATGCCTTTTTATGCTGAGAGTCTTGCATATCGATTAGCCCATGGTCAAACGATTGGTCCGGTTTGCAAACAGTTTAGCCCGGTTTTACTAAACAGGGCGGCGCCGTCCGCCACTGAAGCGGCCATGCCCCGCGCATGGCCGCGCGCGTGTTTAGTGATCATGGCTAAACATGGTCGAAAGTGCCATTTTTTGTTTGACCGGCCGAGGCTGCGCATGCACACTCGTCTCATCCATATAAACCGGCCGGCGACCCTTTCCAGGCGCCGAGCGGGTAAATACAAACAGGAGACACGCACCATGAACACCCTGACCAAACACGCCCTGGCCGTGGCGATTGCGGCCGCGCTGCCGCTGGTGGCCGGCGCGGCCGATAGCCCGAAGCCCTGGCTGGACCCGGCGCTTTCCGCCGGCCAGCGCGCCACGCTGGCGCTAAAGGAAATGACGCAGGAAGAAAAGCTGCAATGGGTGTACGGCTACTTCGGCGCCGACTTCGCGCCCAAGAAAACCATCAAGATCGCCGCCGCCCTGCCGTCGTCGGCCGGCTACATTCCCGGCGTTGCGCGCCTTGGCCTGCCGGCGCTGTTCGAGACCGACGCCGGCCTTGGCGTGGCCTCGCAGGCCAGCGCCAATCCACGCGAGCGCACCTCGCTGCCGTCCGGCCTTGCCACGGCGGCCACCTGGAACCCCAGGCTGGCTTACCAGGGCGGCGCGATGATCGGTCTTGAGGCGCGCGCCTCGGGCTTTAACGTGATGCTGGCCGGCGGCGTGAACCTGATGCGCGATCCGCGCAACGGCCGCAATTTCGAATACGCCGGCGAAGACCCGCTGCTGTCCGGGATCATGGTGGGGCAGGCGGTCAAGGGCATCCAGTCCAACCATGTGATTTCGACCGTCAAGCACTATGCGCTGAACAACCAGGAAACCGGCCGCAACGAACTCGATGCGCGCATCGGCAATGTGGCGGCGCGCACCAGCGACCTGCTGGCCATGCAGCTGGTGATCGAACAGGGCGACCCGGGCTCGGTCATGTGCGCCTACAACCGCGTCAACGGTCCGTACGCGTGCGAGAACGCGTGGCTGCTTAACGAAGTGCTCAAGCAGGACTGGGGCTTCAAGGGCTACGTGATGTCCGACTGGGGGGCGGTGCACAGCACCGTGGCATCGGCCAACAATGGGCTGGACCAGCAGTCCGGTTCCGAATTCGACAAGTCGCCGTACTTTGCGGGCGCGCTCGAAGAAGCGGTCAAGACCGGGTCCGTGTCGCAGGCGCGCTTCGACAATATGGTGTACCGCATCCTGTTCGCCATGTTCGACAAGGGCGTGGTCGATCATCCGGTCAAGCCGGACGGCGCGATCGACTTTGCCGCCCATGGGCTGGTCAGCCGGCTCGATGCCGAAGAAGGCATGGTCCTGCTCAAGAACGCCGCTCAGGTGCTCCCTTTGCGCAAAGACGTGAAAACGATTGCAGTGATCGGTGGTTACGCCGACCAGGGTGTGCTCTCCGGCGGTGGCTCGTCGCAGGTGTATCCGATCGGCGGCAGCGCCGTCAAGGGCTTGCTGCCGGCCAGCTGGCCCGGTCCCGTGGTGTACCACCCGTCCGCGCCGGTGACCGAAATCGGCAAACTGGCGCCCGGCGCCAGGGTCGTTTTTGATAGCGGCGCCGATCCTGCCAGGGCGGCGCAGCTGGCCGCCACGGCGGACGCGGTCATCGTGTTCGGCACCCACTGGATTGGTGAAGCCAATGACGCGCCCGACCTGTCGCTGCCGGACCGGCAGGATGCATTGATTAGCGCCGTCGCCAGCGCCAATCCGCGCACCGTGGTCGTGCTCGAGACGGGCGGCCCGGTGCTGATGCCGTGGCTGGACAAGACGGCGGCCGTGCTGCAAGCCTGGTATCCGGGCACGCGCGGCGGCGAGGCGATTGCGCGCGTGCTGTTCGGCGATGTCAATCCGTCCGGGCACTTGCCGGCCACCTTCCCGCAATCGTTGGCCCAACTGCCGCGTCCCGTGCTCGATGGCGACCCGGCCAAGCCGCAGATGCAGTTCAAGGTCGATTATCACGAAGGCGCGGCGGTTGGCTACAAGTGGTTCGATCTCAAAAAGCACAAGCCGCTGTTCCCGTTCGGGCATGGCTTGTCGTACACGCAGTTCGCCTATTCCGCCCTGGCGGGCGAGTACAAGAACGGCCAGCTGCAGGTGCGCTTCAGGGTCAGTAACACGGGCAAGGTGGCCGGCAAGGACGTGGCGCAGCTGTACGTCGCTCCGGTCGGCGCTCGCTGGGAAGCGCCCAAGCGCCTGGCCGGTTGGGACAAGGTCGACCTGCAACCGGGCGAAAGCCGCGACGTGACCCTGACGGTGGAGCCGCGCATGCTGGCCGTACTCGATGGCCCGTCCAAGACCTGGCGCATCGCCAGGGGCAAATACAAGCTGATACTGGCGCAGGATGCCGGCGGCACCGGTGAAAGCAGCATCATGGTCGACCTGCCGGCGCGCACGCTGGACCTTCATGGCAAAGCACTTCCTTCAAACGTGAAAAGGTAGAAAGCGATGATCAAGATGAACCAAGTGGTTGCGGCTTTGGCAATGGCGGGTATGGTCGGTGGTGCGGCGGAGGCGGCGCCGGTGAGCGCGGCGGGCAAGAGCGAATTCGTGTCGGTCAAAAAGACGCACTTCGCGCGCAAGGGAAAAACGTATTACATAGCCGGCGCCAACTTCTGGTACGGCGGCTATCTGGGCTCGCCCTCCGGCGTGGGCGAGCGCGCGCGCCTGCGCAAGGAACTCGACACCATGAAGGCGCTTGGCATTAACAACGTGCGCGTGCTGGCCGTCTCCGAAAAAACCGAGATGAGCAGCGCCGTGCGCCCGGCCACCACCAACGGCCCGGGCAAGTATGACGAAGACCTTCTGGCGGGCCTGGACTTCCTGGTCGATGAACTGGGCAAGCGCGACATGACCGTGGTGCTTTACCTGAACAACTTCTGGCAGTGGTCGGGCGGGATGACACAATACCTGAACTGGTTCGAAGGCACGCCGGCGCTCGACCCGAACGTGACCCGCGATTACGACGACTACATGGCCAAGACGGCGCGCTTTTACGCCAACAAGGATGCGCAGAAGGAGTATCGCGGCACGATCAAAAAGATCGTTCACCGCGTCAACACCATCAACGGCAAGCCTTACCGCGACGATCCGGTCATCATGTCGTGGCAACTGGCGAACGAGCCGCGCCCCGGCAACGGCAAGGCCGGCGACAAGGAAAAGGCGATTTACACCACATGGATCGCCGAGACCGCGCAGTACATCCATGAACTGGACAAGAACCATCTTGTGAGCAGCGGCAGCGAAGGCCTGGCCGGGTCGGCGCAGGATGCGAAACTGTTCATGGCCTCGCATTCGACGAAGCATATCGACTACCTCACGTACCACCTGTGGCCAAAGAACTGGGGATGGTTCGATTCCAAAAAGCCGGTCGAGAGCTGGGACGGAGCAATTGCCAAAAGCCGCGATTACCTGAACTCGCACATCGACATGGCCAAGACGCTCGGCAAGCCGATCGTGCTGGAAGAATTCGGCCTGGACCGCGACGGCGCCTCGTTCGACATCAAGGCCGGCACCAAGATCCGCGACCGCTTCTATGGCGAGATTTTTGAATTGGTCCAGCGTCGCGCCGCCAACGGCGACCCGATCGCGGGCTGGAACTTCTGGGCCTGGGGCGGCGCCGGGCGCGCCGCCAACGCCGACTACTGGTGGAAGCAGGGCAATGACTTCATGGGCGATCCGCCGCAGGAAGAGCAGGGCCTGTACTCGGTGTTCGACTCCGATGCCAGCTCGCTGGCGCTGATCAAGGAGCACGCGGGCAAACTGCGCGCCCTCCAGAAGTAAGACGAGCCGACGGGACGACCATGAAAATCGCCACGACGCTGTTGATGGCGGCAGCACTGCTGCCGGGCGCGCGCGCATCGGCGCAAAAGTTCGACACCCTCGCGGCGACGCCGCAAATGGGCTGGAACAGCTGGAATAAATTCGCCTGCAATATCGATGAAAAACTGATCCGCGAAACGGCCGATGCCATGGTCAGGATCGGCATGAAGGACGCCGGCTACGAGTACGTCAATATCGACGACTGCTGGCACGGCAAGCGTGACAAGAGCGGCAACATCGAGCCCGACCCGGTGCGCTTCCCGACGGGGATGAAGGCGCTGGCCGACTACGTGCACGCGAAAGGCCTCAAGCTGGGGATCTATTCCGACGCCGGCGCCACCACCTGCGGCGGCCGGCCGGGCAGCCGTGGCCACGAATACCAGGATGCGATCACCTACGCCAACTGGGGTATCGACTACGTCAAGTACGACTGGTTCGACACCAAGGGCCTGAACGCGGCCGCCGCCTACACCACCATGCGCGACGCCATCCGCAGCGCCGGGCGGCCCATGTTGTTCAGCATGTGCGAGTGGGGCGACAACAAGCCGTGGGAGTGGGGCGCCGATATCGGCCATTCGTGGCGCACCACCGGCGACATCTATCCGTGCTGGGATTGCGAGATCAATCACGGCTCCTGGTCCGCCTTCGGCGTGCTGCGCATCCTCGACAAGCAGGCCGGCCTGCGCAAGCACGCCGGTCCCGGGCACTGGAACGACATGGACATGATGGAAGTCGGCATGGGCATGAGCGAGGACGAAGACCGCGCCCACTTCTCGATCTGGGCCATGATGGCGTCGCCGCTCATCTCCGGCAACGACCTGCGCTCGATGCCGGAGTCGACCCGCAAGATCCTGACCAACAAGGACGTCATCGCCATCAACCAGGATAAACTTGGGGTGCAGGCGTGGAAGTTCATGTCGGAAGGGACGCTGGAGCTGTGGGCCAAGCCGCTCGCCAACGATGAATGGGCGCTGATGATCCTCAATCGCGGGCCGGGTCCGATTAACTACAAGGTGGACTGGAAAAAGCACAGGATCAGCGATGACCTGAGCAAGCGCGAACTCGATATCAACAAGACCGCCTACCGCTGGAGCGACGCCTGGAGCGGCAAGACCGGCGACACCGGCAAAAACCTCGACCTCACCATTGCGTCGCACAGCGTGGCGATGCTGCACCTGAAAGTAAAGTGACCGACCATGAACCTGCGACTTGTTACGATCCTGCTGGCCGGCGTCCTGTGCGGCGGCCCTGCGCACTCCCAGGCGGACCCTGTGCAAACCTGCGCCGTCAACATCAAGCCGCGCACCCAGGCGTATCCGTGGATGACCATCGAACGCTGGAAGCGCATGCACGAAGACCAACTGGCGCTGGCCGAGAAGGGCAATGTGGACTTGATGTTCCTGGGCGACTCGATCACCGAAGGCTGGCCGCGCGACATCTGGGATGCCAGTTTCGGCGCGTACAAGGCGGGCAATTTCGGCATCGGCGGCGACAACACCGGCAATGTGTTGTGGCGCCTGCAGGACAAGCGCATGGCCAGGCTGTCACCCAAGGCGATCGTGCTGCTGATCGGCGTGAACAACTTCGGGCTGTGCGATGAAAAGCCGGACCAGGTTTTCGCGGGCGTCAAGGCGGTGGTCGCGGCCTTGCGCAAGCAGTATCCGGACGCGCGCATCCTGCTCAATGCCGTACTGCCGACCGGCGAATTGGCCAGCAGCGAGCGGCGCCAGAATGTCGTTGCGCTCAACAAAATGGTGGCGACCCTGGACGACGGCCGCCATGTGGTTTTCCGCGACTACGGCGTCTCCTTCGTGCAGCCTGACGGCAGCATCGGCGCCGACATCATGGGTGACCATCTTCACCTGACGCAAAAAGGCTACGCCATCTGGGCCGACGTCATGCTGCCCGACGTGAAAAAGCTGATGAAGTAAGTCATGCACCGCAGCGCACTGGCCGCTCGCACTGGCGCTCTCTTGTGGCATCGTTTGCGGCCGTGCCTGGGCCGAGCCGACCGTGCGCGCGGACGACCCGTGCATCGCGCGCATGGGCAGGACCGTGGCGCAGGCCGACGGCAGCCTGCGCTTCGCGTATCCCGGGGTGCGGCTGTCGCTGGCGTTCGAGGGCAGGGCGCTATCTGTCGACGCCGTCGCCAGCGGCGAGCGCAGTCATATTGAAGTGACTGTGGACGGTGGCGCGACGCGCATCATCGGCTTGTCCGCAAGGCCCCGGACGATCAGTATCACGGCTACTGTATTTGTAGCGGAGTTGAGGCAGATCAGTGGTGAGTGTGACTTTTATGTTCGGAAGCAAAATTGTGCATCCAGTCCCATCGCATCACCATGTTAAGCTTGCGCTATTTGCTGCATGTCGCTTCGGCTCGATGTTGAGCGTAACCAAATCGAAGAAGTGAGTGTCCACCTCAATGAAACAACCCGATTTCACTCAACTGTTTTTTGACACCTTCAAGAAATGCCCGGCAGGCGTTCATTACAAGGTGCGAAGCGATTCGAATTTTCAGCACGACATTCACTTTCTTTACAGCCTGGTCAAGAATGCGCGCTTTACGCTGGCGGACATCCAGCATGAGAAGCAGACTTTGGTCATTCCCTTGTGCCGGCAGCGCAGCGAGTTATGGCAAGGCACGTCGCCGCCAAAGCGTAACGATATGAGCAGCGAGTTACGATTTACCCGCGTCAGAAAAATCGAATGGACTGCCAGCCAGGTGACCCGCAAAGCGTCCGACGAGGGAACCTTGTTCGACGTTGACGATGCGATCGGCGGCCGTCAACGGTGCGAGATCGATGCGCTCTTTGTCGGCGAATCAAGCCGTGAGTCAATGCGCTCTGGCATCGAGATTGTGATCGCCGGCTATCCCGGCTGGCGGCTCAGAATTGGGTTGGCGCACGAAGGATGGACGGTATCGGTCAAGGATGGCACTCCCGCGACATTGTAAATGGGTAGTTGAAAATCAGTCATTGCAAGCCGGCGCGGTCGCCCGCTCCAGCTCCCCCAGCCACTGCATCGCATGTTCCCGGCTGCTCCCGCACATTTCTTCCGATGGCTGCAGCCCGCCGCAAAACGCCGGCCGTTCCGGCTTGCCGAAAATCAGGCAGCGCTTGTCCGCGCCGAGCTGGATGCAGCGCTCGCCCGCGGCTTTGCCATGCGGCATGCCGGGAATCGGACTGGTGATCGAAGGGGCGGTGCAGCAGGCGCCGCAATTGTCTCGGCAATTCATGCCATCTCATTTCTGTGGGTGATTCTAGGTCGCCCAAGTATACACCCCATCCAATCATAAGATGTCGTACAACTATTCGGGTTGTATAATATGCGCATGACACCTTCCCCTACTGCCCAGGCGCTGCCGCCACCCCGCAAGAAACACCGCACCCTTGCCCAAGGCGTGGTCGAACACATCACGGGCAGCATCCAGCAGGGCGTGCTCAAGCCCGGCGACAAGCTGCCGACCGAATCGGCCATCATGGAGCAGCACGGCGTGAGCCGCACCGTGGTGCGCGAAGCCATTTCGCACCTGCAGGCGGCCGGCTGGGCCCAGACCCGGCATGGCATCGGCACCTTCGTCATCGAACGCAGCAACGCGGGCCTGGCGATCAACGCCGAGAGCATCGTCACCGTCATGGATGTGCTGGCGATGCTGGAACTGCGCATCAGCATGGAGGCCGAAGCGGCCTGGCTGGCGGCGGCGCGCCGCAGCGAAGCGCAGGTGGCCGAACTGGCCAAGGTGCTGGGCGCCATGCAGCGTAGCGTGGCGCGCGGAAGCCCCGCCGTTGACGCCGATGTGCAGTTCCACCTGTTGATCGCGCAGGCCACCGGCAACCGCTATTTCGTCGATATCCTGAGCCAGCTGGGCACCACCATCATCCCGCGTGCGCGCATCAACATGCCGCAACTGGGGCACGACGATCCGGCCGCCTACCTGGAACGGGTCAACCGCGAGCACGAAGACATCTTCAACGCGATCTTGCGCAAGGACCCGGAGGCGGCGCGCGCCGCCATGCGCACCCACCTGAGCAACAGCCGCGAACGCCTGCGCCAGGCGCAGCAGCAACTGGAGTCGAACGGGGCCTGATCGCCCGTCCACCCATCCCGCATACGGGAGCGCGCCCGCCGGCGCTCCCGCCGCTCTTCGCTTCGCCCTCCCTGTTTTCCGCCAGCGGCCCCGCGCCGGCGGCGCCCTCATCCGTCTCAACGTTGTGCTTGCTTATGTCCAAGACTGGTTGTACGATGACGTATCACTAGCGCCAAACAATCCGCCTACCATCTGGAGACCCCATGAATCCGCAAGAACTCAAACAAATCCTCTCGTCCGGCCTGCTGTCGTTTCCGCTGACCGACTTTGACGACCAGGGCAATTTCAACGCGCGCACCTACGCCGACCGTCTCGACTGGCTCGCTCCGTACGGCGCCAGCGCCTTGTTCGCGGCCGGCGGCACCGGTGAGTTCTTCTCCCTGACCCCAAGCGAATACTCGGACGTGATCCGCACCGCGGTCGACACCTGCCGTGGCAAGGTGCCGATCCTGGCCGGCGCCGGCGGCCCGACCCGCACCGCGATCGCCCTGGCCCAGGAAGCCGAGCGCCTTGGCGCGCACGGCATCCTGCTGCTGCCGCACTACCTGACCGAAGCGAGCCAGGACGGCCTGATCGCCCACGTCGAAGCAGTCTGCGCGTCGGTCAAGTTCGGCGTGGTCGTCTACAACCGCGGCCAGTGCCGCCTCACCGCCGACTCGCTCGAAAAACTGGCCGCGCGCTGCCCTAACCTGATCGGCTTCAAGGACGGCATCGGCGACATCGAACTGATGGTGCAAATCTGGCGCCGCATGGGCGAGCGCTTCAGCTACCTGGGCGGCCTGCCAACGGCCGAAGTCTATGCCGCCGCCTACAAGGCGCTGGGCACCCCGGTGTACTCGTCGGCCGTGTTCAACTTCATGCCGAAAATGGCGATGGACTTCTACCACGCGGTCGCCGCCGACGACCATGCGACCACCAACCGCCTGCTCGACCAGTTCTTCCTGCCTTACCTCGAAATCCGCAACCGCAAGGCCGGCTACGCAGTGAGCATCGTCAAGGCTGGCGCACGCCTGGTAGGCCACTCGGCAGGTCCCGTACGCGCGCCATTGACCGACATGACGGCCGAAGAAGACGCGCTGCTGCTCAAACTGATCAGCGCCCAGGGCGCCCAATAATCCAGACCGAGGAACAGCATATGCAAATCAATGGAGAAATGGTCATCGGCCAACGCACCGTGCGCGGCACGGCCGGCGTGGTGCGCGCGATCGACCCGTCCCGCAACGACTCGATGGGGCCGGACTTCGGCCTGGCCACCGACGCCGACGTCGATGCCGCCTGCGCCCTGGCGCAAGGCGCCTTCGACGCCTACCGCAACACCACGCTCGAACAGCGCGCGGTCTTTTTGGAGACCATTGCCGAAGGCATCCTCAATCTCGGCCCCACGCTGATCGAACGCGCCGCGCTGGAAACCGGCCTGCCGACCGCGCGCCTGGAAGGGGAGCGTGGCCGCACCGTCAACCAACTGCGCCTGTTCGCCAAGGTCGCGCGCGACGGCTACTTCATCGACGCCACCATCGATTCGGCCCTGCCGGAACGGGTGCCGCCGCGTCCCGATCTGCGCCTGCGCAAGATTCCGCTGGGACCGGTCGCCGTGTTCGGCGCCAGTAACTTCCCGCTGGCCTTCTCGGTCGGCGGCGGCGACACCGCCTCGGCGCTGGCCGCCGGCTGCCCGGTCGTGGTCAAGGCGCACGGCGCCCACCTCGGCACCTCGGAACTGGTTGGCAAGGTCATTGCCCAAGCGGTGGCCGCTTGCCAACTGCCCGAAGGCGTGTTCTCGATGCTGTTCGGCGAAGGCCGCCAGATCGGCCAGCGCCTGGTCGACCATCCGGCCATCAAGGCGGTTGGCTTTACCGGCTCGCGCCAGGGCGGCCTGGCGCTGATGCGCACCGCGGCCGTGCGCGCCGAACCGATTCCCGTGTACGCGGAAATGAGCAGCATCAATCCGGTGTTCCTGCTGCCGGCGGCCTTATCAAGCGACCGCGCCGCCGTGGCGCAGGGCTTCGTCGATTCGCTGACCCTGGGCGTGGGCCAGTTCTGCACCAACCCGGGCCTGGTCATGGGCCTCAAAGGCGACCACTTCGACCAGTTCGTCGACGCGGCGGCGGCCGCGCTGCAAGCCAAGGGCGCCGGCACCATGCTCACTCCCGGCATCCACAAGGCCTACGTAGGTGGCGTGGAACAGCTCTCCGGCATCGACGGCGTGACCCTGGTCGCCCAGGGCAAACCCGACGGCGCCGGCTGCGCAGCGCAAGCCTCGCTGTACGTGTGCGACGCGGCCACCTATCTGTCCACCCCTGCGCTGGAATCCGAGATTTTCGGACCGTGCGCCTTGCTGGTGCGCTGCCGCGACGCCGAGCAAATGCAGCAGGTCGCCGAACACCTCGAAGGCCAGCTGACCGCCACTGTGCATGCCCTGGCCGCCGACCGCGCCCATGCTGCCGCGCTGCTGCCGGTGCTGGAACGCAAGGCGGGCCGCATCCTGTTCAACGGCTACCCTACCGGCGTCGAAGTGGCGCATGCGATGGTCCACGGCGGCCCGTTCCCGGCCACTTCCGACAGCCGCAGCACCTCGGTCGGCGCGTCCGCCATCGACCGCTTCCTGCGTCCGGTGTGCTACCAGAATGTGCCGGCGGACTTGCTTCCGGAGGCACTGGCCGACCATAATCCTCTGGGCCTGACCCGCCTTGTCGACGGAGGCATGCAACAACCTAAGTAAGGCTGGTCGCGCTGCCGTCAACAGAAGGTGTGGAGACGCCTGGCGGCAGAGCGCTGTTTCTAAAAACAACCATAAAGAAGCGACCGATGAACCAGCAAGTCATAGGCAAGTACCGGTGGACCATTTGCGCCCTCCTGTTCTTCGCCACCACCATCAATTATCTGGACCGTCAGGTCCTGAGCCTGTTAGCCACCGACCTGTCCAAGCAATTCGGCTGGTCCAATACCGATTACGCCAACATCACGGCGGCCTTCCAGTTTGTGTACGCGTTCTCGATGCTGTTCGCCGGCCGCGTGATCGACAAACTCGGCACCAAGCGCGCCTTCGTGCTGGCCATTACCATTTGGTCGCTGGGCGCGATCATGCACGCCTTCGCCATTGGCGTGGGCGAGGGCATCAACGGTATCCTCACCAGCCTTGGCATGACCGTGGTGCCGGTGTCGATCGCCGGCTTCATGATGTCGCGCGCGGTGCTGGCGCTGGGCGAAGCGGGTAACTTCCCCGCCGCGATCAAGGCCACCGCCGAATACTTCCCCAAGAAGGAACGCTCGTTCGCCACCGGCATCTTCAACTCCGGCGCCAACGTCGGCGCCATCCTGGCGCCGCTCACGGTGCCGGTCATCGCCGCCGCGTGGGGCTGGCAGATGGCCTTCATCATCATCGGCGCCATCGGCTTTGTGTGGATGGCGTTGTGGATGGTGTTCTACGATACCCCGGCCGAACAGAAGCGCATGGGCAAGGCGGAACTCGATTACATCAACAGCGATTGCGCGGTGGTGCCGGAGCCTGTTGCCGGTGTCGTCAAGCCGAAGACCTCGTGGTTCAAGCTGCTCGGCTACCGCCAGACCTGGGCCTTCGCGCTCGGTAAATTCATGACCGACGGCGTGTGGTGGTTCTTCCTTTTCTGGCTGCCAAAATACCTGGCCGCGACCTATGGCCTGAAGGGCACCGACATCATCGTGCCGCTGGCCGTCTTGTACAGCATGACCATGGTCGGCAGTATCGGCGGCGGCTGGTTCCCTACCTACTTCATCAACCGCGGCGACAATCCGTACGACGGCCGCATGAAGGCCATGCTGTGCATCGCCTTCATACCGCTGGTGGTGCTGCTGGCGCAGCCGTTCGGCTACATCAGCTTCTGGGTACCGGTGATCCTGATCGGTATCGGCGCCTCCGCGCACCAGGCCTGGTCGGCCAACATCTTCACCACCGTGTCCGACATGTTCCCGAAACATAGCGTCGGTTCGGTGGTGGGCATCGGCGGCATGTTCGGCGGCATGGGCGGCGTTCTGCTGACCAAGCTCGGTGGGTGGCTGTTCGATTATTATGGCGCCATGGGCCAGATCAGTACCGGCTACATGATCATGTTCTCGATCTGCGCGCTGGCCTACCTGGCGGCATGGATGATGATGAAAACACTGGTGCCGCGCTACCGCGAAATCACCGATCTGTAAGAAGGCCACTGTTTTATGATCCGTCTTTCCCGCCTGCGCGGGAAAGACGGTCTTGAACGCAATGGTAATAAGGGCTTTAGTGGACGGCGTCACAATCTGTAAGGGCAATATGAGCAAGCAAGCGATGATCGAAACAGTCCCGGACATCACCTGCGCGGTGGGCGAAAGCCCGCTGTGGGACGCGCGCGAGGGCGCCTGGTACTGGGTCGATATCCTCGGCCGGCGCATCTGGCGCTTCGATCCGGCCAGCGGCGCGCAGCGCTCCTGGCTCACCGCAGAAATGCCAGCGTGCATTGCGCTCACCGACAGCGGCGCCCTGATCGCCGGGATGGGGAGCGGCGTGTTCCAGCTCACGCTGGACGAGGGCGAGCATGCGCACGCGGCGCTGCTGGCCGCGCCGCCCGAACTCACGCCGGGCATGCGCTTTAACGACGGCCGCTGCGACCGCCAGGGGCGCTTCTGGAGCGGCACCATGCGCCTCGACAGCCCCGAGCTGCACGCCGAGGGTCGCTTGTACCGCTACACGCGCGAGCAGGGCATCTCGGCGCCGCTGGTGTCGAACCTGGTGGTGCAGAACGGGCTCGGTTTTTCGCCGAACGGGCGCACCATGTATTTGTCGGACTCGCACGTCTCGCGCCAGCAGATCTGGGCCTTCGACTACGACACCGACAGCGGCACGCCCACCAACCGGCGCGTGTTCGTCGACATGACGGCGCACCGTGGCCGTCCCGACGGCGCGGCGGTCGATGTCGACGGCTGTTACTGGATCTGCGGGAACGACGGCGGCTGCCTGCTGCGCTTCACGCCCGAGGGCAAGCTCGATCGCACCATCGACCTGCCGCTGCTCAAACCGTCGATGTGCAGCTTTGGCGGCGCCGGGATGGATACCTTGCTGGTCACGTCGATCGCGGCCGGCCGCAAGCCCGAGGACACCGGGTCCGGCACGGTGCTGCTGGTGTACCCGGGTGTGCAGGGCATGCCCGAAACCGCGTTTCGCGCATGAATTCCGGGCCTGCGGGCCCGGTTTTTCGCTAAGATAGGGGCATGAAATTCGAACGCCTCAATCCAACCCACGCTCCCGCGTACCGCGCGATCACGCTGGAAGCGCTCGCGCTGCATCCCGACGCCTACACCTCCAGCGCCGCAGAACGCGCAACGCGCCCCGCCTCGTGGTGGGAAGCGCGCCTCAATCCCGATCCGGCGTCGAACGAGATCGTGCTCGGCGCGTTCGATGACGGCGGTGCGCTCGTCGGCACCGCAGGTCTGTCGTTCGAGGCGCGCGAAAAAGGGCGCCACAAAGTCACCTTGTTCGGCATGTACATCACGCCCCGCTGCCGCCGTGCGGGGCTGGGCGCGCAACTGCTCGACGCCGTCCTGGACTTTGCCGCATCGCGGCCGCACGCAAAAATCATCCAGCTCACCGTCACCGAAGAGAACGCGGCTGCCCGCAGCCTGTACCAGCGGCTCGGCTTCGCCGTCTTCGGCGTGGAGCCGTACGCCATTGCGCTCGACGGGCGCTACCTGGCCAAAGTCCACATGTGGCGCGCGCTGGCGGACCTGGACTGATTCACTTGGCCTTGCGCGAGGACCAGTGAAAATGCAGCACCACCCAGCCGTCGCCCTTCTTTTCCAGGATGGCTGTTTCGGTGCCCACCGCATTGATGGTCTTGCCCTTGAAAGTCCCTTTGCTCTCGGTCTCGTCGAGGATGATGGCGATCTCGCCGTCGATCCGCTCCTTGTGCCGCAATACCCTGCGCGTGGTGGCCCTGGCGAACGCAATGTCGTCCGCCAGGTGATGGTCCGCATATTCGCTGCGTGAACGCTCCACGTGGCCGGCCTCGTAAATGATGGCCTCGGGGCTGAGCAACTTCATCGCGCGTGCCTCGTCGCCCGCGTGCAGGGCGGCGTGAAAGGCCGCCAGCGTTTCGCCAGGCGTCGCCGCCCGGGCATGGAGCGATGCCAGTCCGAGGACGGCAAGCAGAACGAATTGGCGCATCAGCTTCTCTCAGTGGTTGCAAAAGGCGTCAGTGTGCATGATTTTTGCCCGGTTTGGTCACTTGCAGCACCTTCTCGCCCGGTTTTGCCGCCATTTTGTCGGCATCCGGCGCACGCACCGGCTCCGGCCTGGCGATCCCGCCTTCCTTCCACTCGTATGCCACGCTGCCGGGCGGATGCTTGTACCAGCCCGGGTCCTTGTAGTCGCCGCGCGCGAGGCCCTTGCGCACCTTCATCACGGTGAACATGCCGCCCATGCCGATGCCGCCGAACGGGCCACTGCCGGTCATCATCGGCAGCGTGTTGTCCGGCAGCGGCATCTCCATTTCGCCCATGTCGGCCATGCCCTTGTCGCCCATGACCATGTAGCCAGGTACCAGCTTGTTGATCTTGCCGAGCACCTCGCGCTGGTCGACCCCGATCAGGGTCGGCACGTCGTGGCCCATGGCGTTCATGGTGTGGTGCGATTTGTGGCAGTGGAAGGCCCAGTCCCCCGGTTCGCTGGCGATGAACTCGATGGCGCGCATCTGGCCGACCGCGATATCGGTCGTCACTTCCGGCCAGCGCGATGCCGGCGGCGTCCAGCCGCCATCGGTGCCGGTGACCGTGAATTCGTGGCTGTGCATGTGGATCGGGTGATTGGTCATGGTCAGGTTGCCGACCCGGATGCGCACCTTGTCATTCTGGGCAATCACCATCGGGTCGATGCCGGGAAAGGCGCGGCTGTTAAAGGTCCACAGGTTAAAGTCGAGCATCGTGTTGACCTTGGGCGTGTAGCTGCCCGGGTCGATGTCGTAGGCGTTCAGCAAAAAGCAGAAGTCGCGGTCGACCCGCATGAAGTTGTGGTCCTTGGGGTGGGTGATCCAGAAGCCCATCATCCCCATCGCCATCTGCGTCATTTCGTCGGCGTGCGGGTGGTACATGAAGGTGCCGGGCCGCTTGGCCACGAATTCGTAGACGAAGGTCTTGCCCGGATCGATGCCGGGCTGGGTCAGGCCGGTCACACCGTCCATGCCGTTTGGCAGGCGCTGGCCGTGCCAGTGCACGCTGGTGTGCTCGGGCAGCTTGTTGGTGACGAAAATGCGTACCCGGTCGCCTTCCACCACTTCGATGGTCGGGCCGGGCGACTGGCCGTTGTAACCCCACAGGTTGGCCTTCATGCCGGGTGCGATTTCGCGCACTACCGGCTCGGCCACGAGGTGGAATTCCTTGACGCCGTCTTTCATCCGCCACGGCAGGGTCCAGCCGTTGAGGGTGACCACCGGGTTGTACGGGCGGCCGTTGGGCGGTGTCAACGGCGGCTGGGTCGATGCCTTGTCCATGATGACCGCTTCCGGCAGCGAGGCGGCGCCGGCGCGCGAGATCAGCGCCGTGCTGACGGCAACCGCGCCCGCGCCAGTAAAGAAATTTCTACGTGAGACCATGTTGCATGTCCTTTCAATGTTGGGCCGGTGCGGCGCTGGGCGCTGCGCTACCGGCGCGTGGCGTGGCGGCTGTGGCGTCGCCGCTGCCGGTCAGCGCGGCCTGCAGGGCGGCGTCGGCGATCCAGTAGTCGCGCTGCGCTTCGATGGCGGCGTTGACGGCAACGACCTGCTCGCGCGCGTCCGCCAGCAGTTCGAAGACGCTGATCAGCATGCCGTTGTAGCGCAGCAGCTGTTCGTCGGCGATGCGTTTTTTGAGCGGCACCACTTCGTCGCGGTAGTGGCGGGCCAGGTCATAGGCGGTGCGGTAGCCGCTATAGCTTTCGCGTACCTGCGAGCGCGCGTCGACGGCAAGCCTGGCGGCGCGGTGCACCGCCTGCATGTACATTGCCTCGGCCTTGGCCACCTTGGCGCCGCCCCAGTCGAACAGCGGAATCTGCAGTTCGATTTCGTAGCCGGTGGCGCGCTCGCCGGTGTCGCTGGTGTTGCGCAGGTAGCTCAGGTCGAGCAGGTTGACGAAGCGGGTGGCGCGGGTGAGGCCCAGCGATGATGCCAGTCCGGCCAGTTCCTTTTGCGCCATGAGCATGTCGAGCCGGTTGCCCATGGCCTGGGCTTCGGCACCCTGCACGTCGCGCGGGGCCGCCGGCAGGTCGGGCAGGCGTGCGGGCAGGGTAAAAGCGGCCGGGTTCGAAACGCCCAGCAGGCGCGTGAGCTTTTCGCGCTCCAGGGCGCGGGCCTGGCGCGCGCGCGCCAGACCGGCCACCGAATCGGCGTAGAACGCCTGTTCGCGCGCGTGCTGTAGTTTGCTCCAGTTGCCGGCCACCGCCATCCGGCGCGCCAGTTCGGCGCTCGCTTCGGCGGCGTTTTTTACCTGCTCCATGTATTCGGCGCTTTGCTGGGCGGCGACCGCACCGTACCAGGCGCGCCGGGTGGCGTCGGCGGTGCGCAGCACCTCGCCGGCGGCGCGCAGTTGCGCCTGTTCGTAACGGCGCCGTTCGAGGCGCGTAGTAACCGGCATGGTCAACAGGCCGATCACGGGCAGCATCAGCTTGCGCTCGATCTCGATGCCCTCGTGGCTTTTCATGCGGCCGAAACTGAACACCGGATTGGCGATGCGGCCGGCCTGCACCAGGTCCGCCTCGGCGATGCCCAGTTCCGCGTAGCCGGCTTGCAGGCCGCGGTTATTGAGCAGCGCGATGGTGACCGCGTCTTCGGCCGACAAGGGCTTGGCCAGCAAGGCCGCGACCTGCTGTTCGACATTGCCGGCGCCCGGTGCGCTGGCGGGAATGGCGTCGCCGGTGCGCTGCTGCGCGAGCTGGCGCACGTCGGCGTAGCCGCCGTCGGGCGAGAAGGAGGCGCAGCCGGCGGCGGCGGCGCAGATGCCGGCGAGCGCGATGCGGCGCAGCGGAGTCGATAGTCGTCGCATCGTCATTCCTTGTGCTGGTGGCCGTGGTGCGGGGCGGGCTTGGCCGGCTCCGCGCTCTTTTTCATGCCGCTCATATCGTGCCCGGCATGGGGATCGTCAAGCTTGGGTGCATCCGGTTTTTTGGCGGCGTCCATGTTGTGGTTCATGTGACCCATGTGGCCCATCTGGCCGGGCCGTTTGAGCAGCTGTTCGTTGGTGTCCTTCCAGGATGCCGCTTGCGGCTCCCGGTAGGTGCGATACCCGGCAAAGGCCGAGTCGTAGGCGAGTGGAGCGGCGCTCGTTTGCGCCAGCGCCGGCGGCATGGCGGCGGCAAGCAGCAGCGGCCATATCAGGCGAAGGGAATTCATGACAACCTCAATCGTGTTGGTTAAAAGACGCTGGTCCGTGGACGGACCAAGGGCATTCAGGCGATCGGGGAGTGAGGAGGACGTTCCAGGCCGCCGGGGATATGCGCCGTCACGTGCATGGCGGCGTAGGCAATCAATTCGGAGGCGAGTGGCGGCGCGGCACCCGGCGCGGGAAATGCCGGGGCGATGGCCATGCCCACGCAGCAGAAGGCGCAGTTGCTGCACTTGGCGGGGCTGTCTGCCGCGGCACTGTCCGGCGCGGCGCTATCCGGTGCGGCACTGTCCGGTGCGGCACTATCCGGTGCGGCACTGTCCGGTGCGGCACTATCCGGTGCGGCACTATCCAGCTCGGCGCAGTGGCCTTCTTCCATGCTGGCGGCAACATGGCTGGCGAGCGGCGCATTCGCCGCTGCGCACAGCGCCGACGATGCCGCCGCGAAACCCTGCAAGGGAATCGCAAGCAGCATCAGCCACACCAGCAATGTTCGGAAGCACTTCATGGACAAAGTCTAGCACATGGAAAATGGGAGCCGCGCCGTGCGGATCAAGCGGCCTTGGCGGGATAGCCGGCCTCGGCCAGGCTGGCGAGCACCTCATCCTGCGCCGCCGTCGTGTTCAGCTCAATGGTGCGCGCAGGCATGTCGAACGTGACGACGGCATCCTGGTCGAGCTCCTTGACGGTCTTGTTGATGACGCCGGCGCAATGGCCGCAGCTCATCTCGGGAATGCTCAGTTTGATCATGGCGAAACTCCTGTTGGTGAATGGAATAAAGCCATTGTCCACGTTCCCACGGTGGTAAGGTCAAGCGGTCTTTTCGCTTGACCTTACTATAATGGGAAGCTTAATGATGGTGGCATGCGAATGTAACAGGAGCTTGAAATGACTACCACTGCAATGCAAAACACGCAGGACGCCGCCGAAACCACGCTCGAGGTTGGCGGCATGACGTGCGCCTCGTGCGCCGGACGGGTCGAAAAAGCCTTGCGCGCGGTCCCCGGCGTGCAGGGCGCCACCGTCAACTTGGCCACCGAGAAAGTATTGATTACCGGCGCACCGCTCGATCCGGCCCAGCTGATCGCGGCGGTAGAGCGCGCCGGCTACTCGGCCAACGCGCCTGCCGAAGTGGCCGCCCCCGTGGTGCCACTGCGGGGACTATCCGAGCCGATGGAAATCGCCATCGCCGCCGCCCTCACCATGCCCTTGCTCGCACCGATGCTGCTGGCCGCTGTCGGCATCGACGCGATGCTGCCCGCCTCGGTCCAATGGCTGCTGGCCACGCCGGTGCAGTTCTGGATCGGCGCGCGCTTCTACCGTTCCGCCTGGAAAGCGCTGCTGGCCAGGAGCGGGAACATGGACTTGCTGGTCGCGCTCGGCACCTCTGCCGCCTACGGCCTGAGCCTGTACCAGTGGCTGGGCCAGCCGCAGCATCATGGCGCGCACCTGTATTTCGAAGCATCCGCCGTGGTGATCACCCTGGTGCGCCTGGGCAAATGGCTGGAAACGCGCGCCAAGCGCCAGACCACCGAAGCGATCCGCGCGCTCCAATCGCTGCGCCCGGAAACGGCAAGGGTGCGCCGCAACGGCGTGGAGACCGACATGCCGATCACTAAACTGAAGGTCGGCGACGAGGTCGTGATCCGCCCCGGCGAGCGTATCCCGATGGATGGCGAGGTCATCGACGGCGCCAGCCACGTCGACGAATCGATGCTGACCGGCGAGAGCCTGCCCGTGAGCAAAACCGTGGGCGCGCGCGTGATCGGCGGGGCGGTCAATGGCGAAGGCCTGCTGCTGGCCCGCGCCAGCGCCATCGGCGCCGAAACCGTGCTGGCGCGCATCATCCGCGCGGTCGAGGACGCGCAGGCGGGCAAGGCGCCGATCCAGCGTCTGGTGGACAAGGTCAGCGCCGTGTTCGTGCCGGCGATCGTGCTCATCGCGTTGCTCACCTTCTTCGGCTGGTGGCTGGCCAACGGCGACTGGAGCGCGGCGCTGCTCAACGCGGTGGCGGTGCTGGTCATTGCCTGTCCGTGCGCGCTGGGGCTGGCGACGCCCACGGCGATCATGGCCGGTACCGGCGTGGCCGCCAGATACGGCATCCTGATCAAGGACGCCGAGGCGCTCGAACTCTTGCACGGCGTCACCGTGGTGGCGTTCGACAAGACCGGCACCTTAACCGCCGGCAAGCCGCGCCTGACCGCGCATGTCTCCGTGTCCATGGAGGAACCGGGCGGCGCACACGCCTTGCTGGCGCTGGCGGCCGCCGTGCAGCAGGGCAGCGAGCACCCGCTGGCGCGCGCGGTGGGGGACGCGGCGCGGGCGGCCGGCATTACGCCGGCCCCGGCTGGCGGCACCCGTGCCTTGGCCGGGCTGGGCGTGAGCGCCACGGTGGATGGCCGCGAGCTGCTGCTGGGTAACGCCGCACTGATGCGCCAGCATGGCGTCGACATCGCCGCGCTGGCCGCGCAAGGGCAGGCACGCGAGCAGGCCGGCGAGACGGTCTCGTGGCTGGCCGAGGGCGGGCGCCTGCTCGGCATGCTCGCTTTTGGAGACGCGCTCAAGCCGGAGAGCCGGCAAGCGATTGAGCGCCTGCACGCGGCCGGCATCCGCACCGTGATGCTGAGCGGCGACAACCCCGGCAGCGCGCGCCACATCGCGGACCAACTCGGCATCGACGAGGTGCACGCGCAGGTGCTTCCCGAGGGCAAGGCGGCAATCATCGCGGCATTGCGCGCCAGCGGCGAGCGGGTGGCGATGGTGGGCGACGGCATCAACGATGCGCCGGCCCTGGCGGCGGCCGATATCGGCGTGGCCATGGGCAGCGGCACCGACGTGGCGATGCACACGGCCGGCGTGACCCTGATGCGGGGCGACCCGCGCCTGCTGGTCGACGCCATCGACATCTCGCGCCGCACCTACGGCAAGATTCGCCAGAACCTGTTCTGGGCGTTTGTGTTCAATGTGATCGGGGTGCCGCTGGCGGCGTTTGGCTTGCTCAATCCCATGATTGCCGGGGCGGCAATGGCGTTTTCGAGCGTGTCGGTGGTCAGCAATGCGCTGCTGCTCAAGCGCTGGGTGGCGGGAGCGACAGCATGACGATGATGAATATCGGCCAGACCGCCAAGGCGTCGGGGGTGTCGGCGAAGATGATCCGGCATTACGAATCGATCGGGCTGATCGGCGAGGCGCAGCGCACCGATGCCGGCTATCGCGTGTATGGCCCGCGCGATGTGCAAGTGCTGCAGTTCATCCACCGCAGCCGCGCGCTGGGCTTTTCGCTGGAGCAGATCAAGACCTTGCTGGCCCTGTGGCAAGACAAGCATCGGGCCAGCAAGGATGTGCGCGCGATGGCCAGGCAGCATATCGCCGAGCTGGACCGCAAAATCGGCGAGATGGAAGCCATGAAGCGCACCCTGGAAAAGCTGGCCGGCGCCTGCCATGGCGACGAGCGGCCGGACTGCCCGATCCTCGACGACTTGTCGCTCGGCTGAGGCGCCTGACAGGTGCGCGCGCTGGCTGCGCCGGTGCACTCAACCGGCCGGCGTTACGCTTTCTTACTTGCTGGCTTCTTTTTGGGGGCCGGCTTGAGCACCCTTGCCACAGCCTCGCTGAACTGGTCCGGTTCGCCCGCGGCAGCGCGCTTTTTCAGCGCATCCGTGGTGAGCTTGCGGTCTTTGCTCAAGTGCAGCAGCATGCGCAGGCTGGCGTCGGCTTCGGCCGGCTGGTCGGCCAGCGCGGCCGCCTCGGCCATGTTTCTCCATCCGTCCACGTGGCCGGGCGCGGCCTCAAGCAATTTGGCGAGCACCATGCGTGCACGCTCATGGTCGCCCGCGCCGATGAGAGCGGCGCCGAGCGCGCTGCGGGCAGCGAAGTTGGCGCCGTCGGCATCGACCGCGATGCCGAGTGCGACGATCGCGGCCTTATAGTTCTTGTCGAGCAACTCTTTGGCGCCTTGCTGCAAGAGCCCTGCCGATGCTTCCTTGGCGGTCTCCGACACCGGCTCCTGCGGCCTGGCTTGTTCCGTCAGGGTACCCACCGTGGCCCAGTCGCGCGCATTGACGGCGACCAGCATGGGGGAGAGCGGCTGGACTGGCTTGAAAGGCATGTTGACGTACACGCTGGCGGGTGCGACAGCCGTTGCGGCCGGCGCCGTCACAGCCGTCACAGCCGCTACGGCCTTTGGCGGCGCTTGCGGATCGTTGACTAGCTTGTAAAGCAACACGCCAACGATGACCGCCGATACCAGCGACATGGCCAGCGACACCAGGTCCGGCCCGCTGCCTGGGGACGCCAGTTCCGGCGCCGGCGTGGGCGCCGGCTGGGCGTAGTGCCGCGCGCGCTTGGCCAGGGCCGCCTGGCGCGACTGGCGCGAACGCTTGGCGCGCCGCTTATCGCGCCAGATGGACAGAACCCACAGCACGCCGACCGCCGCTACGCGTTCGGCCTGCATTTCATAAAAGAAGCTGGTGGACGCCAGGCCTGCGAACATCAGCGCCATCGTGGCAAGCAGTGGCGCGACCATGCCGCGAAGCGCGTGCTTGCCTTTGTCCAGATTGGCTGGCAGCGCGTCCGTCACCAGATTGGCGTCGAAGGTGCCGTCGACCCAGGCATTGTATTGTCTGCCGCCATACGCGATCACGACATGGCCTACGGGAACATACACCGCCGACGCTTCCCAGCTGGTGCTGGCGTTCCAGTGCCAGTCGCGTTGCTGGTCGCCTTGTGCGTGGCCCTTGACGCAGGTCTCGACCACACTGGCGACGCGCGCTTCGGCGTGCATCGAATAGGCGCTGTGTTGGGGCAGGGCGTAGGGCTGGGTTTCGACGCCGCTGGCAAAGGCGGCGTCGAACGGCCTTGCCAATAGCATGTTTTGCAAGCGGTCAAGCAAGGGCAAGGCAGCCGGCGCCAGGCCGCTGCCGGCGTAGGCGAGCATGAGAAACTTGTTGGCGTCCTGGCCGTTGACCGGGCGCCAGTCGACGACGGTGCGTGATTTCGTGACCGGCACCCGCCGCGATTGGCCATCCACGTGGCGCAGCACATGGTCGGTATACGTTTCGGTCCGGTTGTAGCCGAACGAGGCTGTCCACGAGGCACTGTACGAGACGGTGAAGGCAAAGCAGGGCATGTAAAAACAATTTACGGTCAGCACGGCGCGTTCGACCATATCGTCCGGCACAAGATCGTTCGCCGCCAAGTGTCGCAGCACCCCGAATGCGAGCGCGTTTGCTTCGACCGACAGCGGAATAATCCGCTGGACCGCCGTGCCGGCCGCGGGCGCGGCATGCGCAATCGGCGTGACCGCGTCGCAGTAATCGCATTGCAAGGCTTGCAAGCCGGCCGCGTAACTCAGGTTTGCGCCGCATCCCTGGCAGATTAATGTGTCCAGCTGTGCCGCCATAGCATCCTCAAAAACATATTGTTCTATACGGCAACATCCTGCGGTCTCTCCTGCGGTGTCAGGTCTGACATTCGGACACGGGCTGTACCGTGGAGGTTCGATTGAGTTCCATAGCAGATGAGCTCGTGTCCGATTGTCAGACCTGACACCGGTTTTCGGTTTTACTGGCCAGCCGCTTTCAGCAGCGGATTACTCGACGTGCCGCCTTGACCGCCCGTTTTGTAGTGCGTGACGACGACGCCTTTTTTGTTGAATTCGAAAGCGGTGGTCTCGCTGATGTTTTTGCCGATGATGGCTTGCCCGATCTGGGTGAAATCGTAATACCAGACGGTATTGCCGCCGGCTTCCGTTTTCCGGTTTGGCTGGCCGACGATGGCGATCACATCGGCTTGGGTGCTTTTCTTGTCAATCACGCTTGCCATTTGTGCCGCCGAAATTTGCGTGCCCGTCTTCATCGCGCCAAAGTCGGACAAGCCTTTTACCGAACCGCATGCGGTTACGCTGGCCAGGCAGATCACGGTCAGGCAAATACGGATTTTATTCTTCAACATAAACACTCCAGGGTTAACAACGCACTTGAAACCAGGTATGCCGGCGCAAAATTCCGGCACTTACACATGGGATTATACGGAACAGCCACCCAGCTTATCTGATTGCCAATGTGAATGGATAAATAAGCTCCTGATGGCCACGCTCATTCGCCTGTTTCCCCCGCTTCATTCAACAAGTGCTTTCTCCATCCGCCATGCATCCATCCCATCTTCGTAATACGCTTCATATTCCCCGAATACCCGATATCCGCTTGTTGTAAACAGCCCGATCGACGCCGCGTTATCCTTGCGCACTTCCAGATACACGGCCGTACACCCGCGCGCCAGCGCCGCCCGCTCCGCCGCGCGCACCAGTCCCGCCGCCACCCCGCAGCCCTTCCAGCCCGCCGCCGTCGCAATGGTGTACACCCGCGCCCGCGCCGTCTTCGCGCGAAACAGCAAGGTCAGGTAGCCGCGCGTTTCTCCCGCCAAGGTATCGATCAGCGTTAGCGATTTTCCCCGCGACAGAAGATGCCGAAAACTGCGCCGGCTCACCCGGTCGCCGCTGAAGCTGGCTTCTTCGATCGCCGCCAGCGTCTCCACATCGTCCATCGACGCGCTGCGCATCGTCGCCATCTCATCCATTCCCATTCACTCTCCGACTTGCTAAGGCCTGCATTTTTACATTTCCTTTACGCCAGCATGCCAACTTTTTAGAAACTTTTTATGGGTGCGTCGATACGATTTGCCTTGTCTCAATCCCTCATCACACCCAAGAAAGAAGCACCATGAAGATCGCCATTTTCGCAGCCGCCCTGTTGTCGTTCTCCGCCCAGGCCGCGAGCGACGTCAGTGCCAACGTCGCCGCCACCAGCGACTACCGCTATCGCGGCATCTCGCAAACCCGCCTCCAGCCGGCCTTGCAGGGCGGGGCCGACCTGGTGCACAAGCCATCCGGCTGGTACGCCGGCGCGTGGGCCTCGACCATCAAGTGGACCAATGACGCCGGCGGCGACGGCAAGGTCGAAATCGACGTCTACGGCGGCAAACGCGGCGATCTGGCCGGCGGCATCGGCTACGACGCCGGCGTGCTTGCCTACGCCTACCCATCGAACAAACTCGGCCATGTGGCGGGCTTTGCCAACGCCAACACCACCGAGGTCTATGGCCAGCTCTCGTACGGCGTCGCCCTGATCAAGTATTCGCACGCGCTGACCAACCTGTTCGGCTATGTCGACAGCAAGCACAGCGGTTACCTCGACCTGGCCGCCAATCCGGATCTCGGCAACGGCGTCGTGCTCAATCTGCACGCCGGACGCCAGCGCGTGGCCCACAACAGCGCCGCCAGCTATACCGACTACAAAATCGGCGTGACGCGCGACTTTGGCGTGGCCAGCGTGGCCCTGGCCGCCATCGGCGCCAACGCAAGCAAGGCCGCCTACGCCTCGCCCGCCAACGGCAAGTTCCTCGGCAAAACGGCGCTGCAACTGACCGTAAGCAAGACCTTTTAATGGCGGCGTTTACGCCTTGTTTACACCGGCGCGGCAACTCTTTACACCGTTTTTAGGCGCTTGCCGATACGCTCATCAATAACAAAACCAATTCGTTCGAGGGTGATATGGACTTGATTTTTATCGGAGCGCTCCTGCTCTTTTTCGGCCTCTGCCGCGCTTTCGCAGCCGGTTGCGCTACCCTGGGGGACAAGAAATAATGGAACCCATCTACATCGCCGGCGTCGTCGTCGCCGGCCTGCTGGCCTACCTGGTCCATGCGCTGCTGAACGCGGAGGACCTGTGATGACCATGCAATCGATGGCGCTGCTGGGCGCCTTTCTTGCCGTGCTGCTGGCGCTGGCCTGGCCGCTGGGCCGTCTGCTGGCCAGGGTCGGCGATGGCGGCGCCGTGCCCGGCATGGGCTGGCTGGCGCCGCTCGAGCGGCTGCTGTATCGCTTGGGTGCCGTATCGCCCGACACCGGCATGGGCTGGAAAGCGTATGCCACCGCGCTGCTGGTCTTCAACGGACTCGGTGCGCTGTTCGTGTACGGCGTGCAGCGCCTGCAGGCGTTCTTGCCGCTCAATCCGCAGGCGCTGGGGAACGTCAGTCCCGATTCCTCGTTCAACACCGCCGTCAGCTTCGTGGCCAACACCAACTGGCAAGGCTACGGCGGCGAGCAGACCATGAGCTACTTCACCCAGATGGTCGCGCTGGCTGGCCAGAACTTCTTTTCCGCCGCCACCGGCATCGCGGTCGCCTTTGCGCTGATCCGCGGTTTCAGCGCGCGCTCGGCGGCGTCGATCGGTAACTTCTGGGGCGACATCACCCGCTCCACCTTGTACGTGCTGCTGCCGCTGTCGCTGCTGTTCGCGGTGTTCCTGATGGGGCAGGGCGTGGTCCAGAACTTCAACAGCTACCAGCAAGTGCAGTTGATCGATCCGGTCGCGTATTCGGTGACCACGCCGGGCGCCGACGGGCAGGCGGTAACCGAAGCCAAAGTCGCCACCACCCAGACCATCGCCATGGGCCCGGTCGCGTCGCAGGAAGCGATCAAGCTGCTTGGCACCAACGGCGGCGGCTTCTTCAACGCCAATTCGGCCCATCCTTACGAAAATCCGAGCGCGTTGTCGAACTTTGCGCAGATGCTGGCGATTTTCCTCATTCCCGCCGCGCTGTGCTTCGCTTTCGGGCGCATGGTCGGCGATGCGCGCCAGGGCTGGGCCATCCTGGGCGCCATGAGCCTGATTTTTGTCGTCGCCGCCTGCGTGGTGATGAGCGCCGAACAGGCCGTGCATCCGCAACTGGCAGCGCTGGGCGTGGACCAGGGTGCTAGCACCCTGCAAGCCGGCGGCAATATGGAAGGCAAGGAAGCGCGCTTCGGCATCGCCGCCTCGACCCTGTTCGCCGCCGTGACCACCGCCGCCTCGTGCGGCGCGGTCAACGCCATGCACGACTCCTTCACCCCCATCGGCGGCATGGTGCCGATGCTGCTCATGCAGCTGGGCGAAGTGGTGTTCGGCGGGGTCGGTTCGGGCCTGTACGGGATGCTGGTGTTCGCCATCATGGCGGTCTTCATCGCCGGCCTGATGATCGGCCGCACCCCGGAATACCTGGGCAAGAAGATCCAGGCGTACGAAATGAAAATGACCTCGATCGCCATCCTGGTCACTCCGGTGCTGGTCCTGAGCGGAACCGCGCTGGCGGTGATGCTCGACGTGGGCAAGGCGGGCATCGCCAACCCCGGCGCGCATGGCTTCTCGGAGATCCTGTACGCCTTCAGTTCGGCCGCCAACAACAACGGCAGCGCCTTTGCGGGCTTGTCGGCCAATACGCCGTTCTACAACACCATGCTGGCCATCGCCATGTGGTTCGGACGCTTTGCCGTGATCGTGCCGGTGCTGGCGGTTGCCGGCGCGCTGGCCGCCAAGCCGCGCCTGAAAGAGAACGCCGGCACCATGCCCACCCACGGCCCCATCTTCATCGGCCTCCTGGTCGGCGTGGTGATGCTGGTCGGCGTGCTCAATTACGTTCCGGCACTGGCGCTCGGCCCCGTTGTCGAGCATTTGCAGCTCTATTCCAAATAACTTCATGCGGAGCATATGATGTCGCAAGCACTTCCGCTGCCACCGGCAGCGACCACCCGCAAGACACTCACGCTGTTCGATTCGGCGTTGATTGGCCCCGCCATCGTCGACGCCGTCATGAAGCTGGGACCGCGCACGCAACTGCGCAGCCCCGTCATGTTCGTCGTCTACGTCGGCAGCATCCTTACCACCCTGATGTACTTCCAGGCCGTCGCCGGCAAGGGCGACACCGACAGCGGATTCATCCTGGCGATCACAGTCTGGCTGTGGTTCACCGTGCTGTTCGCGAACTTCGCCGAAGCGCTGGCCGAAGGGCGCAGCAAGGCGCAGGCCGCGTCCCTGCGCGGGCTCAAGCAAAGCGTCAGCGCCAAGCAGCTGGCCACGCCAAAATACGGCACCACCTGGTTGCCCATTCCCGGCGCCGATCTGCGCAAAGGCAATACCATCCTGGTCGAAGCGGGCGATGTGATTCCCATCGACGGTGAAGTCATCGAAGGCGTCGCCTCGGTCGACGAGAGCGCCATCACGGGCGAATCGGCGCCGGTCATCCGCGAGTCGGGCGGCGACTTTTCGGCCGTCACCGGCGGCACCCGCGTGCTGTCGGACTGGCTGGTGGTGCGCGTGTCGGTCAATCCCGGCGAGACCTTCTTGGACCGGATGATCTCGATGGTCGAAGGCGCCAAGCGCCAGAAGACGCCCAACGAAATCGCGCTCACCATCTTGCTGGTGGCCTTGACCATCGTGTTTTTGGTGGTCACCGCGACCCTGCTGCCGTTTTCGCTGTTCGGCGTGGCGGCAGCCGGTGCGGGCAAACCTGTCAGCGTCACGGTGCTGATCGCACTGCTGGTGTGCCTGATCCCGACCACCATCGGCGCGCTGCTGTCGTCGATCGGCGTGGCCGGCATGAGCCGCATGATGGGCGCCAATGTCATCGCCACCTCGGGCCGCGCGGTGGAAGCGGCCGGCGACGTCGATGTGCTCTTGCTCGATAAGACCGGCACCATCACGCTCGGCAACCGCCAGGCCGCCGCCTTCTTCCCGGCGCCGGGCGTGAGCGAGCAGGAACTGGCCGACGTGGCGCAACTGGCCTCGCTGGCCGACGAAACCCCGGAAGGGCGCTCGATCGTGGTGCTGGCCAAGCAGCGTTTCAACATCCGCGAGCGCGACATGGCCAGCCTGCGGGCCAGCTTCATCGCGTTCAGCGCCAACACGCGCATGAGCGGCGTGGATGTCGGCGCGCGCCAGGTGCGCAAGGGCGCGGCCGATTCGGTGAAAAAGCATGTGGAGGCGCTCGGGCTGCCGTATCCGCTTGAAGTGGCGCGCACGGTCGACGACGTGTCGCGCCGTGGCAGCACGCCGCTGGTGGTGGTCGATGATGGCCGCGTCATGGGCGTGGTGGAGTTGAAGGATATCGTCAAGGGCGGCATCCGCGAGCGCTTTGCGGAACTGCGCCGGATGGGCATCAAGACGGTGATGATCACCGGCGACAACAGGCTCACCGCCGCCGCGATTGCCGCCGAAGCGGGGGTGGACGACTTCCTGGCCGAGGCCACGCCCGAAGACAAGCTCAAACTCATTCGCAGCTTCCAGGCCGAGGGCCGGCTGGTGGCGATGACCGGCGACGGCACCAACGACGCGCCGGCGCTGGCCCAGGCCGACGTGGCGGTGGCCATGAACTCGGGCACGCAGGCGGCCAAGGAAGCGGGCAACATGGTCGACCTGGATTCGAATCCGACCAAGCTGCTCGAGATCGTCGAAATCGGCAAGCAGATGCTGATGACGCGCGGCTCGCTCACCACGTTCTCGATCGCCAACGACATCGCCAAGTATTTCGCCATCATTCCGGCCGCCTTTGTGGGCACTTACCCGCAGCTCAAAAGCCTGGACGTGATGCGCCTGACCAGTCCCGATTCGGCCATCATGTCGGCCGTGATTTTCAACGCGCTCATTATCGTGGTGCTCATTCCCCTGGCGCTCAAGGGCGTGAAGTACCGGGCGATTGGCGCGGCGGCCCTGCTGCGCCGGAACATCCTCATTTACGGTGTGGGCGGCATTGTGCTGCCGTTCATCGGCATCAAGCTGATCGACATGCTGCTGTCGGCGCTTCACCTGGTCTAGAAAGGACATCTTCATGAAAACCACTTTTCGCCCCGCCATCATGCTGTTCGGCGCACTGACCCTGGCCGTGGGGGTGCTCTATCCGCTGGCGGTGACCGGGATCGGGTATGTCGCTTTTCCGGACCAGGTGCGCGGCAGCCTGGTCGCGCGCGACGGCAAGACGGTCGGCTCAAGCCTGATCGGGCAGTCGTTCACCGCGCCCGGGTATTTTTGGGGACGGCCATCGGCGACCGGGCCGATGGCCAACAACGCGGGCGGCAGTTCGGGCTCGAACCTGGGGCCGCTCAATCCGGCGCTGGTGGAGGCGGTCAAGGGCAGGGTGGCCGCGCTGCGGGCGCTTGACCCGGGCAACACGACCTTGGTGCCGGTGGACCTGGTGACGGCGTCGGCCAGCGGACTCGATCCGGAAATCAGCCTTGCGGCGGCGCACTATCAGGCGGGCCGGGTGGCGGCTGCGCGCAAGCTGCCGCGTGAGCGGGTCGAGGCGCTCATCAAGGAAACGGCGATCACGCCGGTCATGGGCGTGTTCGGCGAAGCACGGGTGAATGTGCTGGCGCTGAACCTGGCGCTGGACGCTAAACTTTGATCCGTCTTTCCCGCGCAGGCGGGAATCCAATTTCGATGAGCCGTCAGCGGCGGTGCGAACTTGGGTTCCCGCCTGCGCGGGAAGTCGTCTCTGGCAATGCCAGAGACGACGGGGTAGTTGGCGCTAATCGCGAAAGCTGGTCATACTCAGTAAAGTTCGTAACCAAGGCTGCCATGTCCCCAACTGAAATCCAACGCCCCGACCCCGACGCCCTGCTGGCCCAGGTCCAGACCGAGGAACGCAAGGCGGCGCGCGGCAAGCTGCGCATCTACTTCGGCGCCTCGGCCGGCGTCGGCAAAACGTACGCCATGCTGGCCGCCGCCCGCAAGCTGCACGCCGACGGCCACGACGTGCTGGTCGGCGTGCTCGAAACCCACGGCCGCGCCGACACCGCCGCCCTGCTCGACGGCCTGCACCGCTTGGCGCCGGGCGCCTTGACCCATCGCGGCAAGACGCTGCAGGAGTTCGATCTCGATTCCGCCCTGGCCACCGCTCCGGCACTGATCCTGGTTGACGAACTGGCCCACTCCAACGCCCCCGGCTCGCGCCACCCCAAGCGCTGGCAGGATGTGGAGGAGCTGCTGGCGGCCGGCATCGACGTCTTCACCACCGTCAACGTGCAGCACCTGGACAGCCTGAACGACGTGGTTGGCGGCATCACCGGCGTGCGCGTGGCCGAAACCGTGCCCGACACCGTGTTCGACCGCGCCGACGAAGTGGTGCTGGTCGACCTGCCGGCCGACGAACTGCTGGCGCGCCTGCGCAGCGGCAAGGTGTATCAGCCGGAACAAGCCGAACGCGCCTCGAAAAACTTCTTCCGCAAAGGGAACCTGATCGCCCTGCGCGAGCTGGCCCTGCGTCGCACCGCCGACCGCGTCGAGGACGACGTGCGCGCCTACCGCATCGAAAAGTCGATCGATACCGTCTGGAAGACCGGCGGCGCGCTGCTGGCCTGCGTGGGACCGCGCGCCGACGCCGAGCATGTGGTGCGCAGCACTGCGCGCCTGGCCGGCCAACTGGGCGCCGACTGGCACGCCGTGTACGTCGAAACGCCGGCCCTGCAACGCAAGCCGGCGCCGCGCCGCGAACTGACCCTGAAAACGCTGCGCCTGGCGCAGGAGCTGGGCGCCACCACGGCGGTGCTGGCGGGGCGCGACATCGCCGCCACCATCGTCGAGTATGCGCGCGACCATAATATGTCGAAGGTGGTGCTGGCGCGCGCGCACCGCTCGTGGCCATGGCGCCGCCCGCATCGCGTCCGCATCGCCAGCGCCGCGCCGGACATCGACCTGATCGAAGTCGGCGGCGGCAAGCCACGCCCGGCCCCGATGGCGCCGGAAACGAACACCGTCATCCTCGCCATCGACAGCGGCAAACGGCGCGCCCAGGCCTATGCCTGGTCGGGCGCGGCCAGCCTGGCTGCCGCGCTGCTGCTCTCGCCCCTGGTCGGCTACGTCGACCTGGCCAACATCGCCATGCTGTTCCTGCTGGTGGTGCTGCTGGTGGCGGTGCGCTTCGGGCGCCGCCCGTCGGTGCTGTGCACCTGCCTTTCGGTCGCCTTCTTCGATTTTTTCTTCGTCACGCCGCGCTTCACGTTCAACGTCTCGGACCTGGAATACCTGATCACCTTCGGCGTGATGCTGGCGGTGGGCCTGATCACCGGCCACCTGACGGCCGGCCTGCGCTTCCAGGCGCGCGTGGCGGCGCATCGCGAGCGCCGTTCGCGCGCGCTGTACGAATTCGCGCGCGAGCTCTCCGGCGCGCTCCAGACCGAACAGATTGTCGACACCACGCGTGACGCCATCGCCCGCACGTTCCGCGCCAGCGCCACCCTGCTGGTGCCCGACGCCGACGGCCGCCTGCAGGCGCCGCCAGGCGCCAGCGCCGACCTGGGCGTGGCCCAATGGGCGTTCGACCATGCGCAAAGCGCGGGCCTGGGCACCGGCACCTTGCCGGCCAGCCCCCTGTTCTACCTGCCGCTGGTGGCCCCGATGCGCACGCGCGGGGTGCTGGCCATCGCACCCGAACAACAGCGCTGGATGCTCATTCCCGAGCAGCGCAAGCAGCTCGACACTTTCGCCGCGCTGGCCGCCATCGCGCTTGAGCGGGTGCATTACATCGAGGTGGCGCAGGACGCGCTGGTGAACATGGAATCCGAACGCCTGCGCAATTCCCTGCTGGCGGCGCTCTCGCACGACCTGCGCACGCCACTGACCCTGCTGGTCGGCCTGTCGGAATCGCTGGCCGCCTCCACGCCCGCGCTGGCCGCGCCGCAGCGCGAGATGGCCGACATCCTGCACGAGGAAGCGCTGCGCATGAGCGCCCTGGTGAGCAACCTGCTGGAGATGGCGCGCATCCAGAGCGGCCAGGTCACCTTCAACATGCAGTGGCAGCCGCTCGAAGAAGTGGTCGGCAGCGCCTTGCGCGCCTGCGCCGCGCCGCTGCGCGCGCATATCGTGCGCACCGAACTGGCGCCCGGCCTGCCGCTGGTGCGCTTCGACGCGGTGCTGATCGAACGGGTCTTGTACAACCTGCTGGAGAACGCGGCCAAGTACACGCCGCCCGGTTCGACCATCGTGATCGGCGGCGCGCGCCATGGCGCAATGCTGCAAATGAGCGTCCACGACAACGGCCCTGGTTTTCCGGCCGGCCGCGCCGACACCCTGTTCGACAAGTTCGCGCGCGGCGAGCGCGAGTCGGCCAAACCGGGCGTTGGCCTGGGTCTGGCGATCTGCCGCGCGATCATCGAGGCACATGGCGGTAAAATCGAGGCTGGCGCGTCGCCCACCGGCGGCGCCTCGCTTGTC
This sequence comes from Massilia sp. CCM 8734, assembly GCF_011682155.1. Classification (NCBI taxonomy): domain Bacteria; kingdom Pseudomonadati; phylum Pseudomonadota; class Betaproteobacteria; order Burkholderiales; family Oxalobacteraceae; genus Massilia; species Massilia sp. CCM 8734. The sequence continues at coordinate 46,779 of NZ_WHJI01000039.1, forward strand.
TTTACATTGCCGCTCGGGACTCCACCTCCCGGCCCCGAACCAGAAAGCCTTGACTTGCCCGATGACTGATCCTGCCCCCACCGCCCTGCTGGTCGAAGACGAGCCGCAGATTCGCCGCTTCGTGCGCGCCGCGCTCGAGGACGAGGGCTGGGTGGTGTTCGAAGCGGCCACCATGCAGCGCGGCCTGATCGACGCCGGCACCCGCACGCCAGAGCTGGTGGTGCTCGACCTGGGCCTGCCCGACGGCGACGGCATCGCCTTCATCGCCGACCTGCGCACCTGGTCGTCGGTGCCGGTGATCGTGCTGTCGGCGCGGGTGGGCGAGGCCGACAAGATCCGCGCGCTCGACGCCGGCGCCGACGATTACCTGACCAAGCCGTTCGGCGTGGGCGAATTGCAGGCGCGCGTGCGCGCCACCTTGCGCCGCCAGCGCCAGCCGGGCGCCGCTCCGGCCGCGCTGGTGCGCTTCGGCGACGTCAGCGTGGACTTGCAGGCGCGCCGCATCAGCAAGGGCGGCCAACACGTGCACCTGACCCCGACCGAATTTCGCCTGCTGTCGGTGATCGCGGCCAATGCCGGGCGCGTGGTCACCAATCCGCAGCTGCTGCGCGAGGTGTGGGGGCCGTCGCACGCCGAGGATGGCCACTACCTGCGCATCTACATGGGCCACCTGCGCCACAAGCTCGAAGACGATCCGGCGCAGCCGCGCTACTTGCTGACCGAAACCGGCGTCGGCTACCGCCTGCTGGCGCAGGACTGACATGCACGCGCCCTTTTCCCTGCTCGACGCCGAAAACACCCTGGCCTCGCCGGTCCCGCTGCCATCCGGGCGCGCCGCGCAGATGCTGGCGCTGACCATCCTGTGGCATCCCGAGCGCGAGCGCATCGGCGAGCAGTTCATCGCGCCCAGGGCGCCGAACAGCGGCGCCGACATTGCGGTGAACCGCTTCGCGCCGCTGTTCGGCGCCCTGGCCGGCGAGCGCGCGCCGCTCGATCACCGCCGCATCGCGCGCGATTCGCTGCGCCTGCGCCGCCATCGCGACGATGGCGTGAGCCTGCTGCTGCCGCAAAGCCGCATGCGGGTGGAGCTGAACGGCGCCATGCTGGCCGCGCCCGAAACGCGCTGCACGCCCGAGCAGGTCGATGCCGGCCTGGTGATCGGCCTCGGTGGCGTGGTGCTGCTGTGCGTGCACTGGATGGACCGCCTGCCGCAGCCAAGCGCGATTCGCTCGGTGCGCGGGGTCAGTAGCGCCGCGATCCGCGTGCGTGAGCTGATCCGCCAGGTGGCCGCGACCGAGCTGCCGGTGCTGCTGCTCGGTGAAGCCGGCAGCGGCAAGGAACTGGCCGCGCAGGCGATCCACCAGGCCAGCGCGCGCTGCCGCAGCCCGATGGTGGCGGTGAACATGGCCAGCGCCGGCGAGTCGCGGGCGGAGTCCGATCTGTTCGGCGCCGGCACCGGGGCATTTGCGCAGGCCGGCGACGGCGTCGTGTTTCTCGATAAAGTCGGCTTTGCGCCGCCGGTGGTGCAGGCGATGCTGCGACGCGTGCTGCAGACGGGCGAGTACCGCCCGTCCGGCGCGCGCCTCAAGGAGGCGGCCAGGGCGCGCCTGATCGGCGCCAGCGACCATGACCTGCACGACGGCAGCTTCAACCAGGCCTTGCTGCGCCGCCTGGAAGCGCTGGTGGTGCACCTGCCGCCCCTGCGCGCGCGGCGCTGCGACATCGGCGTGCTGGCGCTGCACTTCATGCAGGCCTGGAGCGCGCGCACCGGCAGCGCGCCCGAGCTGCCGGTCGCGTTCATGAGCCAGTTGTGCAACTACGACTGGCCCGGCAATGTGCGCCAGCTCGGCAGCGTGGTGCAGCGCGCCATGAGCGCCGCGCAGGCCGGCCAGGCGCTCGATTTCGACGCGCTGGCGCCGGGCGCGGCATGCCGGCCGGCGCGCACCCGGCCGGCCAAGCTGGGGCCACAGGCGGTGCTCGACGCGCTCGAGGCGAACGGTTGGCTGATCCGCAATGCGGCGCTGGCGCTGGGCGTGTCGCGCCCGACGATGTACAAGCTGATGGAGGCGCATCCGGCGATCCGCCAGGTCGGCCAGATTGCGCCGGCCGAGATCGACGCGGCGCTGGCCACCCACGGCGGCGACGCCGGGCGCTGCGCCGCCGCGCTCAAGACCCCGAGCGAAGCGCTGCGGCGCTACCTGCGCGCTCGCAAAGTGTTGTGAAGCGGGCACGCCGGCATGCGGCTGGCCTGCCGGCCGCCAGCCTGCAGGCCATCGAAGCGCTGGCCGACCAGCAGCTAAGCAACAAGAACATGTTCTACGCGGCCGAGGTCAAGGGCCGCGTCACCGGCATCTCCACGCGCGAGGCGGTGGCGGGCACCCTGGTCGGCATCCGCAGCCCCAGCCTGAGCAAGGGCATCAGCGTGCCGGGCTACCACTGGCACTTCATCTCGGACGACCTGAGCTTCGGCGGACATGTGCTCGGCACCGGGCTGGAACGCGGCGTGCTGAAGCTGGCCCAGGTGCGCCGGCTGGAAGTGGAGCTGCCGCTGAACGACGATTTTGCCAACGCCGACCAGGACAAGGACCGCGCCGCCGAGCTGCGCAAGGTCGAGAGCGCGCAGCACGACAAGGACGGCGCCCACAAACCCTGATTGCCGGATCGCGGCGATGGCCTCGGCCTTGGCCTTGGCCTTCGCCGCATTGGCTGAGGGCGTGTGCTTGTCAGGTAAAATATGGTTCCTGTAACCAAAATGCAAAGATTGCCATGTCCGAGACCCCTGAACTGCCAAGCTCCGTTGCGGGCGCCGACAAGCCCAACTCGTCCGCGCTGAAATTCGATCTCGACGACTTGCCGGGGAATTATTTCCTGCAAGGTGTCATGGAGGTCGGCTCGGAATTATGGCTTGGCAAGAACGGCAAATTCCAGTTCATGCTCACCTATGGCGCGCAAGACGATGGCAACGAGGGCGTGTGGGAAATCAAGGACGATTTGCTGGTGTTGACCCCGGTGGAGGAAGCAATGGTGTTCCGTCTGGAAACCGACAACGAGTTCACTCCCAAGCAGGATCCCGAGCCTGGCCAATGGGTCGCGGTATGTTGCACTGCGGATATCTATTTGAAGAACATCGAGGTCCGCTTTGAAGCGGCCTCGGGCAAGGGGATGATCGTCGACACCAATCCCGCCAACGGCCAGGCCATCGTGAGCATGGCGGAAGGCGAAGTCTGGGCGCGTACCGGCCTGCGTCGCAGTGGTACCGAGGAAGCGTGGCAATGGCTGTCGATGCCGCCCGAGCGCGCCAGCGCCCGCATTGCCGCTTTTCGGCTGACCAATCCGATTTCGGCCATGACCGCCTTCATCTCGATGGAACTGAAGGCGGGCGCGGAAGGCCTGGTGGTCGCCGATGAGGAATCAGCCCTGTCGGAAGGCGTGTACAAGAAGGCGCGCTGAACCCGGTATGCGGGCTGGAATGGCAGCGCAAGCGCCTGTTTCCACTGGTACGCCGCGCGCGGCAAGCGGGAACCGTTGGCCTGAAATTGCCGGTCTGGATACTGATACTATTCGGACTTGAATTCGCATGCGCGCGGGAGGAGTAAAGCAGTGGCAGAAATGGATCATGTTCTGATCGTCGATGACGACCGTGACATTCGCGAGCTGGTGACGGCCTACCTCGAAAAACAGGGCCTGCGCTGCACGGCGGCCGAAGACGGCCGCGCGATGCGCTCGGCGCTGCAACGGGCCACGCCCGACGTGATCGTGCTCGACCTCATGCTCCCCGGCGACGACGGGCTGGCCCTGTGCCGCGAGATCCGCTCCGGCAAGCAGCGCGCCATTCCGATCCTGATGCTCACCGCGCGCGACGATGAAACCGATCGCATCGTCGGCCTGGAACTGGGCGCCGACGATTACATGTCCAAGCCGTTCGCGGCGCGCGAGCTGCTGGCGCGCATCCGCGCGGTGCTGCGGCGTACGCGCATGCTTCCGCCGAACATGCAGGCCACCGAAACGGCGTCCCTGATCGGCTTCGGCGCATGGCGGCTGGACCTCGTGGCGCGCCATCTGTTGGCCGAGGACGATGTCGCGGTCGCATTGAGCAGCGCCGAATACCGGCTGCTGCGGGTCTTCCTCGACCATCCGCAACGTGTGCTGACGCGCGATCAATTGCTGGAACTGACCCATGGCCACAATGCGCAGGCGTTCGATCGCTCCATCGACATCCTGGTCAGCCGCCTGCGCCAGCGCCTGCGCGACGACCCGCGCGAGCCGCGCTACATCAAGACGCTGCGCAGCGAAGGGTATGTGCTGTCATGCCCGGTCACGCCACTGGCGGGCACGGCGTGAAACGCATCGCCGCGCTGCTGCGCGCCCTGGCGCCGGCCAGCCTGTTCGCGCGCCTGTCGATCATTTTGCTGGCGGGACTGGCAGCGGCCCAGTTTCTCTCCGCGATGCTGACCATCGACGAACGTAACGACGCGAGCATGGGCGCGATGATCGATTATGTCGAAGTCGACCTGCGCACCGCCGTCGCCCTGCTCGAGCGCTTGCCGCACGACGAGCGCGCAGCCTGGCTGCCCCGCCTCGAACGCGGCGGCTACCGGTATGCGCTTGGCGCCGGACAGGCCGGCCCGCCGGTGACGGCGCCGCACTCGATGCGCGTGCTGGCGTCGGTCACGCGCGCACTCACGCCCGGCCATGCCTTCAGCGCGCACGCGGTCGCCGGCGACGCCGAACGCTTCCAGGTACATGTGCCGCTGGCGGACGGGCAGCCGCTGACGGTCGACTTTCGCCCGCGCCGCGGCCTGCCTTTGTCGGAGCGGCTGCCCTACATGCTGGCGGGGCAGCTGGCGCTGGTGGCGCTGGCCTGCTGGCTGGCGGTACGGCTGGCGATCCAGCCCTTGCGCACGCTGGCCGACGCCGCCGACGCGCTCGGGCCAGGCCTGCGCCCGGTGCGCATGCCTGAACAAGGCCCGTCCGAAGTGGCGGCCGCCGCGCGCGCCTTCAACGCCATGCAGCAGCGCATTGCCGCCTATGTCGATGAACGGCTGCGCATCCTGGCGGCGATCTCGCACGACTTGCAGACGCCGATCACGCGCATGCGCTTGCGCGTCGACCTGATGGACGAATCGCCGCAACAGCAACGCCTGATCGACGATCTGCGGCAGCTCGAAGACCTGGCAAGGCAAGGGATCGGCTATGCGCGCGCGATGCACGGCCAGCTGGAACCGGCGCGCGCGATCGATCCCGACGACCTGCTCGACGCCATGGCGCTCGACTACCGCGACAGCGGCGCCGACGTGGCTTTCGAGCGCCAGGGCGGCACGTCTGAAGTCATACCGTTCGTCACCCGTGCGGGCGCCCTGCGCCGCGTCGTCACCAACCTGGTCGACAACGGCTTGAAGTACGCAGGCGAGGTGAACATCGCGATGGAGCGCCCGGCGCGGGGCGTCATCACGATCCGGGTACTCGACCGGGGGCCGGGCATTCCCGAGGCGGCGCTGGAACAGGTCTTCGAACCGTTCTACCGGCTCGAGAGCTCGCGCAACCGCGACACCGGCGGCACCGGCCTGGGGCTGGCGATTGCGCGCCAGTTGGCGCTCACGCTTGGTGGCGGCCTGACCCTGCACAACCGGCCCGATGGCGGGCTGGAAGCGCGGCTGGTGGTGCGCGCCGTGGCGCCCGCCGATCAGCCGAAAGTGAACGCATAGACGTCGGCCCCGCTGTCGAGAAAACGAATCTCGACGCGCCGCTGCAGGGCCGAACCCGACTGCCGGACCAGCTGATACAGGCGGGTGGCCGTAACGACGCCGTTGCCATCGGCGTCGATGTCGGCGCCGTGGTCCGCACCCGGTGCGCGGCCATCGACGCTGACCTTGATGCGCACGCTGCGCCCGGCTTGGCCAGTCCCCATCACCAGGTGCAGGTCGCGCGCCCGGAACCGGTGCGCGATGGCGCCGCCAGCCAGTTCGGCCCTTGCCGATTCGGGGTTCACGGTCCAGCGTCCGGACAGGGCCCACTGGTTCAGGCCAAGCTGGCCCACCGAGTACTGGTGCGCCACGTCGCGGCGCACGCCTTCGGGCGAGTTGAAACCGCTGGCCTGGCGATAACCGACGTAGGTTTCGGCCGAATCGAGATGGCGCAGGTTTGGCGCCATCTGCTCCGCCGCTCCCGCCGGATCGACCAGGGTGGCGTCGACCGGGGCGCCGCGCGCTTCGGCCAGCAGCGACTGCATCGCCCGTTCCAGCTTGTCGTAGCCGCCTTCGCCCACCTGGCGGTAGCGGATCTTGCCGTTGGCGTCGACCAGATACCACGCGGGCCAGGCGTTATTGCCCCATGCCTGCCAGATGCGATGGTCGCTGTCCACCGCCACCGGAAAATCGATCTTGAAGCGGCTGACGGCGGCGCTCACGTTAGTCAGGTCTTTTTCGAACCTGAACTCGGGCGAATGCACCCCGACCACCGTCAGGCCGTGGGCGCGATACTTGTCGGCCCAGGCGCGCACATACGGCACCGTGCGGATACAGTTGATGCAGGAATAGGTCCAGAAATCGACCAGCACCACCTTGCCGCGCAGTTGCGCGGGCGTCAGCGGCGCGCTGTTGAACCAGGTGGTCGCGCCGTCGAAACCGGGCATGGCCGCCTGCACCGGCAAGCTGCTGCGGTAAGGCGTGGCGGCGCGGCTGCCGGACGGCATCGACAAGGCGGCCACGCCGAGCACGGCGACGCATCCGAGTGCGGCGATGGAATAGCGGTTCATGGCGGCTCCCTCAAACAATCTCATTTTTCCAGGACGACGATGGGTTTGTTCTTTTCAACCAGGTAGGTCGCCAGTTCCGCGCTGTTGCCGGTCGAGACATTCTTTGCCGAGTGCGCGGCGCCCGCCGGAATGTACAGGGACTCGCCGGCCTGCAGGCGGATGGTTTTTCCGTTCATTTCATATTCGACCGTGCCGGCGAGGACGTAGGCGATTTCCACGCCGGGGTGCACGTGTTTCGGGAACGACGCGCCCGGTGCGAAATCGACGCGCACCTGGATCGCCTCGCGCTTGCCTTCGAAGTCGTGGCGAACCGATTCGGTGCGGGCGATGCCTTTGGCGTCGAACTGCTGTGCGCCCGCCGCCGACGACAGCAGTCCCGCCGCCGTCATGAGCATGGCGCAGGCGGCATTGCGTGCCAACGATGGACGGAGGTGGTTTTGGATGGCGTGCATGGTGTTTCTCCTGTGAGTTCGCCGTTGCGTGCCAGGCCAGGGTGGCTTGCCGCGTCGACGAGGACTCATTAGACCGTTTTGGTGTTTCCGCGCGATGTCGGCAACGCCCTCCAGATCGCGGTCAACGTGTCCACAGCGTCAGCAGAAACAATTCGACACAAAAGTCGGGAGAAAATTTACGGCGCGGCGCCAGCAGCATGGCGAAGGACGTGTGAATGATATCTTTGCAGTCACATTAATTTCTGTAGGGTAATTGCCCTGTCATAGTAGGCGCGCATGATGCCTGGGCAAATTCGCATGTTGTGTGAGATGTCCATGAAGATTCCCCATTTTTCCACCGGCACGCGCGTGCTCGGCTCGTTTTCCCTGGTGTTGCTGATCATGGCCGGCATGACCGGCGCCTCGCTGTGGCGCCAGCATGGCGCCGAGCGGGCCATGACGAGCCTGGTGCAAGTCCATCTGGCCAGGCAGCAGGCGCTGTCGGAGCAACTGGCGACGGCGCGCCTGAACGGCGCGCGCACCTCGGCCATTGCGCGCAGCGACAGCCTGGAAGTGGCCGATTATTTCCAGGCCCAGCTCGACGCCGGCGAAACCGCGCTGCGGCAAACCGAACAGCGCCTGGCGGCCTTGTCGCCCGGCGTGGAAGAGCGCCCGTTGTGGCACACCGTGCTGCAGCGCAAGCAAGCCTACGGGGTGGTGCGGGCAGAGGTGTTGCGGCTCAAGGAAATCGGGCGCACGCAAGATGTCGCCGAACTGGCCGCGACCACGCTCGAATCGAGCTTCAACGCCTACGTGGCGGCGATGGAAGCGGCCTTGCGGCACCAGAGCGCGCAATCGCAGGCCCTGGCGGCGGCCTCGGCGGTTCAGTTCCGCCACAGCCGCAACCTGCTGATCGGGCTGGGGCTGGCCGCGCTGGCCGTGGCGGCCCTGCTGTCGGCGATGCTCACGCGCGGCATCGTCACGCCCCTGAAACGCGCGGTCGGGCTGGCCGAGCGCGTGGCGCAAGGCGACCTGCGCATGTCGATCGAGCACGCGCGCGCCGACGAAATCGGCCAGCTGTTCACCGCCCTCTCCGATATGTCGGCGCGGCTGGCCAGCACGGTGGGCAAGGTCCATGAGGGCGCGCTGGCGATCGACCTGGCGTCGCGCGAGATTGCGGAAGGCAATTTCGAATTGTCGGGGCGCACCGAGCAGCAGGCGGCCGCGCTGGAAGAAACCGCCTCGTCGATGGAAACACTGACCGACGCCGTGCGCCAGAACAGCGCCAACGCGCGCCTGGCCAATGAACTGGCCGAGTCGGCGTCGAGCGTGGCGCGCGAGGGCAGCCGGGTGGTGGCGGAAGTCATGCACACGATGACGCATATCAACGACTTCGGCAAGAAAATCGCCGACATCACCAGCGTGATCGACGCCATCGCGTTCCAGACCAATATCCTGGCGCTCAACGCGGCGGTGGAGGCGGCGCGCGCGGGCGAGCAGGGCCGGGGCTTTGCGGTGGTGGCGGCCGAAGTGCGCAGCCTGGCGCAGCGTTCGGCGGCGGCGGCGCGCGATATCCATGCCTTGCTGGGCAATTCGTCGGCCAAGATCGCCAACGGCAGCGCGCTGGCGCAGGCGGCGGGCGCGACCATGGACGAAATCATGTTGCGGGTGCAGAAGGTGACCACGATCATGGGCGCGATCAGCATGGCCACCAGCGGGCAGGAGCACAGCATCGGCCAGGTCAGCAGCGCGATCCGGGCGCTGGACGGCGTGACCCAGCAGAACGCCAGCCTGGTGGACGAGGCGGCGGCGGCGTCGGGCGCGATGCGGGGCCAGGCGCGCGAACTGGCGCGCATGGTGGCGTATTTCCAGACCGGCCGCGACCGACCGCAACGGCAAGAGCGATATCTTCGCCATTTGGAGGGGACACCTGGAACAATGTACCCGGCCTGGCAAGCGCGGGATGCCGCATGAAACGGGGCACCGGTATGATTGCGCAACGAGACTACTGTCCGTGCGCCCACCAAGGAAAGGTCCATGAAAATCTTGATAGTGCCAACGTTGCTTGCACTGTGCGCTCTCCAGACGATGTCAGGCTGTGGGGAGCGTGCGCGTCCGCTTGAACATCAACAAAGAACGGCGACGGTAGCAAAGCCATCCGTACAAGCCATTGGCACAGCGAGAATGCTGGACGATCGCGCCATTGTATTGAATTTACGAGCTGAAACAGAAGGGAGTGTCGGTCATGCCCGATTCACCTATCAGCCTGGCGATCCGATGCATGTAAAGATACTTGAGCATGTCGGGGGACTCAAGCCTGGGGAGGAGAAAAACGTTCCTCCCTTTCCCGAACAATAGGGCGCCGCGGGGCGCGAAGCACAGGCGCGCTAAGCCGGTTGCGGGAACGCCGGCCGGAACGGCATGCTCAGCGTCGCCCGCGTTCCTTGCGCCAGCGGTGCGATGAGCAGCGCGGCGCGCTCGCCGAAACCGGTCTCCAGGCGCGCGCGGATATTGATCAGCGCCACGCCGTTGCCGGCGCTGCGGCGCGCGTGCCCGAGGCCGACGCCATCGTCGTCGACCACGATCTCGAGCACGCCATGGCGCACCAGCGCGCTGATGCGCACGTGCCCGCCTTCCAGCCTGGGGCCGACGCCGTGTTGCACGGCATTTTCGACCAGCGGCTGCAACAGCAGAGGCGGCATCAGCGCCTGTCGTACGGCCTCGCTGGCGTCGATGGAAAACGCCAGGCGGCTGCCCATCCGGATCTGCATCAGCAGCAGGTAGTTGTGGGCCGTTTCCAGCTCGGCGCCAAGGCTGCTGTCGGTCGCGCGCATCTGACCGAGGCTGGCGCGCAGGTAGTCGGTGAACGATTCGAGCATCAGTTGCGCGCGCGCGGCATCGGTGGCGATCAGGCTCTGGACATTGGCCAGCGTATTGAACAAAAAGTGCGGCTCGATCTGCGCCTGCAGCATGCGCAACTGCGATTCGGCGGCTTGCTGCGCCAGCGCCTTTTCCTTGGCGCGAAATTGCCACCAAACCCAGTTGGCCGCCAGGATCAGCAGCGCGAAAATGGCGAACTTGAGCTGGACCATGGGCGCGCCTGCCAGCTTGTGCCAGAAGTTGACCGCGTACACCTGCCCCAGCACGGCATAGCCGGCCCGCACGCCGAGCGCGGCGCCGGCGCACAGGATCGCGCTCATGACGGCGAGCGGGCGCCAGCCCTGCATGGCGGACAGGGCGTCGATCCACGCCGCCGGCAGCAGCCATTCGCAGACACGCATGAGCAACAGCATGCTGGCGGCGGCGCAGGCGCCGAACAGGAGGTTGTTGGAGAGCAAACCGGTCCACCACGCCAGCTCGGCCTTCGCCATCAGGAGCACCGACACCAGCATCAGCACCAGCGTCACCGCGAATGCGAGTCCGATGGCGACCAGCAAGCGTGCCCACCACGGCTCCTCGCGGCGCTTTTTCAGGACCAGAGAACTGCGCAAGGCTTGCTTGACGGTGGGGCGGATATGCATGGGGAAAAGAGTGTAGCAGCTTCGCCGGCTCAGCCTTTCGGACGCGCGATCGCGGCCAGCGCGGCGCGGCGCGCGCGCTCGCTCTTTTGCGCCTCGGCCAGCTCCAGGTCGAAGGAGGAGGGTGCGGCGTCGGCGCTGGCCGCAGCGCCGATATCCTGCGCCACCCGGAAGCCTTCCAGCGCACCGATAAAATCGACCGGCATGGCGCCCCGGTGGCTGGCGTGAAAGCCGCGCCAGTGCCAGCTGCCGCCGCGCACCACGCGCGCCTTGCAGGTGGGGTCGACCCAGGCGCTGCCGTCGGCCGGCGCGCCGGCATAGCTTTCGTGCTCGCAATCCTGGACATATTCGGCGATATTGCCCAAGGTATCGTGCAAACCGAAGGCGTTCGCTTCGTACATCCCGACGATGCTGGCGTAGCCGGACTTGTCGTCGCACGGCATCACGCCCACGTGCTCGCGCGATTCCAGGCCGTCGAAGTCGCGCCGGATGGCCGCCTCGGCCGAGCGGTCGGCCAGGTTGGCGTAGCGGCAGGCCTGGGTTTCCTCGTTGCCGAAAAAGTAGCGCCCGGTGCCGCCGGCGCGGCTTGCGTACTCCCATTCCGCTTCGCTCGGCAGGCGGTATGGTTTGCCGGTCTCTTTGGCCAGCCAGGCGACGTAGGCCTGGGCGCCGTTCCAGCCGATGCAGGTGGCCGGTTCGAACTTGCTGAGCGACTGCAGGGTGGCGGCGTCGACGAACTCGTTGGGCACGCTGGTGAACCAGCGCTTCGACGCCATTTGCAGGCACATGCGCGGCGCCTTGTAGCCGGTCGCCTCGACGAAACGCTGGAATTCGGCGGCGCTCACTTCGTACTTGCCGATCCTGAACGCCTTGAGCTTGACGCTGTGCGCCGGTTGCGTATTGGCGGCGCGCGCGCTGCCCATCACAAAGTCGCCGGCCTTGATCGTGACCATCTGCGGCGCGATCGGCGCCGCCATGGCGGCGTTGGCGAGAAGGAGAAGGGAAACAGTCAAGGTGGATTGCTTGAACATGGCGTGCCTGCGGGTTGGTTGAGATGCCCGCAGGATGGCAGTCGGCGCCCGGGCGCACATGCCCGCCGCGACGGATCGACAAGCGCGCCGACGAATCGACATGCGCGCGGACCAACTGCAGCCGGTCGCAGCCGGCGTCGATTGGTCCCAAGGCGCTGGCGCCGGCGCCAGCGGCCGCACTACAATGGCGGCATGACATTCTCTTGCCTTCCCCGATGCGCGCCCTGATCGCCGACGACGAGCCGCACCTGGCGCGTTTCCTGCAACAACAGCTGGCCACGCTGTGGCCGGAGCTCGAGATCGTGTGCCTGGCCGGGAACGGCGTCGAGGCGGCGCACGCGATTGCCACATTGCAGCCGGAGCTGGCCTTCCTCGACATCCAGATGCCGGGGCTGACCGGGCTGGAGGTGGCGCAGGGCATCGAAGGGCCGACCAAGGTGGTCTTCGTGACCGCCTACGACAGCCATGCGGTCGAGGCCTTCGAGCACGCCGCGCTCGATTACGTGCTCAAGCCGGTCAAGCTGGAGCGCCTGGCGCGCACCCTGGAGCGCATCAAGGCCGCCTGCGCGCCGGTGCAGGCCGATGCGCGCCTGGCGCTGGCGCTGGGGCGCTTGCTGGCGCTCCCCACGCAGCCGCGCCTGCGCTATATCCGGGCCGGGCAAGGCGAGCTGACGTTCCAGGTCGCGGTGGAGAACGTGCTGTTCTTCCACGCCGACGACAAATATACGGTGGTGAGCACGGCCGCCGGCGAACACCTGATCCGCACCCCGCTCACCGAGCTGGCGGCGCAGCTGGACCCGGAGCAGTTCTGGCAGGTGCACCGTTCCACCCTGATCAACCTGGCGTTTTTGGACGGCACCCGACGCGACGAGGGCGGACGCCTGTTCGTGCGCATGCGCGGCTGCCAGCGTGAACTGCCGGTCAGCCGCGCCTTCGTGCATCTGTTCCGGGCGATGTAGTCCAGGCGCCGTCGTTTACCCCTTCGGTGGACGGAAAATACGTGCGTGCGAGCGCCGCCCTGCAAAACCGCTCAGCCAACCCGCTTGCGCCGCGCCGCGCCAGCCACCAGCGCCAGACCAGCAATGAGCATGCCATAGCTTGCCGGTTCCGGCACCGGACTGGTCGATAGCGTCGTGTCGACCGATTCGGCGCCGGCCCGCAAGTTGATCGACAGCTTCAGGCTCCGCGACGTCGACTTCGTGTTCTGGAACATGATCGATAAGCGCTCGCTTGCCGACTGCGAGAACGGCAGGTTCGGGTTGCTATTGCCGAGCGGCGCTGTCAACTTGAAGGTCGCGGACGCATGCGGGTACGCGCTTGACCATATGTCGTCGAAGCGCATGCTGGCCTGGAAGCTGGAATTCTCCTTCAGGATATTTGTACTTGGCAGTGATGTCGCCACGCTGCCATCGACGTCGGCGAAGAAGGTGATCTGCGTGCCAGGCGAGAGGACGAATTCTTCGATCAACATGGCATTCCAGGCGCTCGCCGAGCGCTTGTAGCCGACGCTGCCCGTGGTCGACGCGGCCGCATCGAAGGCCAGGTTCTGGAAATTTCCTCCGCTGACGGTCGCGACCGCGGTGCCGTGGGGGACGGACACGCTGGCATCGAGATCGCGGCTGTACAGCGCGCGTGTCTCGTCCCCGCTGGCCTCGCGCGTGGCGCGTCGTCCGCTCTCGTTGATATCGGCGCCCGCCACCGTGCCAGGGTAGGCGGGAATGTGAGGCTTGACGATCGAGAGCGATGGCGCGATGCCGTCGTTGGGCAGCAGGTCCACCAGCGAATACGAAAAATTGGTCAATGTGCCTTGTGCGCTTACTTGCGCGCTGGCGGACAGCGGGGCGGCGAACGTTGCGCTCAATGCCAGCGCGGTAACAATGGTCTTCATGAAAATCCCGGGTGATTGATGAGCGTGTCTTGCACAGAATGCGGCACGCCAGTGCGGTACCCGGGAGGCGCGTCCGTCGTGAGGACGCGCCGCTCGCGGCGCCGTCTGGCAATCGTTCATTTGCCCCGGACGGTCCGGCGGCGACGGGCCGCGCCGGTGACCAGGGCCAGTCCGGCAAGCAGCATGGCCGTGGAAGCCGGCTCAGGTACGGGGCTCGGTTGCAGCGGACCGACGTCGTCTGTGTGCGTAAGCGAGACCAAGTTGATGGTGAACTTCAGGTTCGATGACAACGCCGAGTTGTTGTCGAACGTGATCCAGACGCGCTCGCTGGCATCCATCGTCGCCGGCGGACTGTCGCCGAGCTTGCCGTTCGATGCCGCCACGTTGATGAGTGTCGATTCGAATCCGGTCTGTTGGCCTTGCACATAAGCCTGTAAATAGAAACTGGCTTGGGTTTGTGCGCGCTCCTGGAGCACATTGCCTTTTGGCAGCGTGGTCAAGGTGCTGCCGTTGAAGTCTGCGAAAAACGACACTTGCGTACCCGGCGAGAGCACAAACTCGGTGATAGCGGAACTGGCGTACGAACTGACCGAGCGGCTGGTAGCCGGGGTGCTGGTGGTCGACGCCAGGGTGCGCAATTGCAGTGAATGAAAATCGGTACCGGTCACGCTCACGTTTCCCGTGCCGGCAGGCGTGCCGAGCTTGATTGCGAGATCGCGGTGATAGCGCGTTGTCGATTGCGTGCGGTTGTCGTCAAACTCTGGTTCAACGGTGCCGAACTGCCTGATATAGCTGGACACCTGGCTGCCGCCGGCATCCTCCTTGGGCGGGACGATGCTGAGGGACGGGCCAATGCCATCGTCGGGCAACAAGTCGATCAGCGTGTACGAGAAATTGCTCAGGCTACTCTCGGCGCGAATCTGTGCGTGGGCCACTATCGGTGACGCCAGCGCGGCCGCCATGAGCGCACTTACGGCGAATATATTCATGGGTGTGCCTTAATCTAATAGCAAGATTGCAGAAAAAGACAATATACCAGTGCGCGCCGCGTCCGCGATGGCTTGTTGCTAATTGATCACAATATTCACCCTGGCATCCGGCTTCCGGCTCCGTTGCGGCGCCGCACGGCCTTCACGGCCCTTCTTTCCGTCCGTATGGGCGACAAGGCATGGGGCGATCTTGCCGGGATCAGATCCGGTCCAGTAATTGTTGTCCGGCCCGCTCGCTGAGCACCAGCACCAGCTTGAGCCTGGCGCGCGTCATGCCCACGAACAGCTTGCGCAGGACCAGCTCGTCGATCTGCTCGAAGTCGATCTCGGTGAAAATCACCGCCGGCGCCGACTGGCCCTTGAAGCGGTACACCGATTCCGCCAGCAAGCCGCCCTCGCGGTAGATCGGCGTGCCGAACAGGTCGTATTGGCCGGTGAAAGACCTGAGCGTGTGCGCCTCGCTGAGCTTGTCGAGGCGCAGGATGGCGGACTTGTCGCGGCCGCGGAACGAGGCGATGGCGATATCGTGGCGCGCGAAGCCGGCGCCCAGGCACAGGGTGACCGCGCGCCGCGTCTGCGCGAGCATGGCCTCGGTGTCGCCTTCCGGATACATCAGCTCCTCGATGTCGGCGCCCTTGAAGGGACTACCGGCCTGGACCGGCGGATGGACGGCGCCGATCGAGGCCAGCATGTCGATAATCTGGCGCGGGCTGCGGAAGTTGGTATCCGAATGCAAGGTGACCCAGCCGGGCAGCGGCACCGTGGGACGTCCGTACAGGTTCTGGTTGGGGTCTTCCAGCCAGATGGCGCGGCCCTCGGGCTTGAGCATGCGCAGCAGGATGTCGCGCCAGGACAGCGAAAAATCCTGGCCCTCGTCGACGATCAGCACGTCGTATTTCCAGCTGTCGGGCAGCTCGGCGCCGGCCATGCGCGCTTCGATCTGGTCCCACACGCCGGGCGCGGCGTAGTCGGGGATGTGGCCCTGGGCGCGCAGGAAGGCGTCGCTGAGCATGTGGAAGGTCGCCACCCGTCCGCCGGCAGGAACGACTTGCCCGATATGGTCGGCCAGCGGCCGGTTGTAGCACACGTACAGGGGCGACAGGCCAGCCTCGATGGCCCCCGCGTATTCGGCCAAGGCCAACTGGGTCTTGCCGCTGCCGGCGGTGCCGGACACGCGCAGACGGAACGGGGTAAATTCCAGCTTGCGCGCCCAGGTCGCCAGCCCGCCGGACAGGCGCGTGACCATGGCCGCCGCATTGCCGATCATGGCGCTCGGATCGGGCCGCAGGCTGAGCATGTTGCCGAGAAAGCGCGTCACTTTCTCGAACTGCTCGCCCGGCTTGCTGTCGGTGATCGGCAGGATCTCGCGGATCACCCGCGCCAGGCGGTCTTTATTGGTGGCGTCGATGATGTGGCGCGGATCGATCCCCGCCAGTTGCGGATTGCGCACCAGGTAGTCGGGGCAGTACAGCAGGTAGTCGATCGACAGCTCGCCGCCAAAGCGCTCGGTCAGGCCTTTGATGGAACGCATCAGGTGGTTGGCGACCTTGCGCGGCTTGCCCTCGTAGTGCTTGACCAGGCCATCGGCTGTTTCGTTGAGCAGGCCCGATTTCTGCTCGATCAGCAGCAGGCGCCCGCTCGGCGCGACGACGATGAAGTCGATCTCGCCGAAGGCGGAAAAGCCATTTTCGACATTGGTCCAGTGCACGCCGTGGTAGATGCGGTAGGGGGCATCGCCCAGGGTACGTTCGAGATAGCCCAGCGTTTCAATCTCGCGCACGGCGGTGCCGGTGACCGCCATTTCTTGCCAGCCGGTAGGATGAATGTGGGCCATGGAATCAGCGGTGGGTGGTTGTGGTGCTTCCTATAATATTGCAAGACTGCGTAAGGGGGAGGATCGCACGCTTGCCGGCAAGGCGCCGTGCCGTGGGGGGCAAGCTATTTGTTCTCGATGCGGCGTTTGTACGACACTTTGCAGATGCTAATTTGTTAATCTATCGCTTCCTTCAGGAGACCATCATGCTCAAACGTTCCATGCTCATCGCCGCCACCGCCGCCGCCGCCATGCTGGCGCCGGGCGCCCAGGCGGCATCCACCTTCAGCCAGTTTACCTATACCGGTTTCTTCCACGAAGAAGCGGGGCAGTTCCTGCCGAACGCGCAGATATACGGCTATTTTGAAACCGAGGATCTGAACGGCAATGGGGTCCTGGAACGCAGCGAGGTGTCGTCGTTCGTGCTCAACGGCCAGCAATATGTCGGCTGGTGCGGTCCGGAAGTATTCATGTGCGGGCTGTTCGAATTTTCCTATGCCCCCGGCGCGGCCCTCAGTTTCAGTACCTCCTGGAGCACCGATCCATGGAGCGAGTTCGGCGTGGCGGCCGGCCGGGCGGTGAGTGGAATCGAGGTCAAGGAATATTCCTACTGGATGGGGAACTCGGCGTCCTATACCTTGCGCTGGACCGAAGACACCCTGTTCGAGATTTCGCCGGTGCCGGAGCCGGCCACCTACGGCATGCTGGCGCTGGGGCTGGGCGTCCTGGCGCTGAGCAGCCGGCGCCGGGCCCGGGCCGCAACGCGCGCCCCCGCCGATGCCCCTCGTCCGCCTGTTATTTCCGGAGCCCACCATGCTTAAACCAGCGTTATTGATTGCCGCCGCCGTGCTGGCGGGCAGCGCCCACGCCGAATCGACCTTCCGCGAATTCAGCTATACCGGCTTTTTCCAGGAAGAAGTGGGGCAGTTCCTGCCGACAGCCCGGATCTCCGGCAATTTCGTCAGCGACGATACGAACCGCGATGGGCTGCTGGACCTGAGCGAGGTGACTTCCTTCGTGCTCAACGGCCAGCAATATGTGGGCGGCTGCGGGCCGGAAGTGTTTTTGTGCGGGTTGTTCGAATTTTCCTATACCCCGGGTGGCGGCCTCAATTTCAATACTGCCTGGACCACCGATCCATGGAACGAGAACGGCGTCGCAGGCGGCGAGGTGATCAGCGGGTTCCAGGCGCAGGAATACGCTTTCTGGAACGGCAATGCGACCTCGACCACCTTGCGCTGGACCGAGGACACCCTGTTCGAGATGTCGCCGGTGCCCGAGCCGGCCACCTACGGCATGCTGGCGCTGGGACTGGGCGTGCTGGCCTTGCGCGCCCGCCACGCGCGCACCTGAAGCGCCAGCCGGGCCGCTGCAGCGCGCCTCAGGCGGCGACCAGCTTGCGCAGCCACCCCAGCAAGACGGTGGGCAGCAATTGCGCACGCGGCAGCAAGGCGTACGCGCACTCGCCGAACACGGCCGGAAGATAGCTGGCCGCCTGGCGGTCGATGGTCAGGCAAAACGGTGAAATTCCCTGCAGGCGCGCTTCGGTGACGGCCTGGCGCAGGTCTTCCACGCCGTAGCGTCCGTCGTATTGGTCGACATCGTTGGGCCGGCCGTCGGAGAGCAGGATCAGCAGCCTGTGCCCGGCTGCCTGGGTCATCAATTCGGCGCTGGCGTGGCGCACGGCGGCGCCGGCGCGGGTGTACCGTTCCGGTTCCAGGCCGGCGATGCGCAGGGCGACCCGCTGGTCGTAGGCTTGCCCGAAGCGCTTGATGGGGCGCACGATGACGCCGCCCGGCCCTTCGCCCGAAAAGCCGAGCACGCTGAACGGCTCGCCCAGGCCGTCCAGCGCCACGCACACCATCAGCAGCGCCTCGCGCTCGACGTCGATCACCCTGCATTGTCCCGACACCCAGCCATCGGTCGAGCCGCTCAGGTCGACCAGCAGGGTGACGGCCAGGTCGCGTCGTGCGCGCCGCTCGGCCTGGTACAGGCGCTGTTCCGGCGGCCCGCCCGCCTTGCGCTGGGCCTGGTCATCGATCCAGCCCTGCAGGTCGATGTCGTCGCCATCGAGTTGCCGGCGCAGCCGGGTACGCTGTGCCCGCAACAGTTCGAAATTGCGGCGCACGCCCGGCAGCGCCGCCGCATGCCGGCGCATGATGGCGTCGAGCACCGCTTGCTCGCCCTCGGCCGCGCCGCACACCGTGACGGTGGCGCCGGGGCCTGCGTAGGACGCCGTCTTCCAGTCCCATTCCGGATAGGTGCTGCGTGCGCCGTCGGCCGAGGCCAGCGCCGGCGCCGGCTTGTTGGCGTGGCGGTCGGGCGGGTCGTCCGATAACAGCACTTCGCGCGCGGCGCCGGGGGACCACAGCAGGCGCGCTTCGGCCAGTTCGGACAGGGAGTCGCCAAAGTCGTCGGCGGCGCTGTCGGTATCGCGGTCGGTGGGCCGCTGCAGGCCCATGGCGTCTTCGGCCTGCTCGTGCGGCTGGGCGGTCTGGACCATCATCGGACCCGGCGCGGCCGGCTCGTCTTCGCCCTCGAGCGCGGCGCGCGCGCGTGGGCGGCGCGCCAGCCTGGCGCTGCGCACCGCTGCGGCGCCGCTGGCGATGTCTTCCTTGCCGTGGCCGGGCACGGCGTGCGCCAGGACCGGTGCGGGCAGGAACTCGCCCAGCCAGTCATCCTTGACCAGCAGGCGCGCCGCCAGGCCTTGCAGTCCGGACGCCGCGGCCAGCCGCCGCGCCTGCGCCAGCACCGCCGCGGCGCCCGGGGGCGCAGGCGACGCGCCAGGCGACGCGCCAGGCGACGCGCCAGGCGGCACGTTAAGCGAGGCGCCGCTGTCTTGCCGCGCCAGCACGGCCTGCAGCATGGTTTCGATGGGGCGCAGCCGGGCGGGCAGGGCGCTCGGCCGCGGCCGCGCCGCCAGCGCTTGCCGGCGCCAGCCTTGCAGCGCCGGCTGCATGCCGGGCAGCAGCAGCGCGAGCGCGTCGTCCGCCGCGCGCGCTTCGAGCACATGGTAGAACGCTTGCAGCGCGCCGTCCTGGCCGAACGGGTAATGGCTGGCGCTGCCGCGCACGGCGCGCATGGCCTGTTGCAACAACAGCAGGCGGTAGCGCGCGAGCGCGTCGTCGGCGCCGCCATCCGTTGCGATGCTGCGCGGCAGCCAGATGCTGGCGCCATCGGTGGCGGGAAGGGCGTGCAGGGGCGGCGCCGCCTCATCGCGCCGGATCAGCTTATCGAGCCAGGTACGCGGCGCCGGCGCTTGCGCGGGGCGCAGGCGGAAGCGGCGCGCAAAGACGGCCTCGGCCAGCAGGTCCAGGCGCGCGGCGACCTCGGCCAGTTCGAGCCGGGCCGGCGTGGACGCCCGTCGCTGGCGCCGCCAGAGGCCCTGGATATACACCGTGGCGTGGCGCGCGACATCGGTGATCACGTCTTCGGCTTCTGCCATGGCCGCACGATCTAGATGAAACTGGCCTTGACCAGGTCGCGCATGGCGCCGACCAGGGCAGGCTCGTCCGACAGGGGCGACACGATGGCCGCATTGCAGGCATCCTGGACCGCAATTCCGCCGGCGATCAGGCGCGCGGCAGCGATCAGCAGGCGGGTGCTGGGCACCTCGGCCAGGCCGCGGTCGCGCAACTGGCGCAGGCGGTTTCCCAGGGTTACCAGGTCATGCGCCAGGCTGGCGGTGACCGCGCCCTCGTGCTCGACAATGGCCGCTTCGCGCTCGGGCGGCGGAAAGTCGAAATCGAAGGCGACAAAGCGCTGGCGCGTGCTCGGCTTCATGTCCTTCTGCATGCGCTGGTAGCCGGGGTTGTACGAGACCACCAGTTGAAAGCCGGCGGCGGCGGCGACGGTTTCGCCGGTCTTGTCGATCGGCAGCATGCGCCGGTGATCGGTCAGCGGGTGCAGCACCACCACGGTGTCCTGGCGCGCCTCGACCACTTCGTCCAGGTAGCAGATGGCGCCCTCGCGCACGGCCCGGGTCAGCGGGCCGTCATGCCAGGCGGTGCCGGCGGCGCCGATCAGGAAGCGCCCGACCAGGTCGGCGGTGCTCAGGTCGTCGTGGCAGGAAATCGTCACCAGCGGGCGTTGCAGGCGCCAGGCCATGTATTCGACGAAGCGGGTCTTGCCGCAGCCGGTCGGGCCCTTGAGCATGACGGCCAGCTGGCGCTGGTGGCATTGTTCGAACAGCGCCACCTCGCCCGCATGGGGCAGGTAGTAGGGGGCGCTGTCGGCGGGGGCGGGCAAGTCAGTTCCCCGCATGGGCTTGCAAGCCGGCAGCGTCGCCGGGAGCGTCCAGCTGCGCGCCGAAGCGTGGGGCGTAGCGGAAGAAGTCGATGATGAACAGCGCCACGCCGATGGCGAACAGCGAGCCGGTCGCCAGCAGCATCACGAAGTGGATCTGGATTTTCAGCTGGGCGTCGAGAAAGCCCAGGCCCATGATGCGTTCCAGATAAACCTGGCCGATGCCGGCCGTGGCGAACGACAAGGTCATGCCGAACATGCCGCCGAGCTGCATCCAGAACGACCAGTAGCCCATCGCGCTGCCTTCTTCGGGACGGCGGGTCAGGCTTGGTGCGGCATAGGTGATCATGGCCAGCACGATCATGACATAGGCGCCATAAAAGGCGGCGTGGCCGTGCATGGCCGTGATCAGGGTGCCGTGGGTCCATTTGTTGACGGAGGGGAATGTGTGCGCCAGCCCCAGCAGTCCCGCGCCGAACAGGGTGAACACGGCGCTGCCCACGGTCCAGTGCAGGGCCAGCTTGTTGGGATGGGACATGCCCGAGCGCTTGATGGTCGAGTAGGCGTAGATGGCCATGCCGACCAGCGCCACCGGTTCGAGCGCGCTGAACACGCCGCCGATCGGCAGCCAGTAGGCCGGCACCCCGACCCAGTAATAGTGGTGGGCGGTGCCCAGAATGCCGGCGATAAACACCAGGCCGACGATCACGTACAGCCATTTCTCCATCACTTCGCGGTCGGCGCCGGACAGGCGGATCAAGAGGTAAGCCAGGAAGCCGCCCTGGATCATTTCCCAGACGCCCTCCACCCACAGGTGGATGGTCCACCAGCGGTAGAAAATCGATACCGTATAGTTTTCATAGTGCAGCAGCGCCGGCAGGTAGAGCAGGGCGGCCAGCCCGAGGCCGCCCAGCAGCACGCCTTCGGTGGTGGTCAGGCGGCCCGATTTCTTGATGGTCATGCCCACGTTGTACAGAAACATCAGCATGACGATCACGATGACGATCTTGTGCGGCAAGGGCTGCTCCAGCAGCTTGTTGCCGGTCCCCCAGCGAAACAGGTAGCCGATGACGGCGGTGACCCCCATCAGCACCCACAGGACCAGCTGGAGGTAGGCCAGCCTGGTGCTGTGCAGTTCGGTTCTCGATTCGTCCGGCACCATCCAGTAGGTCGCTCCCATGAAGCCGCAGATGACCCAGACGATCAACAGGTTGGTGTGGATCACCTTGGTGACGTCGAAGGGCAGGATGTAGAGCAGGGGGTCCGGTCCCAGGTACTTGGTGGCGGACAGCAAGCCGAACACCAGTTGCAGGCCGAACAGGGCCAGGGAGACGGCAAAGTACCAATAGGCGACAGACTGCGACTTATATCTCATTTCGATAGCTCCGGCGAAAAATACGATCCAGGCGCGTGATGCGGGCGCGCCGCCTACTTCAGCGAGGACAGGTAGGCGACCAGTTGGGTGAGTTGTTCCGGGCTCATGTCCTGGGCGTAGGTGGTCGGCATGAAGGACTGGCCGTCGGCCGAATACATGGGGCCGGGGACCACGTGGGCGCTCGGAGCGAGCACCGATTCGCGGATGTAGCCATCGACATCGGTGGCCTTGCCACGGTAGCTGGCGCCGGCCAGCAAGGCCGCGCTGCGGCCGACCAGGCCGGCCAGCGAGGGACCGGCCATGTCGACCCCGGGGGCGCTCGAGTGACAGGCGGTGCAGGCCGGCGTGGCGCTGCGGAACAGGCGCTCGCCGAGGGCGATCGGGTTGTCGCCGCTGGTGGCGGCGCGCGCCGCCGGTGGCGTGGCGGCGGGAGCGACGGCGCTGGCGTCGGTGCCCGGAAAGGTCGCGCCGGTGACCAGCAGGGGGCGCGGCGGCCAGCCCTGGTTGTCGACATTCGAGACCCAGTCCAGGAAGGCGATCAGGGCGGCGATGTCGGTATCGCTGATGTCTTGCTTGGGCATCAGGCGGCGGTGCCGTGTTTCGTCGTAAAACTTGGAAGGGTCCTTCATGTACGCGGTCAGGTAGGCCTGGCCGCGCAGCTTGGTGATCTTGGTCAGGTCGGGGGCGTAGTAGGCGCCCTCGCCGAACAGGGTATGGCAGTTGATGCAGTTGTTGGCGTGCCAGACATCCTTGCCGCGCGTGACCTGGGCGGTGATTTTGTCGCCGTTGGTGAGGCGCTTGAACTGGCGGTGGCTGTCGAGGGTGAGAACAAGGAAGGCGATGGTGGCGACCACGGTCGAACCGATGGCGAAATGGCGTGCCTGTCGTTTGTTCACGTTGTCCCCTAGACCGAAATGGCCGGCCAGTAGCGGATCGCGATGACCGTGGCGTAAGCGATGGCCAGCGCCATGAGCCCGATGACGGCGTAGGCGAACAGTTTCAGGGAAAGAATCCAAGCGTGCATGACTGCCTCCGGACCGTGAATGTGCGGATAGCTTAACAGGCTTGCATGCTTGTACAAAAATACGGACGTGTACGTCGGGAAAAACGCTGGCGCTGTTGTTTCTGGGGCCGGCGGCTGCCGGGGCAAGCGGGCGCGGCATGCCAGATGAGCGTCGGCTGCGCGCCCGTGTTATCAGACAATTTACCTGTCCGGCCAGGCGCGCCGCGATGCTGATCACCTTGCCTGCTGCATGTGGTCCAGCCATTCAAAGCGGGGCATTCCCCCTGCAAAGAACGCAACGGCCAGCTCAGCGACCAGCAGATCAATCAGAAACGACCATATTCATGGCGCTTTCGAGATACCAGGCAAGACTGCCCGTTGCGATCGTCATCCTCAGCATTGCCGTTGTCGGCTTCGCAACCGGCCTGACAATACCGCTGGTCGCGCTACGGATGTACGACCAGCAGTACGACCCATTCATGACCGGAATGATGGCCGCCGCACCCGCATTGGGTATCATCGTTGCGGCGCCACTGGTCCGCAGGCTGGTGATATTGTTGGGGCGCAAGCGACTCTTGCTGACGTGCTTCGCCCTGTCGGCAAGTTCAATCATGCTGCTCGAGCACGTTTCAAGCCTGGCCTTGACGTTTCCGCTGCGCTTTGCCATGGGCGGGGCTGCTGGCGTGATCATCGCCCTTGGGGAATCCTGGATCAATGAGCTGACCGGCGATAAAACGCGCGGCAGGGTTGTGGCCCTGTACGCCACGGCGTTTACGGTGTCCCAGCTTACGGGGCCGGCGCTGGTGTCGTTGTTCGTCCTGCTAGCGGCAGCGCCAACGGCTTGCCGGCCACACTTGCAGTCGCCGCCGGCATTTTCCTTGCTTCGACGTTTCTGGAATCAGCGAAATTGACGGGTAAGATCAACATGCGCTGACGCCGACTGCCATCGAGCTTGCTCAACGACCGGTCAGTCGCGCGCCCCGTTGCCCGGCGCGCCGCCGCTCGCGGGGCCATCACGGCCGCCCCGAAACCGTCGATCAGGCCGCCCCCGCCCCTTCGCTGGGCTTGCCCAGCGTCAGATAGCCCATCACCGCGTCGACGATCGCGCTTTCGATCGCGTTGATGTCGAAGCGGGGCGGATCGATCACGGCCGCGTGCACCATCGACTCGATGATGTGAAGCATGACCCAGGTCGCCAGGTCCAGGTCTTGCGGGGTGATCGCGGCGCGCCAGTCATCGAGCAGCTTGCGCACACGGTGGAAGATACCCCTGTCGGGCTCGCTCTCCGACTGGGGCGCGTCGAAGAAGGGGAATTCCAGCTCCAGCATCTTGTGCAGGTCCGGCTCGACCATGTGCGCGGCCAGCAGCGCGCGCACCATGGCGTCGATGTGTCCGCGCAGCGTGGAGTCGAACGGACTGGCCAGCACCGCCTCGACCGTCTGCTGCATCTGCGCGCCGTGGCGCTGGTGCAGCGCGGCGATCAAGGAATCCTTGTTGGGAAAGTACTGGTACACCGAACCGACGCTCAGGCCGGCCTTGTCGGCGATCAGGTTCGTGTTGGTGCCGGCATAGCCATGTTCGGCGAAAACGCGAGCCGTCGCCTCGAGTATCGTCTCCACGGTGTGTTTGGAGCGCGCCTGGCGGGGCTCTTTCCTAGGGCGGGGAATATCTAGCATGACCGTTTTCTAATGCGAGTTTTCATCAGGGGCGAATGATTTTATAATTTGTGCCGATTGCGAGTAAATACTCGCCTTTATATAAAACGCTTTTATCTATGCAATAAAAGCGGAGAAACGAGGCGCCACTACCCGATATGGGTAAATCACATCAATTATTAATAGTTGAACATTTCAACCTGGTAATAAACGCCCGATGAAAGAATATACATGACTTCGCACAAGCCAACAGCAAACTCTCCGCCGGCAATGACCAGCGCGGGCGAGCAAAGCGTCCTGCAACAACTAGCGCCGATAGTACTGGCCGTTTTTGTCAGCTTCATGACGATCGGCATCGCCCTGCCCGTGCTGCCCCTGCACGTGCACGGCCAGCTCGGCATGAGCACCCTGATGGTCGGCATCGTCGCCGGCGCCCAATTCGCGGCCGCGCTGCTCACGCGCGCGTGGGCCGGCGCCCTGTCCGACACGCGCGGCTCGAAACGCGCGGTGATGACCGGTTTCGGGATCGGCATCGCCTCCGCCCTGGTCTATTTCCTCTCGCTGTATTGGGTGGACCAGCCGCAGTTGTCGGTCGCCGTGCTGATCGTCGGGCGCGTCCTGCTCGGCTGCGCCGAAAGCCTCATCGTCACCGGCGCCCTGAGCTGGGGCGTCGGCCTGGTCGGCCCCCAGCGCGCCGGCAAGGTCATGGCCTGGGTCGGCATCGCCATGTACGGCGCCTACGCCGCCGGCGCGCCGGCCGGCATGGCGATCTACAAGACCTTCGGCTTCAGCGGCATCGCCGCGGCCGGCATGCTCGCGCCGCTGCTGGCCATGGTCATGCTGTTGAACGTGGACGCCATCGCGCCCGGCAAGCTGCGCCGCGTTCCGTTCTACAAGGTGCTCGGCATGGTCTGGCTGCCCGGCGCCGGACTGGCGCTGTCGAGCGTCGGCTTCGGCGTGATCACGGCCTTCGTGTCGCTCTTGTTCGCGACCAAGCAATGGGGCAGCCCGTCGCTGGCCTTCACCGCGTTCGGCGTCGGGTTCATCGGGGCCCGTCTGCTGTTCGGCCACCTGCCGGACAAGATCGGCGGCGCCAAGGTCGCCCTGGTGTGCGTGCTGATCGAAGTGCTCGGCCAAGTCTTCATCTGGCGCGCCGAGGCGCCGCTGCTGGCCTACCTGGGCGCGGCCCTGACCGGTTTCGGCTATTCGCTGGCCTTCCCCGGCTTCGGCGTCGAGGCGGTCAAGCGCACCCCGCCCCAGAGCCGCGGCGCGGCGATGGGCGCGTACGTGGCCTTCCTCGACATTTCGCTGGCCGTCACCGGCCCGCTGGCCGGCGCGCTGGCCAACGTCGCCGGCATCAGCGCGGTCTATCTGGCCGGCGCCGCCTGCGTCGGGCTGGCCTCGCTGGTCGCCGTGCGCCTGCTGGCGTCGGCGCCGGCGGAGGCGTCCTGAATGTCGGGGGCGCCAGTGCCGGAGCAGGCGACCGGGCAAGTCAGCGGGCAAGTCAGCGCCAAACCAGCCCGGCCGCGGCTGCGGGCCGTCGTCACCGCCCGTGAACAGCTCAGTTCGGCGCGGATCCGGCTGACCTTCGGCGGCGACGATGCGGCCATGTTCATCCGCGCCGAAGCGGCCCAGGCGCCCGGCGCCTGGATCAAGCTGTTCGTGCCGCGCCCCGCCGGCGACAGCGTCGGGCGCGCCTACACGCTGCGCCGCTTCGACCTGGGCAAGGGCAGCTTCGACGTCGATTTCGTCATCCACGAGGCCGGCCCGGCTTCGAGCTGGGCCGAGGCGGCCCGGCCCGGCGACCGGGTGGCGTTCGCCGGGCCGCGCGACGGCGGCTTCACCCTGATGCCCGACGCGCAATGGCTCGTGCTGGCCGGCGACGAGACCGCCTTGCCGGCGATCCAGGCCATCCTCGCCCATGTGCCGGCCGACCTGCCCGGCATCGTGCTGATCGAGGCCGACCGCCCCGGCGAGCACGAGGCGTTCTTCGCCGGCCCGCTGATGCGCCTGCACTGGGTCGCGCGCGGCCCCGGCGACGACGCGCTGGCCAAGGCGCTCGACGGGCTGGCGCGCCCGCCGGGAGCGGGCCAGGCCTGGGTGGCCGGCGAGGCGGGCGGCGTGGTGACGGTGCGTGCCTTGCTGCACGAAAAATGGGCGCTCGACGGCAATCATGTCCGCGCCAAAGGGTATTGGAAACGCGGCGCCGCCGACTTCCGGTCCTAGCAGCCTGTCGGACTTGGAGAGTCGAAGCGAAAAAATAGCTGGGCGAGGCCAGATTTTGACGATTTCGCAGTGCCAATAGCGAGCTATTGGCCGAGAAAGCGGCGAAATATGGACCGTCCCAGGTATTTTTGCAGCCGACGATCCCAAGTCCGACAGGCTGCTAGCATTTCGCCCGCCCACGGCCCGGCGCTCCGCCTTGGCGCTCCGCCTTGGCGCGCCGCCCTGGCGCCCGGGCCGGGCCCCGCAAACGCGAGTAGTTGCTCGAACTTGAATGTGCTACTGGACAAAAGCCTTGCCAAGCCGCATGTCCAGGCTGGCTTTCGGCCATGCGAATCGGGTATTTTTACCCGGCGTTCGCCTGTCTCCCAGCGCCCTCCGGTAAGCGATCCGGGCGCCAAAATCCCCCTCCTCCCCGCCCGTGCCAAACGAACGCGAGTTGATACGCTTGTTTGCCAAATTTATAATTTCCCTCGTCCTCATCAAGGACGAAGAGCCGGCAATTAACCGGGACGTATATCGGCACCATTAATAAATGGAGTCGAGAAACCCTCGCGCACGGATAAGGACCACTTATCCCCCCGGCCGCATTATAGGCCGCCCGGTTATGAATATCGACGGTCGACCGGCAATATATTCCTGGCTTATCGCGCCGGCTTGAATTCCCCCACGCTTAGAATCCATACGGAGATGATTATGAAACAAGACTTCAGCAACCAGCCACCCGGCGGCGAACACCCGGCGGGCAACGCGATGTACACCGGCGCGGAATATCTGGCCAGCCTCGACGACGGGCGCGAGGTATGGCTCAACGGGGAAAAAGTGAGCAACGTGGCCGAGCACCCGGCCTTCCGCAACAGCGCGCGCATGATCGCGCGCTTCTACGACGCGCTGCACGATCCGGCCAAGCGCGAGACGCTGACCATCGAACTGGACAACGGCAGCGGCCTGCGCGGCCACCGCTTCTTCCAGGCGCCGCGCTCGGCCGAGGAACAGATCCTGGCGCGCGACGCGATCGCCGAGACGGCCCGCCTGTCCTACGGCTGGATGGGCCGCACGCCCGACTTCAAGGCCGCCTGGATCGGCACCTTCGGCGCCAACCGCGCGCTGTACGGCGAGTACAGCGAGAACGCGGCGCGCTGGTACGACCTGGCGCGCGAGCGCCTGCCCTACATCAATCACGCGGTGGTCAACCCGCCGGTCGACCGCCACCTCGACCCGAACCATTCGAACGTGTTCATCCACGTCGAGGAGGAGACCCCGGACGGGCTGATCATCAGCGGCGCCAAGGTCGTCGCCACCGGCGCCGCGCTGACCCACTTCACCTTCGTGGCCCACTACAACGTGATGTACCAGGAGAAGAAGTTCTCGCCGGTGTTCATGGTCGCGACCAACGCGCCCGGCGTCAAGATCATCTGCCGCAAGTCCTACGAGCTGGCCGCCGGCCTGACCGGCACGCCGTTCGACCATCCGCTGTCGAGCCGCATGGACGAGAACGACTCCATCCTGGTGCTCGACCGCGTCTTCATCCCGTGGAAGGACGTGTTCATGTACGGCGTCGAGATGTCGAACAAGTTCATCGAGCACTCGGGCTTCTTCGGCCGCACCCTGATGCACGGCTGCACCCGGCTGGCGGTCAAGTTCGACTTCATCTGCGGCCTGTTCCTGAAGGCGGTCGAGATCGCCGGCACCAAGGGCTTCCAGGGCGTGCAGGGCGCGGTGGGCGAGGCGATCGCGCTGCGCCACATGCTGTGGGGCCTGTCCGATTCGATGGCCTGGAAGGCCGAGCCCTGGTGCGGCCAGTACGTGCTGCCGAACCTGGAGTCGGCGCTGGCCTACCGCGCCAGCGCCGGCGACGCCTACAGCCGCGTCATCAACCTGATCCGCAAGACCGTCGCCAGTTCGCTCATCTATCTGCCGTCGCACGCGGCCGACTTCCAGCAGCCCGAGCTGCGCCCCTTCCTGGACCGCTACGTGCGCGGCGCCGACGGCGTCGACGCGGTCGAGCGGGTCAAGCTGATGAAACTGCTGTGGGACGCGGTCGGCTCCGAATTCGGTTCCCGCCACGAGCTGTACGAGCTCAATTACTCGGGCAGCTACGAGAAGAGCCGCCTCGACACGCTGACGATCGCCAACGCGACCGGCCTGTCGGCTCGGATGAAGTCGATGGTCGACCAGTGCATGTCCGAGTACGACCTGAACGGCTGGGTGGCGCCCGACCTCGCGGCGCGCCCGTCGATCCTGACGCCGGCGTGAGCATGGCCGCCCCCTTCCCGCACGCCGCGCAACGCCAGGTGGCAGTGGTCACCGGCGCCGCCGCCGGCATCGGCGCGGCCACGGCGGCGGCGCTGGCCAGGGACGGTTACGACGTGGCCTGCCTGGACCGCGACGAGGTGCCGCTGGCCGGGCCGGACACCGGCGCGGGCGGCGCCCGGCGGGCCTTCCGGCTCGACGTCTGCGACGAGGACGCGGTGGCGCACGTGTTCGCCGACATCATGGCCTGGCGCGGCCGCATCGACGCGCTGGCCACCTGCGCCGGCATCGTCGACACCAGCGCGCTGGCCGAGCTCGACGCCGCGCGCTTCATGCAGGTCGTCGGCGTCAACCTGCTCGGCAGCTTCCTGCCGATCAAGGCGGCGGCGGCGCACATGCGGACCGGCGGGCGCATCTGCACCGTCTCGAGCGTGGCCGGGCTGCGCGGCGGTGGCCTGGCGGGCACGATCGCCTACGCCGCCAGCAAGGGCGGCGTGATCGCCATGAGCAAGACCATGGCGCGCGAGCTGGGCCCGCGCGGCATCACCGTCAACTGCATCGCGCCGGCCGTGATCCGCACCCCGATGCTCGACCGCACCACCGCCGCGCCCGGCCACATCGAGCGCCTGCATGGCATGACCGCCCTGCGCCGCGAGGGCACGGCGGCGGAGGCGGCCGAGGCCATCGTCTGGTACCTGTCCGAGAAATCCTCTTTCGTCAGCGGAACCACGATGGCGGTCGACGGCGGCCTGTCGATGGCCTGATTCCCTGCGCCACCCGAACGGCATGTTGCATGGCGCGCGCCCGATCAGCCGGCGTACCGGAGCCGCGCGCGCCCGCCGTTTTCCCCCCTCATTCATTTGCAAGGATACAAGCATGGCTATATCACCCGACAATTCCCTCGCCCTCGCGCGCTCCTGGCTGTTCGTGCCCGGCATGGACCTGGACCTCATGACCGAGGCGGCCGCCAGCGGCGCCGACGTCATCGTGCAGGAACTGGAGGACTTCACCCCGCCCGAGCTGCGCCCGCAGGCGCGCGCGCTGGCGGCGCAGGCGTATGCAGCCTGGCGCGCGCGCGGCGTGATCCCTGCGGTGCGCGTCAATCCGCTCGACAGCTGCGGCTACGACGACCTGCTCGGCGTGATGGCCGGCCGGCCCGCCATCGTGATGATGTCCAAGGTCGAGAGCGTGGCCCAGGTGCGCGAGCTCGACCAGGAAATCGGCCGGCTCGAAGCGCTGCACGGCATCCAGGCCGGCAGCACCCGCATCGTGCCGAATATCGAAACGGCGATCGGCATCGTGCGCGCGATCGACATCGCCCACGCCAGCGCGCGCATCGAGGCCATGCTGGTGGCGACCGAGGACATGGTGGCCGACCTGGACGCCAACCGCAGCCGCGAGGGCACCGAACTGCATTATCCGCGCTCGCGCTTCCTGCTCGAATGCGCCGCCGCCGGCGTGCGCGCCATCGACTGCCCGTACACGTTTGCCGACAGCGACGGCGCCGAGGCGGACATGCAAACCGGCTGCGCGATCGGCTACCGCGCAAAGGCGGTCGTCAACGCGGCCCACGTCGCGCTGACCAACCGCCACCTGACGCCCTCGCCCGACACGATCGCGCTGGCCAGGCGCCACGCGCTGGCGTTCGAGGCGGCGCGCGCGCAGGGCACGGCGCGCGCCCAGGTCGACGGCCTGGTGGTGGAGGTGCCGAGCTATCTGTCGGCCCGCCGCACGCTGCTGCGCCACGAACAGCTTCAGGCATGGCTGGATCAACGCAAGCAGTTTTGACCCATCCGAATCCACACTGGAACCATCATGCCCATCAAAGTCGCCATCATTGAACACTGCGCCATGCTCAGGACCGCGCAACGCCTGGTGCTGCTGGCCGCCCCGGACATCGCGCTGGCCGGCGAATTCGCCGATGGAGCGTCGGCGCTCGCCTGGCTGCAGCGCGCCGCGCCCGACGTGCTCATCGTCGACATCGACCTGCCCGAGCGCGGGGCCCTCGACATCATCGAACTGTGCGCGCGCCTGCATCCGCGCTGCGGCATCCTGGCGCTGTCGGCGCTGTGCGACGAAGCGAGCGTGTACGACTGCATCGACGCAGGCGCCTCGGGCTTCCTGTGCGGGCGGCGCGCGCTGCCGGACTTGGGCGCGGCGGTGCTGGAACTGCACGCGGGCGGCTCGCCCATCAGTCCGGAAATCGGCCGCAAGATCATCGAGCGTGCCCGCCTGGAGCGCCCGCGCCAAGCCAAAGCGGCGGGCGGACCGGGGCAGCCCAAGCTCACGCGCAGGGAGACGATCATCCTGGAGCTGGTGGCCCGCGGCAGCAGCGACAAGGAAGTGGCGAAGCTGCTCGAGATCTCATTTCGCACCGTGCAAACGCACGTGAAGAACATCCTCAACAAGTTGTTTGCCAGCTCACGCACGGAGGCGGTATTCGAAGCGCGGCGCCAGGGCTTGCTGCGGATGTGATCCGGCTTCGCGCGCGCCGACGCCGGCGCGCGCGGCCGGCTGGCGCGACTGGCCGCCTCCCGGGCGGGCGTCTAGCAGCCTGTCGGACTTGGGATCGTCGGCTGCAAAAATACCTGGAACGGTCCATATTTCGCCGCTTTCTCGGCCAATAGCTCGCTATTGGCACTGCGAAATCGTCAAAATCTGGCCTCGCCCAGCTA
>NZ_WHJI01000003.1:0-295218 GCF_011682155.1 Massilia sp. CCM 8734
CGCGCTGCCGTTCGACTTGCATGTGTAAGGCATGCCGCCAGCGTTCAATCTGAGCCAGGATCAAACTCTTCAGTTCAATCTCTGTTTAATGTCCTTGCGGACAGATCGCTCACTCAAAATACTGACAAGCTCATCTTTCGATGCGCCGTGTTTCTTTTTTGTGAACATTTGATAATTTAAGTATTCAACATCGCTTACGCTTTGTTGGCACCTTCATCAAACGCCCACACTTATCGACTGTTAATTGTTAAAGAACGTATTCGGTATTTCTATCTTGCCGCATGGTACGAAGCGTTGTGTTCGTTGCAGCAGAGAGGTGAGATTATGCAGCGTTTCGCGTTTCTCGTCAACCTCTTTTTGTTACTTCGTCTCTTTCGAAACGCCCCTGGACTGCCTGCCAACTACTTGATTTCGCTGGCATTTCAGCGGGGAGGCAAACTATAGCAAAGCGGCGGCATTTGCACAAGCCACCGCCTCCACATTACTTGGGTTTGTAGGTGATCAGCGGCAAGGCCACGTCCGCGTTATTGACGACGTCGTTGCCGCCACCGGACATATCGATAGTTGCCTTCTCGCACCAGCGCACCTGCCCCGCAGGCCCTTGCGCCAAGACGTCGGTCATGGCTTCGTGAATCTTGGCCGCCACCTCATTTTGCAATGCGGTGCGCCTGGCAGGGGCCATGTCGGCCATCGCGCGCCGCTGCTTCTCAATAAAGCTGCTGTTGCGTTGCGTCCAGCCATTGGCTGCGGTGACGAACTTCTTGCTCTGCGCTGTCGCCTTCGAGCACACGGGCTCGAACTTGGCGGCCACTTCCGACATGAGCGACACGACCAGCACCGCATGCTGGAGTTCGGGCGAAGGGACGCCGGCGGCCGAGATGCCGGTGCCCGCCCCCTCGGCGCCAGAGCCCTTCGGCGCAGGCCCTATCTTGGGCTGGGGCGGCGGCGGACCTTCCACCGGACGCAGCACGGAGCCCTTCATCACGCTGACCTTGAGCTTCTCGCCATTTTGCGGGCGGTCGGAAAACGTGACTTTCCCATCCGGACCGACGGTCTTGTACAGCTGCTGCGCGGATGCGGCGCAGCAGAGCAGGGCGGCAGCGATGACAAAAATGGGCTGTAATTTATTCATGTGACAAAAAATGGCGCAACACTCCACGCGAGGGCAATCGATTCATATACTAACGTAGCATTGGGACGGAATGCGTAAACATATTTCTCGTACGCACGATTCTGGACGAGAACACAACAGCTTGGTCCTTCAACTCCAGTCAGATGCAAGATTTATGCCTGTTGATGTTACGGAGTAGCAACACCAAGCCTGAGCGGGCCAATGCCAGTCCCGCGCGCAGGTAGAATGTCAGCTTTTGCCGAACCCGCGCCCGCCATGACCATCCTGCTCTCGACCCTGAACGCCCGCTACGCCCACGCATCGCTGGGGCTGCGCTATCTGCTGGCAAACATGGGGCCGCTGAAGGAGCAAACCAGCCTGCTCGAATTCGTGATCGGGGCCAAGACCACCGAAATCGTCGAACGCTTGCTGGCGCAGGCGCCGCGCATCATCGGTTTCGGTATCTATATATGGAACGTCGAGGAAACCACCAGGGTCGTCGCCATGCTCAAGCGCGTCGCGCCCCAGGTCACCATTGTGCTGGGCGGACCGGAAGTGTCGCACGAACCGGGCGAGCAGGACATCGTGCGCATGGCGGACTACCTGGTGACCGGCTGGGGCGACGTCACCTTCCCCAAGCTGTGCGGCGAGATCCTGCACGGCCCCAAGCCGCTGATGAAGATCCACGCCGGCGTGCAGCCGCCGATGGCCGACATCGCCATGCCCTACTCCTTGTATACAGATAACGACATCGCCAACCGCACGCTGTATGTAGAAGCCTCGCGCGGCTGCCCCTTCAAGTGCGAGTTCTGCCTGTCGGCGCTGGACAAGACCGCCTGGCCCTTCGGCCTGGATACCTTTTTGGGCGAGCTCGAAACGCTGCATGCCCGCGGCGCGCGCCTGTTCAAGTTTGTCGACCGCACCTTCAACCTCAATATCAAGACCAGCCTGAAGATCATGCAGTTCTTCCTCGACAAACTCGAAGCGAACCCGGACGACCCGGTCTACGCCCACTTCGAGCTGGTGCCCGACCACCTGCCGGACGCCCTGAAAGAAGGCATCCGCAAGTTCCCGCCGGGCGCGCTGCAGTTCGAAATCGGCATCCAGAGCTTCAATCCGGCGGTGCAGGCGCTGGTGAGCCGGCGCCAGGACAACGCCAAGGCCGCCGAAAACATCCGCTGGCTGTGCGAGCAGTCGCACGCCCACCTGCACGTCGACCTGATCGCCGGCCTACCGGGAGAAGACATGGACAGCTTCGCGCGCGGCTTCGACCAACTGGTCGCGCTCAAACCACATGAAATCCAGTTCGGCATCCTCAAGCGCCTGCGCGGCACGCCGATCATCCGCCATACCGAAGAACACGGCCTGGTGTTCGATCCCTACCCGCCGTACACCATCCTGGCCACCAAACTGATCGACTTCCAGACCATGCAGCGCCTGGTGCGCTTTGCGCGCTACTGGGACCTGGTGGCCAACTCGGGACGCTTCGCGCATACCCTGGTCCATGTGCTGGGCGAGTCCCCGTTCGCCAATTTCATGGCCTTCTCGGACTGGATCTACGCCAAAACCGACGCCACCCACCGCATCGCGCTCGAGCGCCTGGCCAAACTGGTCACACAATGGCTCGAGACGCGCGGCATGCCCCGTGCCGACGCCGAAGCACTGGTCGGCAGCGATTACGCCGGTCGCGTCGATGCGCCGGCCGAGAAAGCCAGGCCGGTGGCGAGCGTGCCGCAGCGGCAGGCGCGCCACTTGGCGGCATAAGCGGGTGGCATAAGCGGGCGGCGTCAGCGGCGTGCATACAGCGGCGCTGTCAACAAACGATTCCACGCGCCGCGCCGACCCGCACACGAACTCCTGTAGCGGTCGCGGCGATTCTCTTTTACACTGGCGCAATGCAGATTGAAAATGCGCCAACTTTAACCCTAAAACCGCCTGATGCAGGCTCGCCCCAATCGGTCGTCGCCAACGGGACCTGGCAGGTCCACGCGCTGGCCCAGTGCGGCGCGATCAAGACCATCAACGCCACCCTGGTCTCGCTCAAGGACAAGCCGGCGCTGGTATGGGACCTGACCCAGATCGTCCGCCTCGACCATATCGGCGCCCAGATGTTCTGGAACGCCTGGGGCAAGAAGCGCCCCGACCAGCTGCAACTGGCCGAAAAACAGGAAGAACTGTTCAAGCGCATCGAAGAAGCGGGCAAGCTGCAACTGCCGCGCACCCGCGAGAGCCGCTTCAACTGGGTGATGACGCTGGGCGCGGGCATGCTCAACTTCTTCGAGCATACGCAAGGCTTCATCCGCCTGATCGGCCAGGTGGTGCAGGATATCGGCCGCTTCATCCGCCATCCGATGACCGGGCCGTGGCGCGAAGTGTCGGCCAATATCTTCCACTCGGGTTTCCAGGCGCTCGGCATCACCGCGCTGGTCGGCTTCTTGATCGGCGTGGTGCTGTCCTACCTGTCGGCCCAGCAGCTGCGCATGTTCGGCGGCGATATGTACCTGGTCAACATCCTCGGCATGAGCGTGATCCGCGAACTGGGGCCGCTGCTGGCCGCCATCCTGGTGGCGGGCCGCTCCGGCTCCTCGATCACCGCGCAGCTCGGGGTGATGCGGGTGACCGAGGAACTCGACGCCATGCTGGTCATGGGCATCTCGCACGGCTACCGCCTGATTATGCCGAAGGTGGTCGCGCTGGCGATCTCGATGCCTCTGCTGGTGGTGTGGACCGACGCCATGGCCCTGATCGGCGGCATGGTCTCGGCCAAGGTCGAACTGAACCTGTCGGCGCGCTACTTCCTGCAAAAGCTGCCGGACGCGGTGCCGCTGTCGAACTACATCATCGGCCTGCTCAAAGGGACCACGTTCGGCATGCTGATCGCGCTGGTATCGTGCCACTTCGGCCTGCGCATCAAACCGAATACCGAAAGCCTCGGGCGCGGCACCACCACCTCGGTCGTGACCGCGATCACGGTGGTGATCCTGGCCGACGCAGTCTTTGCCATTATTTTCAGCGGAGTCGGTTTCTGATGGACGAACAAACAGCGCCGGTCAAACGCCAGCACCTGAACATGCGCCCCGACGAGGAAGTCGGCCCGCCGGTGGTCCAGATCACCAAGCTGTGGACCAAGTTCGGACGCACCGTGGTGCACCAGGACCTCAATCTCGATATTTACCAGGGTGAGATCTTGTCGATCGTGGGCGGCTCGGGCACCGGCAAGACGGTGCTGCTGCGCCAGATGCTGGGCCTTGAAAGGCCCTCGAAAGGCTGCGTGCGCGTGTTCGGCGAAGACATCAGCGAGGCCGACGCCGACCAGCTGCAGCGCATGCGCAACCACTGGGGCATGCTGTTCCAGCAAGGCGCGCTGTATTCGGCGCTGACCGTGTTCGACAACATCGCCCAACCGCTGCGCGAGCTGCGCGCCCTGCCCGAAGACGTGATTTACGACGCCGTGCTCCTCAAAATGAACATGGTGGGCCTGGGCATCGAGCACGCCAAGAAAATGCCGTCGGACCTGTCGGGCGGCATGATCAAGCGCGCCTCGCTGGCGCGCGCGCTGGCGCTCGAACCGCAACTGCTGTTCCTCGACGAACCCACCGCGGGGCTCGACCCCGACCTGTCGGACGCCTTTGTCGCCCTGATTCAATCGCTGCACCGCGAACTGGGCCTGACCGTGGTCATGGTCACCCACGACCTGGACACCTTGTTCGCGCTGTCGACCCGGATCGCGGTGCTGGCCGAAAAACACGTGATCGCGATCGGACCGACGCGCGACGTGCTGAAAGTGGAGCATCCCTTCATCAAACAATTCTTCCTGGGTGCGCGCGGCCAGCGCGCCCTCGAAGTGCTCGACGAATACGACGCCGAGCACGCACCGGAGCACTAGTATATGGAAAACAGATCACACGCCCTGATGACAGGTATTTTCACGATTGCGCTGCTGGTGGCC
Source organism: Massilia sp. CCM 8734 (assembly GCF_011682155.1). Lineage (NCBI taxonomy): Bacteria > Pseudomonadati > Pseudomonadota > Betaproteobacteria > Burkholderiales > Oxalobacteraceae > Massilia > Massilia sp. CCM 8734. The sequence continues at coordinate 5,061 of NZ_WHJI01000003.1, forward strand.
ACGGTCCTGGCGGGCATCTGGTTCAACCGCGACCGGGTCGAACGCGTGCCCTACCAGATCGCCACCACCCAGTCGATCCCAGGCCTGAACCCGCAGGCGGCGGTGCGCTACCGCGGCCTGGAAGTGGGCAAGGTCGACGACATCAGCTTCGACACCAAAACCGCCGGCCAGATCCTGATCCGCCTGTCGATCGACCCGGAAGCGCCTATCACCCGCACCACGTTTGCCACCCTGGGCTACCAGGGCGTGACCGGGATCGCCTTCATCCAGCTCGATGACGAAAAAACCGGCTCGCCCCTGATGACCAGCAATGACAAGGCCCTGGCGCGCATTCCGCTGCGTCCCGGCCTGCTCGACCAGCTCGAAAAACGCGGCCTGGTAATCCTCGACAAAGCCGAGGAACTGACCACCCGCCTCGACGCCATGGCCTCGCCCGAAAACCAGAAAGTCATCCTGGACGCCTTTGCCGATGTGAGCAAGGCGGCCAATGCCTACGCCGCGATCCCGGCCAAACTGGAACCGACCCTGGCGCGCCTGCCGCAACTGACCGCCAGGGCCGAGCAGAGTTTCGCCGCGTTCGACACCTTCAGCAATAACGCCAGCACCATGACGCGCAGCTACACCAAGCTGGCCGACGACCTGCAGTCGCCGAATGGGGCCATTGCGCGCCTGAACAGCACCGTGGACCGGGTCGGCGGCTCGCTCGAAGCGGTCACCACCGATCTCGAAATGCAAACCCTGCCGCACTTCGTGCTCATGACCGACGAAGCGCGCACCTCGCTGCGCGCCGTGCGGCGTACCATGAATTCGCTCAACGACCGTCCGCAAAGCCTGCTGTTCGGCGCCGCGCCGCCGACCCCGGGGCCAGGCGAACCGGGTTTTACCGCACCGACCAAATGAGGACCACCGTGCATCATATCCCGACCCACACCCCGCTCCTCCATGTTCGCCGCCTGCTGCTGGCCGCAGGCGCCGGCGCCGCCCTGCTGCTGGCCGGCTGCGCCAGCGAAAAGCCGGCCCAGAACACCACCTTCGATTTCGGACCTGCCGCCAGCGCCGCCGCGCCCGCGCGCGCGCCGATGGCCGCCGTGGTGGTGGGCGACGTCACCGGCTCGGCCGCCCTCGACAGCGAACGCATGTTCTACCGCCTGAACTACAGCGACCCGCTGCAGGCGCGCGCCTACGCCAACAGCCGCTGGTCCGCCACGCCGCTGCAGATGGTCACCCAGCGCTTGAAATCGCGCATCGCGCAGTCGGGCGCCAAGGTATTGAGCGTGAGCGACGCGTCCGACGGCGTGCCGATCCTGCGCCTGGAAATCGACGACTTCAGCCACCACTTCGACAGCCAGGCCAGCAGCCACGGGCAACTGGTGCTGCGCGCCTCGCTGTTCCAGGGGCATAAACTGGTCGACCAGAAGACCTTCGAGCGCAAGACGCCCGCCACCAGTCTAGATGCCGGTGGTGGCGCGCGCGCGCTGGCCGGCGCCACCGACACGGTCGCCTCCGACGTCATCGCGTGGCTCGCCACGCTGCCGCTCAAAAAAGAATGACCGCGCCCGACGCGCCAGGGCCAGCTCCCGCAACAGCGCCGCCCACGGCCGCCGTGCGCGGCTCGCCCGTCTCGCGCGCCGCGCTGCTGGCCTACATGCTGCTGATCGTGTACGCCAGCTGGTTTCCGTTTTCGGGCTGGCGCGGCAGCGGCCTGTCGCCCTTCATTTTCCTGACCCTGTCGATGCCGCAGTACTGGACCGGCTTCGACGTGATGGTCAACATCATCGGCTATATCCCGCTCGGCACCCTGCTGGTGCTGGCCATGTACCCGCGCGTGCGCGGCGTCTGGGCGGTGCTTGCCGCCGCCATGCTCGGGGTGCTGGTGTCGGGCGCGATGGAAGCGGTGCAGACCTACCTGCCCAGCCGCGTGCCATCGAGCCTGGACTTCATCACCAATGCGGCCGGCGCGCTGGCGGGCGCCATCATCGGCGCGCTGGGCGCGCGCTCGTTCCTGGACCAGAGCCGCCTGTACAAGCTGCGCCAGCGCTGGTTCGCCGCGCACGCCAGCCAGGGCCTGGTGCTGCTGGCCCTGTGGCCGCTAGCGCAGGTCTACCCGCTCGGCTATATGTTCGGACACGGCCAGCTGCTGCCGATTTTTTCGGAATGGCTGTCGGCCTGGCTCGATACCGATATCGACCTGGTGAGCATGCTGCGTCCCGGCGCCGCCATGAGCGTGGAACAATACTGGCTGTCGGAAACCATCATCACCGCCTGCGGCATGACCGGCGCCGTCCTGACCATGCTGTGCCTGCTGCGACGCGGCGCCCCGCGCCTGTTCCTGATCGGCGCCATGCTCGGCGCGGCCCTGCTGACCAAGACCCTGGCCAGTTCCCTGCTGTTTAAGCCCGACAATGCACTGGCCTGGATCACGCCCGGCGCCCAGGGCGGTTTTCTGATCGGCCTGATCATGCTGGCGGGCCTGGCGTTCGCGCCCGAAAAGGCGCAGCGGCGGCTGGCGGTGCTTACCCTTGTGCTCAGCCTGCTGGTGGTGAACACGATCCCGGTCAACCCCTACTTTAGCGCCACCTTGCAAGGCTGGGTACAGGGAAAGTTTCTGAACTTCAATGGCGCAGCGCAATTCCTGTCCTTGCTATGGCCGTTTTTTGCGATCTGGTTCCTGCTGCTGCCCTCGCATAAACTCAATCGGCGCGAAGAACGCGTATCATTGCGCCAGCCAACACAGAATCGGGAACCACCATGAGCGATACCCCCTACTTCGAGCAGCACGTTTTTATCTGCATGAACGTGCGCGAGGATGGACGCCAGTGCTGCGGCAAGCTCGGCGCCGAAATTGCGCAGAAGCACGCCAAGCGCCGCATGAAGGAACTGGGCCTGAACGGGCACGGCAAAGTGCGCATCAACCAGGCCGGCTGCCTCGACCGTTGCGACGAAGGCCCGGTGCTGGTGGTCTATCCGCAAGGCACCTGGTACACCTACGTCGACACCAGCGACATCGATGAGATCATCGACTCCCACCTGGTTGGCGGCAAAGTCGTCGACCGCCTCAAAATCTGACCGCTTGGTTCCATGACTACTGCCACACATAATTTGCTGAACAAAAACGCCGAAAAATTCACCCTGGCCGGCGCCGCCGGGCCGATGGAATGCCTGCTCGACCTGCCCCCGGGCGCGCCGCGCGGCATCGCCCTGGTGGCCCATCCGCACCCGCTGTACGGCGGCACCATGGACAACAAGGTGGCCCAGACCCTGGCGCGCACGTTTGTCGCGCTCGGCTACGCGGTGGCGCGCTTTAACTTCCGCGGCGTCGGCGCCTCGGGCGGCGTGCACGATGACGGCGTCGGCGAAACCGACGACATGGCCCTGATGCTGGCGCACATGCAAGCGCAGTATCCGGGCTTGCCGGTGGCGCTGTCGGGTTTTTCGTTCGGCACCTTTGTGCAGGCCCAGTTGCAGCAGCGTTTGCTTGCCCAAGGCCGCCCGGCCGAGCGCCTGGTGCTGGTCGGCAGCGCCGCCGGCAAATGGCCGATGCCCGACGTGCCGGCCGACACCATCCTGATCCACGGCGAAGTCGACGACACCATTACATTAACGCAGGTGCTGGACTGGGCGCGACCGCAAGACATTCCGGTCATCGTCATTCCCGGCGCCGACCATTTCTTCCACCGCAAGCTGGCCCACATCAAGACACTGGTGGTCCAACTGTGGCGGCGTGAGGGTGAAACCCCGCTATAGCCACTATAATTGGGCGCCCTTTTTTGCACCACCTTTTTTGAGTACTGATTCCCATGAGAAAACTTATTGCCGCACTGGCTGCCAGTGTCCTGGCGCTATCGACCGCCGTTGCGCAAACCATGCCGCCGCCGACCGTGGCAGCGCGCTCCTGGCTGCTGCTCGACGCCACCAGCGGGCAAGTCATCGCCTCGCAAGACCCCAACGCCCGCATCGAACCGGCCTCGCTGACCAAGATCATGACGGCCTACCTGACCTTTGCCGCGCTCAGGGAAAAGAAGCTGACCCTGAACCAGATGATCAACGTCTCGGTCAAGGCCTGGAAAGTCGACGCCAGCAGCTCCAAGATGTTCATCGACCCGGCCACGCCGGTATCGGTGGACGACCTGCTGCACGGCTTGATGGTGCAGTCCGGTAACGACGCCGCCGTGGCCCTGGCCGAAGCGGTGGCCGGCGACGAAAGCGCGTTCGTGTTCCTGATGAACCGTGAAGCCCAGCGCATGGGGCTGAAAAACACGCGCTTCGCCAACCCGCACGGCTTGCCGCACCCCGACAATTTCTCGACCGCGCACGACCTGTCGGTACTGGCCGCGCGCGTGATCGCCGACTACCCCGAGTACTACAAGATCGACTCGGTCAAAAGCTTCACCTACAACAAGATCACCCAGCCGAACCGCAACCGCCTGTTGTGGCTCGACCCGACGGTCGACGGCATGAAGACCGGCCACACCGAAGCGGCCGGCTTTTGCATGATCGCCTCGGCGCGCCGTCCCAACGGCAGCGGCCAGCGCCGCCTGATTTCGGTCGTGCTCGGCACCAATTCGGACCAGGCCCGTACCCAGGAAAGCCAGAAGCTGCTCAACTGGGGCTTCCAGAACTTCGAGACGGTCAAGCTGTACGCCAAGGGCCAGGCGATCCAGACGCCGGAAGTGTGGAAAGGCTCGGCCAATTCGGTCAAGATCGGTTTTAACAGCGACGTGCTGGTGACGGTGCCGAAAGGTGTGGCGGGCAAGATGAAACCTGTACTCGAGCGCAACGACCCGCTGGTGGCCCCGCTGCCGCTCAACACCAAAGTCGGCACCCTGAAAATGATGGTCGATGGCAAGCCGGTGCTGGAACTGCCGGTGGTGGCGCTGGAAGAAGTGCCGCAAGCGTCGATCTTCGGCCGCGCCTGGGACTCGATGCGCCTCTGGCTCAAGTAAACGCCCTCTGGCTCCGAAACTCACCTGCGTCGTTCCCGCGAAGGCGGGAACCCAATTCCGTCGAGCCGTCTGCGGCTGCGGCTGCGGCACGAAATTGGATTCCCGCCTTCGCGGGAACGACGGAATTGACGTTAGCGGCAGTCGGAGCAGCCTGTTGTAATACTCCATAGAAAGAAACCGATGACCGCAGCCCTGCCCGCCGACCTGTTTTGCCCGCGCGTGAACACCCGTCTCCATGGCCCCGCGCTCTCGCGCATCGTGGCCGGGATGTGGCGCATGGGCGAATGGGGCATGTCGGCCGAGCAGCGCGTGGCCTTCATCGAGCAGTGCATCGCGCTCGGCGTCACCAGCTTCGACCATGCCGATATCTACGGCAACTACAGCGTCGAAGGCTTGTTCGGCGACGCGCTGCGCCTGCAACCATCGCTGCGCGACCGCATCGAATTGATCAGCAAGTGCGGGATCAAGCTGCTCTCCCCGCAACGCCCCCAGCATTCAATCGGGCATTACGACACCAGCGCCGCCCATATCGTGGCCTCGGTCGAGCAATCGCTGCGCCAGTTGCACACCGACCGCCTCGATCTGCTGCTGATCCACCGTCCCGATCCCTTGATGGAGTTCGATGAGATCGCCGCCGCCTTCAACAGCCTGCGCCAGGCCGGCAAGGTCTTGCACTTCGGCGTGTCGAATTTTTCGCGTCACCAGTTCGAGTCGCTCAACCGCCGCATCGAACTGGCCACCAACCAGGTCGAGTTCTCGCCCCTGCACACCACGCCGATGTTCGATGAGACCTTCGACGGCCTGCAAGACCTGGGCGTGGCGCCGATGATCTGGTCGCCGCTGGCCGGTGGGCGCCTGTTCGCCAGCAGCGACGACCATGCCGACCGCCTGCGCCTGGTGATCAAGGGTATCGCCGACGAACTCAATCAACCGTTCGCCAGCGTGGTGTTCGCGTGGATCATGCAGTTGCCGTGCCGCCCCGTGCCGCTGACCGGCAGCGGCCGCATCGAAGCGATCGCGGTGGCCGTGGCCGGAACCCGCTTTACGCTCAGCCGCGACCACTGGTTCACCATCCTGCGCGCCGCGCGCGGCCACGAAGTGGCATAGGCCGCTTCACGCAACAGGGAGTAGCGCATGCCGCAGATCGTCGAGAGCAGCGCCCTGAGCGCCTTGCAAAAGAAGGAGTTGCTGCACCGCCTGGCACGCATCGAGGGCCAGTTGCGCGGGGTGCAGAAGTTGATCGCGCAGGCGGCCACGCCGGCCGATTGCGACGCCGTGGCCCAGCAGATGGCGGCGGCGCGCAAGGCGCTCGACCGCTCCTTCGTCCAGTTGCTCACCAATACCATGCAGACCCAGAGCGCCAACGCGACCAGCCTGGCCGAAGCGCAAGCGAGCGCCAGCAAGCTGGCCGCCATGCTCGACAAGTTTGCTTAGTTATCGCTTGCTTAATCCTCGTACACGGTCGGCGCCGGCACGCCGCGCCAGCCCAGTTGCCATGCGATATTGAGCAGCAGGGTAAAGCTGATGTACAGCACGAAAAACAGCACGAAGAAGCGCGTTTGCAGCCAGGCCAGCAAGGCCAGCCCGACGCCGATGACGACCCACAGCCCCATGCTTTTCGGCTGCTTGGAACTCGGAAAACGCACCGTCGAGACCATCAGCGTGCCCACGCCCACCATCAGGGCCATGACCAGATAGCCCTGCACGACGGTGGTCAGCGGCGCCGGCCAGGCCACCACGACGGCGGCCACGCAGGCGGCGCCGGCGGTGATCGGCATGCCGACGAAGTAGCGCGGGTCGGTGCGCCCCACATTCACATTGAAACGGGCCAGGCGCAGCGCGCCGCAGGCGACGAACACGAAGCAGGCCAGGCCGCCGGCGCGCAGCAGGGTCGGATGCTCCACGCCCAGTTGCACGAAGCCGTAGCAGTACAGCAGCATGGCCGGGGCGCAGCCGAAGTTCATGACGTCGGCGATCGAGTCGAGCTGCATGCCGAATTCGGACGAGGTATTGGTGGCGCGCGCCACAAAACCGTCGAGCGCGTCGAACACGCCGGCCAGCACCAGCAAAATGGCCGACATGCGGTAATCGGCGGCCAGGCCGACGTGGGCGTTGTCGACCGACATGACGATGCTGCCGAAGCCGCACGCAATCGATAGCAGCGTGACAAAGCTCGGCAGGGCAAACTTGGCGCGCGCGAGGCGCTGCTGGCGGGTGGGTTTCAAGTGGTTTCGCAATCGCATCAGGAATAGTGTTGGTATTTTACAGCGTCATCCTGTCTGCGCCAGATCAATCCCGGGCAAACAAACCTCACCGATTTTCAAATTCCCCTAGAATCAATTTTTAGCGGTTTTTTCTGCACGGAGAACTCGGGATGAACGGATTTCAACGCTCACACATGGCTGCGGCGCTGTCATGCGCGCTGTTGCTGTCCGCCTGCGGGGGCGATGGCGGGAGCAACAAGGGCACGCCGACCCAGAGCAGCGCCTCAATCGCGCTGGCCCAGGTGCCGGGCGCGCCGCCGGCGACCAACAACACCGCCATCGACGGCCTGAACTGGATCAATTTCCGCCGCACCCAGATCGGCATGCCGGCGCTGGCGCGCAACGCCAGTATCGACCGCGCCGCCCAAGGCCATTCCGACTATCAAAAGATCAATGACAAGGTCACCCACGACCAGGCCAGCGGCGCCCCCGGTTTCACCGGCGCGCAACTGAGCGACCGCCTGAGCGGCGCCGGCTATCTGTTCGCGCCGACCGAGCGCGCCTATGGCGAGGTCATCTCGGCGACCTCGAACGCGTCCGGCTTTTACATGGCGGAAGAATTGATCACCGCAATCTATCACCGTTTCGTGATGTTCGAGCCCAAGTTCAAGGAAATCGGCACCGGCGCGGCGGCCAACGCGAGCGGCTATATCTACTTTACCAGCAACTTTACCGCCAATAATGGCTTCGGCCCGGGCATGGGACGCGGCAATATCGCGACCTGGCCCAGCGATGGCCAGACCGGCATCACGCCGAACTTTTTCAGTAACTATGAAGAACCGGACCCGGTCGAGAACCTGAACGAAGTGGGTTACCCGATCAGCGTGCATGCCGACCTCGACGCCACCCTGACGGTGCAAAGTTTTACCGTGCGCCCGCGCGGCGGGGCGCTGCTCAACGTCAAGCTGCTCAAGCTCGGGGTGGACAGCCACACGCCCAAGTCGGCGGCGGCGATCATTCCGCTGACCGTGCTGGCCGCACGCACCGTATACGAGGTCAGTTTTTCGGGCGCCATCGACGACGTGCCCGTCACGAAAACCTGGTCCTTTACCAGCAAATAGAGGGCGTGATCGGCGCGGTTTGCCCGCTCAAGTCTGCTATCGTTTGGTTTTAAGATAATGAACGCAAGCCCGTCCATGCCATCGAGAGAGAAGCCGCCCGTCACCGTCGAATTGCGTGCCGATAGCGCCACGCGCGAGGTCATCGACATGGCCGACGGCATCGACCGCATCATGGGCAACCGCGCCCTGTATGCGCGCATGCTCAAGCGCTTTCGCAGCGATTACGCGCTCGGTGCGGTGCCGATCGGGGCCGCGCTGGCCGATGGCGACACCATCTTGGCGCACCGCCTGGCGCATACCCTCAAAGGCGCCGCCGGCCTGATCGGCGCGCGCCGCCTGCACCAGCAGGCCAGCACGCTGGAACTGGCGATCCGCACCAATCCACCGGCGCAGCTGGCCGCGCTGGCGGCGCTGGTCGATCCCTTTTACCAGGTCTTGCACCTGCTCGACCAGGTACTGGCGGGCGGGGCGCCGGACGGTATGGCGACGGAGGTGCCGCAGCGCACCCTGATGCAGGACCCGGCCCTGCTGGCGCGGCTGGTGCAATTGCTGATCGACGCCGACGGCGCGGCGGTCGACTTGCTGGAAGAGTCGGGAGCGAGCCTGCGCGTGATCCTGGGCGAAGCCAGGCTGGCGCAGCTCACAAAAGCGGTGAATGACTTCGATTTCGACGGCGCCTTGCGTGCGCTAAGGCAAACGGAAAGCTGATTCAGCGCGTGTATTCGGCTTCCTCGTCGAAGGCGTCGGCGCAGGTCTTGCCGCAGAAGCGCTTGACGCTGTCGAGCGGCTTTTCGCAATACCAGCACGAGCCCTTCGGCGGCAAGGCCTGGCGCGCTCGCACCGGGGCCGATTGCGCCTCGGACTGGCGCTCGCCCCCCGCGTCCTTTTCCGGAAAATCTTCCTCTATCGTTCCCACAAGTCCCCCCAAAATGGCAGCACAGCGAATTCTCAAAGCAAGATTACTTTAGCGGAATACTTTGGACATGAGAATTCGCAAGTCCTGGGGCATTCAGTGACATGGTCACGATCAATCCCAAGTTTGCACGCAATATGCGGCTGCCGCAATCAAGGGAAAACACGCTTTCGTTGCGACGCAACAACCACGGCGATACCCGACAGTGCGTAAAAACGAGGCAGCAAAGCGCAAACCGCCCGCGCCGGCGGGCCGGGAGGGAAAGCGCACGGCGGGGGCCGGACTTACTTGACCGGCTCGACCGTGACAATCAGGGAAGATGGCGTGGTTTGTATGCGCGTCGGCACGAATTGCACGCCCGCATAACGCAAATCTTCGGGGCGGAAGTTGTAGACGGCCACGTCGGCGACGACCTTGTTCATCAGCACATTGGCGGCGGCGGCGAGCTGGCGCTGGCGCGCGTCGTCGATGCCGTCGATGGCGAAGCGGTCCACGCGCGGCTCGGCCATCAGCACGGCGTTGCGCGCCGCATCGATGTACGGGCGGCCGGACATGGCCAGGCTGCCGCGCCAGGACTGGCGTGTGAAAGGGGACGACAGCGCCGCGTCGAGGGTGACGCCGACGCGGCCGTTACCGGCTGCCAGCGACAGCTGCGGGCGGTTGAGCTGGATGTCGATCACTTCCAGCGCCCGGTTGCTGATCGGGAAGCGCCGGTCCATGCCGGCTTGCAGTTTAGTCAGCGGCAATTCGATCTGGCGCGGGCCGATCACGCTGGCGCAGGAGGTCAGCAAAGCACCGGCCAGCGCCAGCGGCACGCAGGTGCGGAGGAGGTTTTTCATGGGGGAAGGCTAGCATAATTCGGGCGCGGCGGCCGCCGGGGTGGAGGGCCTGGGACAGGGACCGCCCCCGGCGCCGGCACCACCAGCGCCGCATCCCCCTGCCCCGCCTATCGGCCGCACCCTTGCGCCCTTGCCAGCAGCAAGGCCCGCTCGCGCAGGTTGTTGGTCAGCGCCGCAGCCTGCTCGAACTCGGCGCGCGCCTCCGCCATCCGCCCCAAACGCGACAGCAAATCCCCGCGCACGCTGGGCAGCAAATGATAGTTACGCAGCGCGTCGGCGGCGATCAGCGCATCGACCAGCTCCAGCCCCAGCGCCGGCCCATACGCCATCCCGATCACCACCGCGCGGTTGAGTTCGACCACCGGCGAGGGCATCAGTTGTGCCAGCGCATCGTACAGCGCGGCGATGCGCGGCCAGTCGGTCTGCTCCGGCGTCAAGGCGCGCGCGTGGCAAGCGGCAATCGCCGCCTGCAGCGCGTACGGACCATACTCGCCCAACTGCCCGGCCCGCGCCAACGCGGCCAGCCCGCGCCGGATCAGCAACTGGTCCCAGCGGCCTCGGTCCTGCTCGAGCAGCAAGACCGGCTCGCCCTGCGCCCCGAGCCGGGCGCGCGCGCGCGAGGACTGGATTTCCATCAGCGCCACCAGGCCGTGCACCTCCGGTTCATCGGGCAACAGGCCGGCCAGGATGCGCCCCAGCCGCAAGGCCTCGTCGCACAGCGTGGGCCGCATCCAGTCGCCGCCGGCGCTGGCCGAATATCCCTCGTTGTAGATCAGGTAGATCACTTGCAGCACCGACGCCAGGCGCGCCACCAGCTGGTCGGCGCGCGGCACCGCGAACGGGACCTTCGCTTCGGCCAGCGTGCGCTTGGCGCGCACGATGCGCTGCGCCACCGCCGCTTCGGACACCAGGAACGCATGGGCGATTTCCTCGGTGGTGAGCCCGCCCAGCAAGCGCAAAGTGAGCGCCACGCGCGCTTCGGTCGAGAGCACCGGGTGGCAGGAAATGAACATCAGCCGCAGCAGGTCGTCGCCGATGTCGTCTTCCAGGGCGGCGTCGAGGTCGGGCGCGGCATCTTGCAGCAGGGTTTCGATCGCGTAGGTCAGCTCGGATTGCTTGTTGCGCTGCAAGGTGGCGTGGCGCAAGTGGTCGAGCGCGCGGTTTTTGGCGACCGTCATCAGCCAGGCGGCGGGATTGTCGGGAATGCCGGCCTCGGGCCAGCGTTCGAGCGCGCTGACCAGGGCATCTTGCGCCAGTTCCTCGGCCATGCCGACATTGCGCAGCATGCGCGCCAGCGCGCCGATGATGCGCGCCGACTCGATGCGCCAGACGCCGTCGATGACGCGCGCGGCCGCCTGCCTTGCCTCTGCCTCGGGCGTTGCCTTGGCCGGCATCGCCTAGCGCGGCGGCGACGCGCGCACGCCAGCGTCGCTCTGGTGGGCGGACAGGCGCTGCCCGGCAGGCGTGACGGCGGCGGCGGCGCCGATCTCGGCCAGCTGGCGGATTTCCACCTCGACCGGCGGGCCGACCGGATACGGATTGCGCGTGGCCCAGGCGATGGCGTCTTGCAGCGTGGGCGCGCGGATCAGCCAGTAGCCGGCGATCATTTCCTTGATTTCGGTGAAGGGGCCGTCCACCACCGTGAGCTTGCCGGACGCCAGCCTGACCCTCGCCCCGAAAGCGCTCGAGCGCAGTCCGTCCGCCCCGAGCAGCACGCCGGCGCGCGCTTCGGCCGCGTTGTGCTGGTCCAGCGCGTCGAGCCGGGCGCGGGCGACCGGTGTTTCGTTTTCCAGGTTCTTGCTGGAGCGCAGCAGGATAGCGAAGCGCCGGCCCGCCGCATGCGGCTCGCTGTCGGCGCGGACATTGGCGCAACCGCCGGGACAGCCGCTCAGGCGCACCTCGACCTCGGCGGCGCCGGCGGCGCCCGCTGGCCAGCGCGCCGCCCACGCCAGTGCGTCGTCCCTGGTTGCGACATCGATGACGGCGAAGCCGGCGATCAGTTCTTGTGTGTCGGGAAACGGGCCGGCGGCCTGGGTGGCGCGGCCGTCGGCAATGGCAAGGCGCACGCCGTCGGCGCTGGGCAGGAAATGTTCGCAGTCGCGCAGGATGCCGGCCTCGGCCATCTGGCCGGTGTATGCGGCGAGGGCCGCGCGCGCGCCGGCGGACCAGGGCTGGCCGGCTTCGTGAGCCGGGTCGGATCGCCGCAAGAGCATGTAACGCATGGTGTTCTCCAGGTTGGGCGCAGCGCCCCGCCAGGGCGTCTGCAATGCCGCTCCCGCACCGGGCTGGCCGGACGGGAACGGCATGGATTTACATCTGCGCGCGCAAACGTTCTTCTTGCTCGCGCAACTCCGGCGTGAATTCGGCGCCGAAGTCATCGGCTTCAAACACTTGCCGGATCTCGATCTCGGAATCGCTTTCCATCGGATTCGGACAACGCTTGACCCACTCGATCGCTTCTTCCTTCGACTTTACCTGGATCAGCCAGAAGCCGGCAATGAGCTCCTTGGTGTCGGCAAAGGGACCGTCCACCACGGTGCGCTGCTTGCCTGAGAAATGGACGCGCGCGCCGCGCGAACTCGGATGCAGGCCTTCGCCGGCGAGCATCACGCCGGCCTTGACCAGCTCTTCGTTGAATTTGCCCATTTCGGTCAACAACTGTTCGCTGGGCATTTTCCCGGCTTCGGACTCGGGACTGGCCTTGACGATGATCATGAATCGCATGACGGACCTCCTCTCAGGCGCCGGGCTTGTTGCAACTCTCGGCCGCCACTGCGCCCGCCTGCATTTCTTCCAGGCTCATATCGCGCACATGGTGGGCGAGCGACCAGCTGTGGCCGTACGGGTCCTTGACCATGCCATAGCGGTCGCCCCAGAACATGTCGGCCGGCGGCATGACGGCGGTGGCGCCGGCGTCGACGGCGCGCTGGAAGGCGGCATCGGCATCTTGCACGTACAGGTGCAGGGTGACCGGCGAGCCCTTGAGGGTCAGCGGGCCGAGGGCGCCCCATTCCGGGGTTTCTTCGCCCAGCATGATGGCGGAGTCGCCGATGCGGATCATGCCGTGGATCAGCTTGCCGTTGGGCGCCAGCATCTTGCCGGCATCGGTGGCGCCGAAAGCCTTGACGTAAAAATCGATGGCGGACACGGCGTCGGCGCAGATGAGGTGGGGCGTGACGGTGTGCATGTCCGAGGGAATCCGTTCGACAGCAGGTGTGCTCATGGTGATATCTCCTGTAAGTTAAAAGATTAGTCAGTCAAAACTTGGTTAAGTTCCGTGCGCCAGGTGGAGGGATCGGGATCGAGATCCGGACCGCTGACGTACACTTCCCACAGGCCAGGCGCTTTGCAGAGGCCCTGCGCCTCGATCCAGGTCATTAACTCGCCCCAGGCAGCGGGCAAGCCGTCGCAGGGGCCGTGCAGGACGGCGCGCGCCACCCGCGCCGCCGGCAGCACGCCGGGCCGCACGCGGCCGGCCGGCGCCACCGGGGCCGACACCGGCACGCCGATCTCGAAGTCGAAGCGCTCGGGCTGCATGCGAAAGTGGTGCGCGTAGACGCGTCCGGCGGGGCCGATGCCCTGGGCGGCGGCGGTGGCCAGCACTTCGGCCATGCCGGGACCCATGACATGGACGATGCCGGCGCGTGGAATGTCGAAGCGAATGACGGCCGCCTGCACGGGGTCGGTGCGGGTGATGAACGGCGTGTCGAGCATAGCGTTTCTCCTTGAAGAGTGGGTTGCTACTACGACGACGTTGCAGCCGCCGTGAAATCGACAGCTTGTTGATATTTTTTTAGTCTGTTTGGCGGCCGGTTACCAGGACGCCGGATCGATCACGCCGATCGCGCGGAAAGCGGGCTTGCAGAACAGGTAGCCCTGCATCAGGTCGACGCCGGCATCGCGCAGAAAGTCGCGCTCGCCCGGGGTTTCGATGCCTTCGGCCAATACCGCGATCTCCAGGCTGGCGCAGATACCCACGATGCCGGCCACGATGGCTTGCTTGGCCGGGCTGGTATCGATATCGCGCACCAGCTGCATATCGATCTTGATGATATCGGGCTGGAATTCGGATAGCAAGTTCAAACCGGCGTAACCGGCGCCGAAATCGTCGATGGCGGTGCGGAAACCGAAGCGGCGGTATTCTTCGAAAATATTGACCAGGTGCGGCCGGTCCATCACCTGTTCGCTTTCGGTGACCTCGAAGATAATCCGCTCGATCGGAAAGCCATATTCGCGCGCGGCATTGAAGGTGCTGCGGATGCAGGCTTCGGGCCGGTACACGGCATTCGGCAGGAAGTTAATCGACAGCAATTCGGTGATGCCCAATGCGGCCGCGCCGCGAATGGCGCGCACGCGGCAAGCCTGGTCGAACATGTAGCGGTTGCTGTCGGTTACCTTCGACAGCACCGAATACGCCGACTCGCCATTCGGCCCGCGCACCAGCGCCTCGTGCGCGTAAATGGCGCGCTGGCGCACATTCACGATCGGCTGGTAGGCGTAGTCGAAATCGAAACCGAGTTCGTCGTTGTTCCGGCATTGGACGCAGGCCGGAACCGGCTTGAGGTGGGCATCGTCGGCGGGGCAAATGGGGATCATCGGGCGGCCAGTTCTGAAATGCAGCGAATGAGCCACTATAGCAAATGAGCGGGCTCATGCGCGCACTGTGCGCCGCGCCGCCGGCCGCTTGTTTATACCAGTTGCAACTGGCTGCGCGCCGCCATCAGGGCGAAGCCGAGCAGGTTCGGGCCTTCCCACAAGTTGGGGTCGTTCGAGCGGGGATCGTCCGCCGCCAGGCCGGTGCCCCAGATGCGGTCGAGCGGACTGGCTTCCACCAGCACGTGCTTGCCGGTGCCGGTGAGAAAATCGCGCAGGGCCGGGTTTTGTCCGAATTTGGCCACATTGGCGCGGCAGACGATCTCGAAACGATGTGCCAGCCAGTCGGCTTCGACAAAATTGGCGACGCCGCGGCCAAGCGCCTTGGCCGCGGCCGGGGTCGGCGCGGCCAGCACCTTGGCGCGCGTCGCTTCATCGTTGAACAGGCGCGCCTTCTCGGCCATCATGAAATGCTCGGCGGTGGGATAGCGGTCGCCGTCGAGCTCGAACGGCGCCTGGTACCACTGGCTGAAGCAACTGCGCGTGATCAGCCCATCCTTGGGCGGGGTATGGCCCCAGAAATGTAAGAACGAAAACGATTCGCCTGCATTGAAACGGCTGCGTAGTTCTTCCAGGGTGCTGGGCAAGGCCATGGTGCGGACTTTCTGTTGGTGTCAGGATATGACAGCAAGTTTACCCGGTTTCGGACGGCAAGGCGTTTCACCGCGCGCCGCAAGCTTTTAGGCAGGCAATAGACCAGCAAGACCGGCGGGACCGCGACCACGCAGATCATCTTCCATCCCCCGACGTCGCGATGCCACAGCCAGCTGACAAAGCGCGCCAGCACCCAGGCGCACAGCACGCGCGCCACGCCATGCGGTCCGGTCCAGTACAACACGACAGCCGCGATGCACAATACCGTGAGCATGCCGAGCAGGCTATCGGCCGGCTGCGGCGCCAGGGCGCGCGCTGGCGGAACAGCCGGCGAGGGATCGTTCGTGCTCACGTTCTCATTTGCCGATGCAAAAGCGGCTGAAAATCACGCCCAGCAAGTCGTCCGAGGAAAATTGCCCGGTAATGCTAGACAGTTGCGTCTGCGCCAGCCGCAATTCCTCGGCGAACAGGTCGAGCGACTGGTCGTTTTGCGCGGCATGCTCGCCCGCCAGCGCCAGGTGCTTGTGGGCCGAGCGCAGGGCGATCAGGTGCCGTTCGCGCGCCAAAAACAGCGATTCCCCGGTTTGCTGCCAGCCGGCGATACGCAACAATTCGGCGCGCAGCAAGTCCATGCCCACGTGCTCGTGCGCCGACAGGTAGATATTGGTCGCTTCCTCGGTCGGGTCGACCGAGGGCTTGTGGCCCGACAGGTCGATCTTGTTCCATACGCGCAGCACCGGCACGCCGGCCGGAAAGGCGGCCACGATGCCGTCGTCGGCCCGGGTCGGGCCCTGGTCGGCGTCGAGCAGGTGCAAGATGACGTCGGCCTTGGCCACTTCGCCCCAGGTGCGCTCGATGCCGATGCGCTCGACGACGTCGACGGCGTCGTCGATGGTGCGGATGCCGGCGGTGTCGATGATGTTGAGCGGAATGCCTTCGATCTGGATGGTTTCGCTGACTTTGTCGCGTGTGGTGCCGGCGATCGGGGTGACGATGGCCACGTCGGCCCCGGCCAGGGCGTTCAGGAGTGAAGACTTACCCACGTTGGGCTGGCCGACCAGCACCACGTTCAGCCCCTCGCGCAACAGCGCGCCCTGGGCCGCCTGCTGGAACACGCGCTCGAGCGAGGCCACGATCACGGCCAGCTGGCCGCGCGCGTCGGATTTTTCGAGGAAGTCGATTTCTTCTTCCGGGAAATCGAGGGTCGCTTCGACCAGCATGCGCAGGCCGATGGTCTGTTCCACCAAGGTATTGATGGTCTTCGAAAACGCGCCCGACAGCGATTGCGTGGCCGACTTGGCGGCCGCTTCGGTGGAAGCGTCGATCAGGTCGGCGACGGCTTCGGCCTGGGCCAGGTCAAGTTTGTCGTTCAGATAGGCGCGGCGCGTGAATTCACCGGGCTCGGCCAGGCGCAGGCCGGCTTCGGCGCCCGCTTCGAGCACGCGCGCGAGCAGCATCTGCAACACGATCGGCCCGCCGTGGCCCTGCAACTCCAGCACGTCTTCACCGGTGTACGAGTTCGGTCCCTTGAAATACAGGGCGATGCCCTGGTCGATGACCGCGCCATCGGCCTGCCTGAAGGGAAGGTAGGTTGCGCGGCGCGGCGTCAAGGCGACATCCGGGAACAGCGCGGCCAGCAGGGGTGCGAGCGACTTGCCGGAGGCGCGCACGACGCCGATGCCGCCGCGGCCCGGGGCGGTGGCAATCGCGGCAATGGGGGAAGTATCGAGTTTCATAGGTGTGATTGTAATTTAATTGCCGCAACAGGCTGGCGGATTGTCGTTGCCGCGCGCGGACATAAAAAAAGCCCGTGGGGAACACGGGCTTTCTGGACCTTAGGGCGAACGCTTATTTCTTCGCTGCCGCATCTTCGAATTTCTTGGTGATGACCCATTGCTGGGCGATCGACAAGATGTTGTTCACAACCCAGTACAGCACCAGGCCGGACGGGAAGAAGATGAACATGACCGAGAACGCCAGCGGCATGAACAGCATCATCTTGGCCTGCATCGGATCGGCTGGCGCCGGGTTCAGCTTGGTCGTGATGAACATCGAGATCGCGTACAGCACCGGCAGGATGAAGTACGGGTCAGGCGCGGTCAGGTCGGTGATCCAGCCGATCCATGGGGCGCCGCGCATTTCGGCGGACGCCTGCAGCACCCAGTACAGGGCGATAAAGACCGGCATCTGGACCACGATCGGCAGGCAGCCGCCGACCGGGTTGATCTTTTCGGTCTTGTACAGTTCCATGGTGGCCTGGTTCATCTTGGCCGGGTCGCCTTTGTACTTTTCGCGGATCGCCTGCATCTTCGGCGTGACCACCTTGATGCGCGCCATGCTCTTGTAGCCGGCAGCCGAGAGCGGGAAGAACAGCAGCTTGATCAGGATGGTAAAGGCGATGATGGTCCAGCCCCAGTTGCCCAGGACCTTGTGGATCTGGTCCATGACCCAGAAAATCGGCTTGGCGATAATCGTCAGGAAACCGTAATCCTTGACCAGTTCCAGGCCAGGGGCGATCTTTTCCAGCTTGTTCTCGTCCTGCGGCCCCGAATACAGCTTGACCTGGTTCGATACGCTGGCGCCCGGTGCAATGGCGCCCAAAGGCATCAGGGTACCGATCGCGTACAGATTGGTGGCCACTTTCTTGGTGTAGATTTCGCGCGGCATCTTCGCTGGCGGCAGGAAAGCCGAGACAAAATAGTGCTGCGAAATCGCGACCCAGCCGTCGTCCGCCTGCTTGGCGTGGTCGGCCGTGCCTTTTTTCTCGATGGTCTCGAACTGCAGCTTCTTATAGTGCTCGTTCGGGGTGTACATGGTCGGACCGGTGTAGCTGGAGTTGAAGTAGGACTCGCCCTCCGGCTTGTTACCGTGGTGCAGCAGTTCGACGAACAGCGACGGCGCGACCGGCGTTGCGCCGATGTTGGCGATGTCGTGGCGCATGTCGATCAGATAGTCGCCGCGCTTGAAGACATAGGTCTTGGTCAGCTTGATACCGCCCTGCTCGGCTTCGAGCACGAGTTGCACTTCGTTGGCGCTGTCGAGCGCGCGCGGGCCGGACTTGGCGACGAAGCCGCTGAACTGGGTCGGTACCGGGTCGCCCGGCGCGTTACGCACCAGCCCGGTCTGGGCCACATACACGCCCTTCGGATTGACGTCGAACAAGACCTGGTTGCGGGTCTTGTCGTTGGCATCCTTAAACTTAAGCAACTCAAGACGCTTGATCACGCCACCCATGGTATCGATGTCGACTTTCATGACATCGGTGGTGATGGTGATGATTTCGTTCTTGAACGGGGCCGGCGCGGTGGAGCCGGCGGCGCCAGGCGCGCCAGGCACGGCGGCGGCGCCGGCGGCAGTCGGCAAGCCGGTCGTCGGTGCGGTGTTGGCGACCGTGGCCGTCTTCACAGGCACTGCCCATGGGTAGATCGACTGTTTGCCGTTCGATACCATCCAGTCGTTCCAGAGAACCACCAGCGATACGGAAAACACGATCCACAGGATAGTACGTTTATTGATTTCCATTGAGGTATTGGTCAGGAGTGGTTGCAACCGCAAGCGGCTGTAGAAGAATTCTCGGGGTGCGCGGGCGGCACCGGATCGAATCCGCCATCATCCCACGGATGGCAGCGGCACAGGCGGCGCGCGCCCAGCAGGCTGCCGCGCGCGGCGCCGTGGGTACGGATCGCTTCGATCGCATAATTGGAGCAGGTCGGGTAAAAGCGGCAGCGCTGTCCCAGCATCGGAGATAACATCAGCTGGTAGCCACGCAATAACCAGACGAGCAGGGTATTCATGGTGACGCTTTCGGCTCGGGCGTCCCATAGGGCGTCCCGGAGGGCGTCCCGTCGGGCGTCGGCTGGGGCGTCCCGGAGGGCGGCGCGGCGCGCGGCGCTTGCGACGAGAACAGGCGTGCAATTTCAGCGCGCAGGATCGCCTTGAGCGCGGCGGTGGTGGCCGGGCCTTGCTTGGTATTGACCGGGCGCGCGAGGCGCACGATGCAGTCGACGGCCGGCAGCGGCGCCATGCGGAACAGCTCGCGCGTCACGCGCTTGATCGTATTGCGGGTAACGGCACGAGGCGCAAAGCGCTTGGCCACGACCACGCCGAGCCGCGCATGCGGCAAGTCGTTCGAGCGGGTGTAGAGCACGAAATGGGCCGTTTTTTGAGCGGGGCGCAAACGAAAAACGGATGAAAATTCATCCGTTTTAACGATACGCCGAACGCGCGCGAAGTCGTGTGAACCTTCGCTAGTCATAGCCAACCGCGATCGGGCAGTAAGTGCCAGACTTATACAGCCAGGCGTTTGCGACCCTTGGCGCGGCGTGCATTGAGCACATCGCGACCGCCACGGGTTGCCATACGTGCGCGGAAGCCGTGCGTACGCTTGCGACGAACGACGGAAGGTTGGTAAGTACGTTTCATGGTGGTCTCGCTTAAAGCAAAATAAAATGCAAAATCGGGTCTGACGTCCCGTCAGTTTTCGGCGCCAATGACATTTCGCAGATGTTAAGCCAGCGTCACGCCACAGCAAAAATACTCATATTTACCCGCTAAGCCACAGCTACAAGTCGGAACAGACTGACTCATTTGCACGGAGTACGGGCGGGGAACCTTGGATTAGAACGCATTTTGCTGGGTTTTGTCAAGGATAGTGGTGCTTTGGCGGCCCGATGCTCGCGTTTTCGCAGGGCAAATGTGGGATGGAAAATACACTGCGCCGCGGACGGACCGGACAGATGGCTTAGTTTTAAGGCAACTTGATTTCCAGTCATTTTCCCTCTGCCACGTTGTCCCTGCACTGAAAATAAGCGGCGTGCCTGTGGATAACTCGGGCCTTCGCGGGTAGAATAGCGTGTTACGTGTGGCGAACCGCTCGCAACGCATGCGCTAGCGAAGCATCATCGAACCGCCCCTCCACACCTTATTCAGACAGAAGATTCATGGAAAATTTTTGGCAGACCTGTTCCGCGCAGTTGGAACTGGAGCTGACGCCGCAACAATTCAGTGCGTGGATCAAACCGCTGGTTGCCCTCGACTACGAGGACGGCAAGTTGCGCATCGCAGCACCGAACCGCTTCAAGCTGGACTGGGTGAAGTCGCAGTTCGCCAACCGCATCACGGCCCTGGCCTCCCAGTATTGGGAAGCGCCAACCGAAGTGCAGTTCGTGCTCGACCCGCGTAACGCCCTGCCGAAGAAACCGGTGGCCCCGCACCCGGCCCCGAACGACGGCCCGCTGCCCGGCACCATCAACCATGGCCAGGGCAACGGCAACGTGGCGGCGGACAATCCGGCTGCGCCGGAAATGTTCAACATCGGCAATTCACCGCGCCGCGAGCAGAGCCGCGTCAACACCGACCTGACCTTCGACAGTTTCGTGACCGGTAAGGCCAACCAGCTGGCGCGCGCCGCCGCGATCCAGGTGGCCAACAATCCGGGCGTGAGCTACAACCCGCTGTTCTTCTACGGCGGCGTGGGCCTGGGTAAAACCCACCTGATCCACGCGATCGGCAACCAGGTGATGGCCGACCAGCCGGGCGCCAAGATTCGCTATATCCACGCGGAACAGTATGTACGCGATGTCGTCACGGCGTACCAACGCAAGGGCTTCGACGACTTCAAGCATTACTACCACTCGCTGGACATGCTGCTGATCGATGATATTCAGTTTTTTGGGGGCAAGAGCCGCACGCAGGAAGAGTTTTTCTATGCCTTCGAAGCCCTGATCGCCGCGAAGAAACAGATCATCATCACCAGCGATACGTATCCAAAAGAAATCACCGGCATGGACGACCGCCTGATCTCGCGTTTCGATTCCGGCCTGACGGTGGCGATCGAGCCGCCGGAGCTGGAAATGCGGGTGGCGATCCTGCTGAAAAAAGCCCAGTCCGAAGGCGTGACGTTTTCGGACGACGTGGCCTTTTTCGTGGCCAAGCACCTGCGCTCGAACGTGCGCGAGCTCGAAGGCGCGCTGCGCAAGATCCTGGCGTACTCGCGCTTCCACGGCAAGGACATCACCATCGATGTGGTGAAAGAAGCGCTGAAAGACTTGCTGTCGGTCCAGAACCGCCAGATCTCGGTGGAAAATATCCAGAAAACGGTGGCCGACTTCTTCAGCATCAAGGTGGCCGACATGTATTCCAAGCGTCGCCCGGCCAACATTGCGCGGCCGCGCCAGATCGCCATGTACCTGGCCAAGGAACTGACCCAGAAGAGCTTGCCGGAGATCGGCGAACTGTTCGGCGGACGCGACCACACCACGGTCCTGCACGCGGTGCGCAAGATCGCACTCGACCGCACCAAGAACGCGGAATGCAACCATGAGCTGCATGTCCTGGAACAGACGTTAAAGGGCTAAAGGTGACCCCTAAAGTTCAAATTAATGTGCGAACGGCAATTTCTGGCAAAATATAGCATTAGCAGCAAGGTTACCGTGGCCCTGTTGTTGCGTTGTCAGCCTCGGGGCAAGCCTGCTTGCCGCGGGCGGGGGGCGTGGCGGCACTGCTTACCGGGCCATACAGTACATTTCTGACAACTCTACCGAGGATTACTATGCAATTGGTCAAAACCACCCGAGATACCCTTCTCCGGCCACTGCAGATCGTGAGCGGTATTGTCGAGCGTCGGCACACTATGCCGATTCTGGCCAATATCCTCATCCGCAAGGACGGCGAAAACGTCTCGTTCCTGTCGACCGACACCGAAGTGCAGATCACCACGCACGCCAGCATCGGCTCGGGTGCCGATGTGGCCGGCACCACCGTGGCCGCGCGCAAGCTGCTGGACATTTTGCGCGCGTTGCCCGAATCGGGCGACGTCACGATGACCTTGCTGAACAAGCGCCTGACGGTGCAGACCGGCAAGTCGCGCTTCGCGCTGCAAACCCTGGCGGCGGAAGAATTTCCGACCGTTTCGGTCGCGGACAGCTACAACGCCACGGTCACCCTGCCGCAAAAGACGCTCAAGCACCTGTTCAACATGGTGCACTTTTCGATGGCGCAACAGGATATCCGTTACTACCTGAACGGCCTGCTGCTGGTGCTCGACGGCCGCAACGTCATCGCCGTGGCCACCGACGGCCACCGCCTGGCGTTTTGCCAGGTCGAGACCGAGCAGGAATTCACGCGCCAGGAAGTCATTATTCCGCGCAAGACGATTATCGAATTGCAGCGTTTGCTGGAAGAAAGCGACGAGACGGTCCAGCTGGACATTTCGACATCGCAAGTCAAGCTGACCTTCGCCGACATCGAGCTGGTCTCGAAGCTGGTGGAAGGCAAGTTCCCGGATTACACGCGTGTGATTCCGAAGGGCTACAAGAACGACTTCACGATCGGCCGCGACGAGCTGCTGCGTTCGCTGCAACGCGCGGCGATCATGACCAGCGACAAGTTCAAAGGCGTACGCTGCATCATCAGCCCGGGCAGCATGAAAATCAGCTCGACCAATGCGGACCAGGAAGAAGCGGTTGAAGAACTCGAAATCGATTACGGCGGCGACAGTGTCGACATCGGTTTCAACGTAACGTATCTGCTGGACGTGTTGAACAACCTGAAGTGCGACCAGATCAACATTGCGCTGGGCGATTCGAATTCGTCGGCGCTGATTTCGATTCCGGACAACGCGGACTTCAAGTACGTCGTCATGCCGATGCGGATTTAAGCAGCACGCAATACCCGGAACCTGCGCTCCGTCGTTCCCGCGCAGGCGGGAATCCAAGTTAATCGCGCTACCTGCAGCGCCAAAGACTTGGGTTCCCGCCTGCGCGGGAACGACGGGACGGTTCCGACACTGAGCACCCGATACATCGTTTTTTGAGAAAGCAGTCCATGTCCGAGAACACACCAGCAATCCCCGCCAAGATCGAAGAATACGGAGCCTCCTCAATCCAGATCCTCGAAGGTCTGGAAGCGGTGCGCAAGCGCCCCGGCATGTACATTGGCGACACCTCGGACGGCACCGGCCTGCACCATCTGGTGTTCGAAGTGCTGGACAACTCAATCGACGAATCGCTGGCCGGCCACTGTACCGAAATCCATGTCACGATCCATTCGGACAATTCGATTTCGATCACCGATAACGGCCGCGGCGTACCAACCGGCCTCAAATTCGACGACAAGCACGAGCCAAAGCGCAGCGCCGCCGAAATCGTCATGACCGAACTGCACGCCGGCGGCAAGTTCGACCAGAACTCGTACAAGGTCTCGGGCGGCCTGCACGGGGTCGGCGTTTCCTGCGTTAACGGCCTGTCGAAACTGCTGAAACTGACCATCCGCCGCGACGGTAAAGTCCATTACATGGAATTCGTGCGCGGCGTGCCGCAAAACCGCGAGATCGAGATGATCGACGGCGTTGCGGTTTCCCCGATCAAGGTGATCGGCGAAACCGACAAGCGCGGCACCGACGTCCACTTCTGGGCCGACGAACAGATTTTCACGCACGTCGAATTTCACTACGAAATCCTGGCCAAGCGGATCCGCGAACTGTCGTTCCTCAATAATGGCGTCAATATCAAGCTGACCGACCAGCGCACCGGCAAGGAAGAAATCTTCGCCTTCGAAGGCGGTACGCGCGGCTTCGTCGAATACATCAACAAAGCCAAGACGGTGCTGCACCCGACCGTATTCCAGGCCACCGGCGAGCGCCTGTCGGACCAGGGCACCAATATCAGCGTCGACGTCTCCATGCAATGGAACGACGCCTACAACGAACAAGTCCTGTGCTTTACCAATAACATCCCGCAGCGCGACGGCGGCACCCACCTGACCGGCCTGCGCGCGGCGATGACGCGCGTGATCAACAAATATATCGACGAGCACGATTTCGCCAAGAAAGCCAAGGTTGAAATCAGCGGCGACGATATGCGCGAAGGCCTGACCTGCGTGCTGTCGGTCAAAGTGCCGGAGCCGAAATTCAGCTCGCAGACCAAAGACAAGCTGGTATCGAGCGAAGTGCGCGGCCCGGTCGAGGAAATCGTCGCCAAGACCTTGACCGACTACCTGATGGAAAAGCCGAACGACGCCAAGATCATCTGCGGCAAAATCGTGGAAGCGGCGCGTGCGCGCGAAGCGGCGCGCAAGGCGCGCGACCTGACCCGCCGCAAAGGCATCATGGACGGTTTGGGCTTGTCGGCCAAACTGGCCGATTGCCAGGAAAAAGACCCGGCGCTGTGCGAACTGTACATCGTCGAGGGTGATTCGGCGGGTGGCTCGGCAAAACAAGGACGCGACCGTAAATTCCAGGCCATTTTGCCGCTGCGCGGCAAGGTGCTGAACGTGGAAAAAGCGCGCTTCGAGAAGATGCTGTCGTCGGAACAGATCACGACCCTGATCGCGACCCTGGGCACCTCGATCGGACCGGACGAATTCAACGTCGACAAGCTGCGTTATCACCGCATTATCATCATGACCGATGCGGACGTTGACGGCGCCCACATCCGCACCTTGCTCCTGACCTTGTTCTATCGCCAGATGCCGCAACTGGTGGAACGCGGCCATATCTATATCGCGCAACCGCCGCTGTACAAGGTCAAGGCTGGCCGCGACGAGCGTTATCTGAAGGATGACCTGGAAGAAGCGAGCTACATGATGACGGTGGCCTTAAACAGCGCCGTGCTGGTGCCGCGCGAAGGCGGCGAGCCGATTTCGGGCGAACCGCTGGCCGAACTGGTACGCCAGTTCAACCTGTCGAACGCGATCATGATGCGCCTGACGCGCGTGATCGACCGCGCCGCGCTGACCGCCATCATGACCGGCGTGACGCTCGACCTGGGCACGCTCGACAGCGCTGGCGTGTCGGCCGCCGCGATGGAAAAGATGATCGACGACAAAGCCGTCAAGGTGAGCGTGCGTTCGGACGACCTGAGCGAAAAACACGCGCTGCGCATCGAGCGTATGCACCACGGCAATATCCAGGTCAGCTCGATCGATGCCGATTTTGTCCAGGGAGCCGATTATTCGACCCTGGCCAGTGCGGCGGCGACGTTCCAGGGTTTGATTGGTGACGGCGCGTTCATCCGCCGCGGCGAAGGCGAGCGCATGAAGGAGTCGGCGGTGGACGACTTCCATCACGCGATGCAATGGCTGCGCGACGAAGCCGAGCGCACGGTGACCAAACAGCGCTACAAAGGGCTGGGCGAGATGAATCCGGAACAGCTGTGGGAAACCACGATGGACCCGACCGTGCGGCGTTTGCTGAAAGTGCAGATCGATGACGCGATTGCGGCGGACCAGATTTTCACCACCTTGATGGGTGATGAGGTTGAGCCGCGCAGGAATTTCATTGAGTCGAATGCGCTGCGCGCGGGGAATATCGACGCATAATTGCTGTAGCCAGACTTTAGAACTGGTAGTTTTAAGACCTTAAGCTATCAGAAGTTCTTTCAAGTTGACGTAGTTCCCAAAAAGCCCACTCTTGGGCTTTTTGCCATTCTAATTGGATGCATCAGATTTTGCAGAACGCTCCCTCGGCGATTCGAATTTGACGTTTGAAATAGTGATTTACTCATCTTCCAATAAGTCTTTACTATATGCCCCCATCAGAATTTTTTTATCAGGTAAAATTTTCATAGCGCTCAATCGAGATGCTCTGTCAGCCAAGAGTTTCGTCAAATGAACACGCTTATCGTTAGCTCTTCCGTGATGCAAAAGTCTATGACAACTGGCGCATAATGCAATGACATTCGCCGGAACATCCAAGGAATACGAAAATTTACTTTGTATACTCATCGGGATGAGGTGATGAGCCTCTACATAGGGCATTCCTTTCGCACTCGAAATGAAAGTCATATGATTGGGATCGACCGCACACTTAAACTCAGCTTGCCTCAATGCAAGTGCGGCAACCTTCACATCACGAACCCACGCTGATTTATTTAGTACGCTCTTTTCTGGCACCGGCACACCTTCAGTAGGCTCAACATAGGTTTTAGAAAATTCTGGTAGGACAGCCTTCTCCAAAGCAAACTTTTGATACTCCGCTTCATTGACCTGAACCAAAATTTGGAGAGAGTTATTAACGACAGACACTAATTTATCATAATGATTAAGTAGCGAAAAGAAGTGCTCAGAGAAATCAACTTCAGAAGGCAATTTTGTCCGCTCGTATCGATAGCTTTCAATGGCACCTTGTTCATAACCCTCCCCTAAATCACCCGTCGCTGCCAAATTGATAGGCCCTTCTTGGGCATAAGGATCACGTGTGAAATATAGGTGCGAGCGTGCAGCAGCAGCTTTTACTTTTGCTAAGGCCAATTTCCTGGAATACTGATTTTCAATTGCCTTGAAGCCTTGGTTAAGGCTCAGGTAACACGCAGACATATCCTCTGAAAAGAGGAGAACAATATAATATCCATCTTGGGCGGTTTTCGTGACTTGCTTATTAAATACCGCCACCCAAGGCACGCGAGCAATATTGCCGTTACCAATAGAGCCTGTGACTAAGAAATCTTCCTCCCGTCCTTGCTCACTTAGGAATTTTTCGAAGAGTTGTGGCAACCCCAAAAGCAGACTTCTTTGATCGACGCTTTCGTTTCGGGTCGTTTTTCCAAAATATTCTAATTTGGTAGCCAAATAGTTATCAAAAACATCAAGAAGTGGTTGCATAGTGAATGGATAATTTATAGATATTGAACACTATAACTACCCTAACACAGGGGCGAATCAATAGGAATCCCATCAATTAACCTTCGTCAACAAAACAAGAATCTCGGCCAGCTTCCATCCATCTTGACGTGAAGGCCCCATTGACAGCCTAACGAACGTTAGTTAGAATTGCACCTTCTGATCAAACACAGGAGTGAAAACATGATGTTGGCTCGACAAGAAACACGCGACTGGTGCGATTCGGGTATTGCCGGGGTGCAGATCTGTTCGACCTGGACCGGCAACGACGGCGATGGCGGCCACCTGGCCCGATTCCAGGCTGGAGCACGCTTCCCCAAACATGCGCATCATGGATGGGAACAAATCCTGGTGGTAGCGGGCGCGATTCGCTTTAACGACGTCGAGATGCGCGCCGGCGATGTGCTGCAGGTTCAGGGAAGCGATGAGCATGAAGCGTGCGCGCTCGAAGAAACGCTGCTGTTCGTCGCCCACCATGGCGGCATCGACATGCTGGAGCAAGCACCTTGACGTCTGCCAAAAAAAGTCAGCCCTCGCTAACCCGGGAAACCATCCTCGGCGCGGCAATCGGCCTGTTTCAACAGCGCGGATTCAGCGGCCTCGGCATGCGTCAGATCGCCGACTGCCTGCAAATCAAGGCACCGAGCCTGTACCACCATTTCACCTCGAAAGAAGACCTGGCCCGCCAGGCTCTGCAACTGTATCGGGAGGACCAGGCCGCCCGTTTGCTCGCCATCGGGGCAAGCGGCGACGTTCACGAGCAGCTTCGGATGTATGCGGAGCTGTTTGCCGCGATGTTGAACGATGGCAGCCGTCCCTGCATGTACTTGATGATGGTGCGCGAACCGTCGTTTCAGGAGCCCGCCTGCATCGACGAGTTGCGCCTGTTTGTGAAGCAAAATATCGCTTGGCTGGAGGGCATCCTGCGCAATGGCAAAGACGTGTTGCGTTTGCCGGCCGGCGTCAGCGCGCGCGATCTCGCAGAGACGATCTTTGCGGCTTTCGAAGGGGCTATGGCAGTGTCCCTGGTCGATCCAATGCCATCCGTGACATTTCGGGAAAGAGCGAACAAGGTCCTCAAGCTCGTGATCAACACCACGACCTGAGAACGGGCGGAGCGTCCCTTCTGGAATCGTTCCGCCGCCGACCCGCCTGGGCTGGCGTCGGATCACGCGTTGACAGGTGTTGCATTCGCAGCAGTCAGGCGCAATTCCTCGGCGATAGTTACCTCTTGTTAAGCATATATTCTATAATGTAATTACTTTCCGTTTGGATGCTGCGGTTTTCCCAGGCGCCCGAGCACTCCACTGCCTCCGATCCCGCCGTGCCGCGCAGCGGCAATGCATCGACCAATCACTGTCAAACATGAACTCCACGCTCCGCTCGTTCCTCCTGCCCCTTTTCGTGACCGCGCTCGCCGCCGCCAGCCCTTCCTTCGCCCAGGACAGCTCCCAGGCAAGCACGCCTGCCGCCTCCGCGCAGCCTGCCGCAACACCGGCGCTGCCACGCGAACGGGCCTATGCCTCCAAGGGTCCCGTATCGCTGTACGTCAATACCTACGGCGACGAACTGACGTATTTGCGGATCGTGCACCGCTCGCATGTGGTTGGGGGCAACGTCGGGCGAATGGCGCTTTCCCTGCTTGGTACGGGCGGACAGACGCACAACAAGGAAGATTTTCTGGGCGACGCCGTGACGGATACCCGCAAACCGCTCAACCTGGTCAGCCCCATGCTGCTGGACCTACCCAAGGCGCTCGACGAGAAATTCATTGCCGTGCTGGCCGAGAACGAGGGCAGCGGCGCCGCAGCACGCAAAAATGGCATGACCATCACGCCCTTGGGCTGGCATTTGCTGTACCACGAGCTCATGGCCGGTACCGAACGTGAAGACGAGTATGTGCTGCGTTTCGCTGCCCGTTTCAGCAAGCGCCCCGAAGGCGCGACGGACAGCTTCTTCCGCAAAGTGCAAGACACTGTCCGCTCCTGCGGCTATGTCTCCAAGCCACGCAAGCTGAGCGCATGGAAAGCGAACGACTACGAAGCCGTCGCCGCCGAACAAAAGCTGGCGACCCAGTCGTGCCTCGCTGACCTGACGTCCGAACTGCCGGGATGGTTGGGCATCGATACGAGCTCCAAAATCAAATCGGCCAAACTCAATTGCCAGACCGAGATGAACCTGTGCGTTGCGGAAGCCGATACCACGGCCGATCCGAAAGCGGCCAAAGTCGAATGCAAGGTGGAATACAAGCAGTGCGTCAGCGAGGACGTCAAACCGCTGGTCGACAGCACGCCGATCGGCGCATGCAAAGCCACCTTCGCGACCTGCAAGGCAGCGGTCATCGACAAGGCCCGCGCCATCAATCCCGGCGTGAAACCGGAAAAATCGGAATATCTGCCGTGCACGACCGAGCTCAAGGCATGCGTCAAAACCGTCAAGGACGCCCGATAAGTCCTCCAGCGCGGTAATTCGCGCATCGGCACCACCAAAAACCAGGCCCCGCGCCTGGTTTTTGCATTCATGCCCCAGAACGCCATCGCGCAGTTGCGCCATCAAATGATTTATACTGCCGCGCAGCATAAATTCAGGCCTTGCGCAGATTCAGGCCTTATACAGCATACAATCCCGGTTCCGGCCCTGCGGCTCACTAGCCCGGCCAACCACATCAGTCCGACATACAGCCGGCATACTCAGGAGTAATTGATGATCGACTCGTCGCCGAATTCGAATCACCCGTCCCACGATAACAACCCGCCTTCTTTCCTGCGCCGTATTCCGATCGCTTTCGGCGCCTTCTTCGGCGCGCTGTCGGATGGCGGCTTCGCCGGCCGCATCGAGCTGGTGCGTGATGGCATGCCCGTGCCAACGCCCGCTCCTGTCCCAGTCGCCCCGGTGGCCGCCGCACCAGCGCCAGCGCCAAAACCAGCCGCCCCAACGCCAGACACCGCCCTGCAGCTGCTGTCCCTGCTCCAGCGCGATGCGCGCCTGATCGACTTTACCCAGGAAAACCTCTCCGGCTTTTCGGACGCCGACATCGGCGCCGCCGCGCGCGTGGTGCACGAGGGCTGCGCCAAAGTGCTGCGCGAACACTTCACCATCGTCCCCGTGCGCGACGAAGCCGAAGGCAGCCGCGTCACCCTGAACGAGGGCTTCGACGCCCGCGCCGTGCGCCTGACCGGCAACGTGGTCGGCAAGGCCCCGTTTAACGGCAGCATCAGCCATCGCGGCTGGCGCGCGGCGGAAGTGCGCCTGCCCACCCTGGCCGCCGGCCACGACGCCACCGTGCTGGCCCAGGCGGAGGTGGAACTGTGAGCAACGCCTACTTCTCGATCGGCATCGATCTCGGCACCACCCACTGCGCCCTGGCCTATGTGGACCTGACCGCCAGCGATGGCGAAAAGACTTCCCACGGCGTGCTCGACATTCCGCAACTGGTCGATGCCGGCGCGGTCGGCAACGGCCACCTGCTGCCCTCCTTCCTGTACATGCCGCACGGCGATGAATTGCCGCCTGGCGCGCTGAACCTGCCATGGACCAGCAGCCAGGACTACGCCGTCGGCGAATTTGCCCGCGCGCGCGGCGCCCAGACCCCGATCCGCCTGGTGTCGAGCGCCAAAAGCTGGCTGTGCCACCCGGGCGTGGACCGCCGCGCGGCCATTTTGCCGAGCGACGCACCGCCGGAAGTGAGCAAGCTCTCGCCGCTGGAAGCGTCCACCCGCTACCTGGCGCACCTGCGCAACGCGTGGAACGCGGCCCATCCGGAAGCGCCGTTCGACGAGCAGGACATCACCGTCACCATCCCGGCCTCGTTCGACCCGGCCGCGCGCGAGCTGACGGTGGAAGCGGCCAAGGCCGCCGGTTACGTCAACCTGACCCTGCTGGAAGAGCCGCAAGCGGCGCTCTACAACTGGATCCAGAACAGCGGCGGACGCTGGCGCAAGGATGCCAAGCCGGGCGACATCATCCTCGTCATCGACGTAGGCGGCGGCACCAGCGACTTTTCGCTGGTCACCGTACTCGAGCGCGACGGCAACCTGGAACTGCACCGCATCGCCGTGGGCGACCACATCCTGCTCGGCGGCGACAATATGGACCTGGCGCTGGCGCACCTGGTGGCGCGCAAGGTCGCCGCCACCGGCGCCCAGCTGGACGCCTGGCAAATGCGCGCGCTGGCCTATGCTTGCCGCGCCGCCAAGGAAAACCTGCTCAGCGATGCGAACCTGGCCACCCAGCCGATCGTCGTGCCGAGCCGCGGCTCCAAGCTGATCGGCGGTTCGATCCGCACCGAGCTGACCCAGGAAGAAGTGCGCGCCACCATCCTCGAAGGTTTCTTCCCGCAGGTGGAAGCGGCCGCGCGCCCGGTCAGCCGTCCGCGCGGCGGCCTGGTCCAGCTGGGCCTGCCGTATGCGCAGGATGCCGGCGTCACCCGTCACCTGGCCGCCCTGCTGGGACGCCAGGCCGGCGCCACGGCCGAGCTGGAAGGCTTTGCCGGCACGGTCAGCGAGACCGCCAGCTTCCTGCACCCGACCGCCGTGCTGTTCAACGGCGGCGTGTTCAAGTCGGATGTATTGGCCGAACGCACCCTCACCACCCTCAATGACTGGCTGGCCGGCGAAGGCGCGCAGCCTGCGCGCATGCTCACCGGCGCCGACCTCGACCTGGCCGTGGCGCGTGGCGCCGCGTACTACGGCTATGTGCGTCGCGGCAAAGGCATCCGCATCCGTGGCGGGACCGCGCGCGCCTATTACGTTGCGATCGAATCGTCGATGCCGGCCGTGCCCGGTTTCGAACCACCGATCCAGCTACTCTGCGTGGCCCCGTTCGGCATGGAAGAAGGCATCGAAGCGCAGCTCAAGACCCAGCAATTCGGCCTGGTGGTCGGGCACGCCATCACCTTGCGCTTCTTCGGCTCGTCGGTACGGCGCCAGGACCGCTTGGGCGACCTGCTCGACTTCTGGCATCCGGATGAAATGCAGGAAGTCGGAGAAATCCAGGCCACCCTGCCTGCCGAAGGCCGCCAGGCCGGCGACGTGGTCGCCGTGACCCTGGCCGCCGTGGCCACCGATACCGGCACCCTGGAACTGGTGGCGCAAGCCGTCCAGGGCGAGGAGCGCTGGAAGGTGGAGTTCGACGTGCGCGGCAACAGCATCGGCAACACCTAGGGCACGGCATGGCGCGCCAGTACATCGTCGGCATCGACCTCGGGACCACCAATACGGTGGTTGCGTATGCGCCTGTCGATGCACCGAAGGGGCGCGCCGCCATTACCCTGTTTGAAATCGAGCAACTGGTGGCGCCGGGGCAAGTCGCCGCCCTGCCGCTGCTGCCCTCGGTACGCTACCACCCGCTTGACGGCGAATTGCCAGCCGCCGATATGCGGCTGCCGTGGCCGCAAGATGCCGGGGAAACACAGCCGGTCGTGTTCGGCCAGCTGGCGCGCCGCCTCGGTGCGCAAGTGCCGGGGCGCATGGTGGCCAGCGCCAAGAGCTGGCTGTCGCACACGGCAGTCGACCGCCTGGCGCCGACCCTGCCGTGGGGCGCCGCGCCGGACGTCGCCAAGGTGTCGCCAGTGGCGGCCAGCGCCAGCTACCTGGCTTACCTGCGAGCAGCGTGGAACCACAAGTTTCCCGATAGTCCGCTGGAACAGCAGGACCTGGTGCTGACGGTCCCGGCCTCCTTCGACGAAGGCGCGCGTGCGCTGACCCTCGCCGCGGCGCGCCAGGCCGGGCTGCACCAACTGCGCCTGCTGGAAGAGCCGCAGGCCGTGTTCTACGACTGGCTGTTCCGCCATCGCGGCGAGCTGGCAGGCGAACTGGCGCACACGCGCATGGTGCTGGTGTGCGACGTCGGCGGCGGCACCACCGACCTGAGCCTTATCAAAGTCGAGTTGCAAGATGGCCAGCCGCACCTGACGCGCATCGGCGTGGGCAACCACGTCATGCTCGGCGGCGACAATATGGACCTGGCGCTGGCCCATGTGGCGGAAGCGAAAATGGCGCAGATGGCGGGCACGGAGCCGCCGCGCCTTTCCTCCGGCGCCCTGTCGCAGCTGATGGAACGCTGCCGCGCCGCCAAGGAACAATTGCTGGCGGCCGATGCGCCCGGGCAGGCCCAGGTGACCTTGCTCGGCAGCGGGTCGCGCATGATCGGCGGCATGCGTTCGGTGTCGCTCACCAAAGAGGAAGTCGGCAGCGTCATCGT
The DNA here is from genome assembly GCF_011682155.1 of Massilia sp. CCM 8734. NCBI lineage: Bacteria > Pseudomonadati > Pseudomonadota > Betaproteobacteria > Burkholderiales > Oxalobacteraceae > Massilia > Massilia sp. CCM 8734. The sequence goes on from NZ_WHJI01000003.1 coordinate 38,145, forward strand.
CGATGGATTTTTCCCGCTGGTGGCGTCCACCGAGCGGGTGCAACAGGCGCGCGCCGGCATCGTCGAGTTCGGGTTACCGTACGCGCGCGATGCGGCCGTCACCCGTCACATCGCCGACTTTTTGCAGCAACACGCCAGTGCCTTGCAAGCGGCGCAGGAAGACGGCACAGCCATGCCCGATACCCTGCTGCTCAACGGCGGCGTGTTCCGCGCCGCCGCGCTGGTGCAACGCTTGCAGGACACCCTGGGCAACTGGCGCGGCGCGCCCCTGCGCCTGCTGCACAACGACAATCCGGATGTGGCCGTGGCCCGTGGCGCGGTGGCGTATGCGCTGGCGCTGCAAGGCCAGGCGCCGCGCATCGACGCGGGCGCGGCGCGCAGCTACTTCCTGGTGCTGGACGAAGCCGAGGCCAAGCGAGGACCGAAGCGCGGCATCTGCATCCTGCCGCGCGGCAGCGAAAGCGGCCGTGAAATCCTGCTTGCGGACCGTACCTTCGCCTTGCGCCTGGGGCAACCGGTGCGTTTTCATGTGATGACCTCGAACGCCGACGGCGCCGATGCCCCGCCCTTGCCCGGCGAACTGGTCGAGCTGGACGATCCGAAATACGTGCGCCTGCCGCCGATTGCGACGGTGCTGCAAGGCGCCACGTCCGCAGGCAACAAGCAAGAAACGGCCGTGCAGCTGGCCACCGCGCTGACCGAGGTCGGCACCTTGGAAATGCACTGCGTCAACCTGACCGATGCCAGCCAGCGCTGGCTGCTGGAATTCGACCTGCGCCACGACAACGCCGCTGGTGCGGGCGACAAGCCGGAGGGCGCGCCCTCGCCGCAACTGACCGCCGCGATCGACAAGATCGACCGCGTCTTCGGCAAGAAAGCGCAACAGGTGACGGCGAAGGAAGTCAAGCAGCTGCGCGCGCAACTGGAGCAACTGCTGGGTGATCGCGAGCAATGGCCGACATCCCTGCTGCGCCAGCTGTTCGACGCCCTGTGGCAACGCGCGCGCGGACGGCACCGGTCCACCGAGCATGAACGCGTGTGGCTGAACCTGGCCGGCTACTGCCTGCGTCCCGGCTTCGGCCATGCGCTCGACGACTGGCGCCTGGAGCAATTGTGGACCCTGTTCGAGTCCGGCGTACGCCATGCCGACGACAAACAGGCGCGCGCCGAATGGTGGACCCTGTGGCGCCGCGTCGCGGGCGGGCTGGGCGCTACCGAACAGCTGCGCCTGCTCGACGATTTCGCCTTCAACCTGCAAACCAATAAAGAAGGCGGCGACGCCAGCGCCACCGTGGTGGCCGGTAGCGACGACGACATGCTGCGCCTTGGCGCCTCGCTCGAACGCATTCCGGTCGCCTACAAGGCCGAAATCGGCGGCTGGCTGCTCGAGCGCATACAGGCGGCGCCAGCCGTGCCGGCCAAGGACAACACCAGCGCCAGCCGCTACCTGTGGGCGCTGGGCCGTATCGGCGCGCGCCAGCCCTTCCATGGCAGCACGCACGACGTGGTGCCGACCGAGGTGGTGGAAGGCTGGCTCGAGGCCATCCTGGCGCTCGACTGGAAAAAGGTCGAGTCGGCCGCCTTTGCCGCCGTGCATCTGGCGCGCATGACCGATGACCGTGCGCGCGACTTGCCGCTGGCCTTGCGCGAACGCATCGTGCAGCGCCTGCTGGCGATCAACGCCCCACCGGCGACGATGACCATGGTGCAGCAGGTGGTGCAGCTCGACCAGGCGACCGAGCGCTGGATTCTGGGCGAATCGCTGCCGCCTGGCTTGAAGCTGATCAACTGATACCCCGCGCTTGACGCGTGGCGCAAGGCTTGTCATGCTTACGTTCCCGTTGATTCGCGCCCACCAATGAATAGCTTATCTGACGCGCTGCATGGTCTCACCGTAGACATCCTCAAGCAGTTGCTTGCCAATTTCTCCGACGCCAAGGCGGTGACACGCAAAGACTTGCTGGTCGCTGCGCTCCTCGACGAAATGTCGGACACTGGCTTGCCACGTGTCTGGGCGATGCTCGACCCCTGCCAGCAACTGGCTGTACGCGAAGCGGCGTACGACGTCCAAGGCAGGTTCGATGGCAAACGTTTTGCCGCCCAGTACGGTCAAGTCCCACGCTTTCATCATCCTGGAAAATCCGGCTCTCAGCGTGGCCCGATGAACGTGCTGAACCTGTTCCTGTTCGAGCATGACGGGAGCATCCTTCTCCCTGCGCAACTTCGCCTGCGCGTGGCGGCCTTTTGCCCGGCGCCTGCGCCAAATTTCCTGACAAGCCTTGCCGCTTTGCCCGAACCGGAACAGCCAGCGCAAGATGACGAGGGCGATGCGCCGCCGCTGACGCAGCGCAATACGGCGCCCGATGCCCTGTACGAGGTCGTCGCCATGCTGCGCATGGTCGATCAAAAGCGCATTTCCGTCAGCGATAAAACGCGCATGCCGGGCGTGACCGCCTTGCGTGCGATCGAAGGCAAGCTTGCCAACGGGGATTTTTATGACGCCACCGCCGACTGCGCCGATGCGGACCAGCAGATTGGCGCGATCAAGCCTGTGGCGTGGCCGCTGCTGCTGCAGGCTAGTGGCCTGGCGGAATTGCATGGAAGCAAACTCGGCTTGACCCCGGCCGGCATCAAGGCCTTGCAAGCGCCACCGGCCGACGTGCTGCGCGGCATTTGGCGGAAATGGTTGAGCTCCACCATGTTCGACGAATTCAACCGGGTCGACGCGATCAAGGGCCAGAAAGGCAAGGGCCGCCTGACGCCGGTCGCTGCGCGGCGCGCCATCGTCGGCCAATTCTTGCAAGACTGCCCCGCCGCACGCTGGGTCGAGGTCGATGAATTGGGGCGCTTCATGCGGGCCGAAGGCGCGCCGCTGGCGGTAGCCAAAGATCCGTGGTCGCTCTATCTGGAAGACCCCAATTACGGCGCCCTTGCTTATACCGACGACGAGTGGGATATCTTCGAGCGGCGCTATCTGCTGTGCGTGCTGTTCGAATACTGCGCCACCTTGGGCATGATCGACCTGGCTTACCGCTCGCCGCACGATGCGCGCCCCCGGTTCCAGGACTTATGGGGTGGCCAGGGCATGAGCTTCCTGTCGCGTTACGACGGCTTGATGCATGTCCGCTTGACCGAGCTGGGCGCATATTGTCTTGGCCTGAGTCCATCCTACACCGCGCCCGCACAGGCCGCCTCGTGCACCCTGTCGGTCAGCGCCAGCCTGCAGATCGGCGTGACGCATGGCAGCCTGTCGGCCGAAGATGTGCTTCTACTGGAAAACTGGGCAAGCCGCGACAGCGCCAGCCTGTGGCGTCTGGACCGCGAAAAAACCATGCTCGCGGTCGAGCGCGGCCACGATACGGCGCAGCTGGCAGCGTTTCTGCAGTCGCGCGATAGCCAACCTCTGCCGGTACAAGTGGAAGGTTTCCTGCGCACCTGCAACAAGCAGGGCAAGGCAATGCGCGTGCTCGGCACCAGTGTGCTGATCGAGTGCGTCGACGCGGGCACGGCCGACCTGATCGCCGAACACAAAGACACAGCGGCGCTGTGCATGCGCGCGGGCAAGCGTCATCTGGCAGTACTGCAAAGCCGGGAAGACAAATTTCGCCAGGCGGTGCGCATGCTGGGGTATGGGATCGCACAGTAAGCGACGATGGAATCACTTTTCCAGCACGGAAAGCTTATATAAAAGAAATTGAACACCTGGTACACTGGTCGCGTTCCCTTACCGATCGCGCCCACCCGTCCAGATGCCTGTTTCTTCTCCGCCCGAGGCATCGACCGCCAGTAGCGACTGGACCGACGAGGAACTGGCCGCCTCGGTGCGGGCTTACGTGGCGATGCTGCGCAGCGAGCTGGCTGGCGAGCCCATCAACAAGGCGGAAGTGAACCGTCAGTTGCGCGAGACGGCCCTTGGCGCGCGCACCAAGTCCGCTGTCGAATTTCGCATGCAGAATATTTCCTCCACTTTGTTCGACCTGCGCCTGCCGCATATCACTGGCTATCGTCCCGCCAGGAACGTCGGCAGCAGCGTCAAGTTGCGCATCGAACAGATGCTCGAAGCGAACGGCCTGGACACGCTCACGATGTACCAGCGCACCGCCGACGAGCGCGAACTGGCGCGCAAGGTGAGCGCGCTGCTGCGCCAGCCAGGCAAGGGCGGCGTGCCGGCCGGATCGGCCGCGCCCACCCAGGTGATGACGCACAGCCTGCGCTACGTGCGCGATCCTGCGGTCAAGGCCTGGGTGCTCAAGGTCGCCGACGGCATCTGCGAAGGCTGCGACCTGCCGGCGCCGTTCACGGGCACCGACGGCTTTCCCTACCTGGAAGTGCACCACGTCATGCCGCTCGCCAGTCACGGCTCGGATACAACCGCGAACACCGCCGCGCTGTGCCCGAATTGCCACCGGCGCTGCCATCTTTCCCTGGACCGCGATGAATTCCGGCTGGCACTGTACGAAAAAATCGACCGCCTCGTGCTTGAGGTGCCCGAGCCGATCCTGCTTGAGAACGCCGTATATATCGACCCGTCAAACAACACTTGAGGCCGTTCCGCACATATAGTTACATGCAGCGCGACATCTTTTCTCATATTGCGCTACAGTAACCTCCCTTTGTCATTTTAGAAACATCACTACATGCACGCCGCCCGACTGCCCCTCCTCCTGACCACCCTCTTCATTTCCGCCGGCGTCGCCCAGGCCGGCGAGCTCGAGCAGCAAATGCTGCGCTGCTCCATGCTTGGCGACCCGAGCGCGCGCCTGGGATGTTTCGACACGCTGACCAAGGCCGCCACGGCCGACACCGTTGCCGGTAATCCAACGCCGGACGCCACCGTCGCCGCCGAGCCGGCCAAGCCGATCCCGGCCGTGGCCTCCAACACCCCGGCGCCGCCGGAAACGCCGATTTCGCGCCTGGAGCAGTTGTGGGAGTTGAGCGATGCATCGCGCCGCGGTACCTTTGCCGTGCGTCCGCACCGCGAAAACTACCTGCTGGTGGCCAATTACAGCACCTCGTCGAACGATGCGCCGTACCGCGACTTCACCCCGGCCGGCCTGAAAACCAAGCGCGTCGAGCTGACCTATCAGCTCAGCCTGAAAATGAAGGCCGCCGAAAAAGTCGCCGGCTTGCCGGTCGATATCTGGCTCGGTTACACCCAGCAGAGTTTCTGGCAGGCGTACAACCGTTCGCAATCGAGCCCGTTCCGCGAAACGAACTACCAGCCTGAAATAATGGCGGTGGTGCCGATCAATAAATCGTTCGGCGGGATGAACCTGCGCTTCGTCAATTTTGGCCTGATTCACCAGTCGAACGGCCAAACCTCGACCCTGTCGCGCAGCTGGAACCGCCTGTACACCGAAGTCGGTGTCGACAACGGCAATTTCGCGCTGACCGCGCGCCTGTGGCGCCGCCTGGATAACGCCAAATCCAACAACGATAATCCGGACATCACCGATTACCTGGCGCGCGGCGACGTGCGCGCGAGTTATCGCAAGGATGGCTATGAGTATTCGATCATGGCGCGCCGGAATATGTCGACCGACCATGGCGCGATCCAGGCCGCGATTGCGTATCCGCTGGCGACCAACCTGAAGGGCTATGTGCAGGCGTTTTCGGGATACGGACAAAGCCTGGTCGACTATAACTATTCGCAGCGCTCGATCGGCGCCGGTTTTACCGTCGATTTCTGATGCGCGCTTCGGTGATAGCATAAAAAAAAACGGCCTCGAAAGAGGCCGTTTTCATGTGCGCCCAACCGCCATATGAAGCCGTCATTCCCGCGCAGGCGGGAATCCAAGGAATCTTGGCTGAGCGACGGTGCCTTGGATTCCCGCCTGCGCGGGAATGACGGCTATTAAACTAACGGCTAAAGATATTACGGTCGGGCGCGGATGCTGCGATGTTATGCGGCGGCGGGTTTGCCCGACAGGCGCTGGAGGCGTTGCAGCGCCGTTTCGCCGCTGGTATCGTTCTGCACCGACTTGCGGATCGCATCGATTTCCGCAGCCTGGTCGAGCGGCTTCTGGCCGATGTCGGCGACGATGCGCATGCCTTCGGCTTCGTTGCTCACTTCCTGGGCGCGGCGCGTCAGTGCATTCAAGGCGGTCGAATTGCCTTTCATGCCGGTCAGGCCAGCCAATTGGCTCTGGCGCTCGGCGCGCATCGATTGCAGATCCTTCTGCGCCTGGGCCGCTGCAAGCTGCTGCAGCGCTTTTTTGGCCTGCGCATCGAACTCGGCGAGCTGCTTGGACAGCGCGTCGATGATCTTTTGCAGCTCGTCCATGTACGCCTTGGCGTCGGCTTCTTCCTGAATTTCTTGCGGCAGGCGGCTCTTGTTCGCTTCGAGTTCGTCGCAGAACATGGTGACGGTCGCTTCCGAAATCTTGCCGGCGGCCAGACGCTCGGCCAGCGTTTCCGTGGCTTTTTCGTCGTTGGCGATCAGTTCACGCAGGCTGACCACATCTTTATGTTCCTTCTCGAAAGAGGAACGTGCCGATGCCAGCACTTGCGCGGTGGCGCGCAGGGTGTCCGCCAGGCGGTCGCGGTCGGCTTCGGTCGCCGTTTCAGGGTCAAAATTGGCGATCGCTGACGATATACGGTCGCCCAGCACGCCGAAGTGCTTCGAAATCAAACGCGCCGTCAGTCCCCATCCACTTGCATTGCTCATCTTGAATCCCTTTCGTTGTTAAGTAAAACTGCCTTTACCGAACCGTTACTGGATAACGACCCGTTCTTGCTCCACCGGTAAGCCAATGACGAAATCGACATGGATACCGCGTTTTGAGTTATCGCCATTCACGCTGGAGAGTATCTCCGTCGTAATGAGCAAAAATTCGCTGCCGCCGCCTGGCAATTCGCGCACATACGGCATGAAATACATTTCCTGCTTCAGCCCCTTTTCGCCGCCGGCGTCGTCGATCCGGGTTTCGGTGCCCGTGAATGGACTGACAAAACTGGCGTTGCGGTCGCCCGCATCGCGCACATAATCGAGGCGGTCGCTCTCGCCGAACACCGTGGCCAGTTCCTCTTCGGAGAGGCCGACATCGTCGAGCTGCGCACGCCACAAGGTGTAGGTCTGGTCGCCCAGCCCGAAACCGGCGCGGCCGGTGTAGGCGTCCTGGTCTTCCGCCGTTTCGGGAATCACCCGTGCCAGCTGGGTGCAGTACATGATCTCGGCAACCTGGCCTTTTTCATCGGCGTACAGCTGTAAAAACTTCTCCTTGGCGTCATCGTCGCCCTTGGCCAGGTAATAGCGATACAGTCCGCCGGCCAGATTGAGCTTGATCTTCGATACCGCCTGGATCAAGGTGTCGGCGTCGCGCGGCATGGCGATCAAGGAACCGTTGGCCTGCGCCCGGATCAGGGGCGACATCTGCAGCTTGAGCATGCCGCCGATGCGCGCGCCCAGCGGCAAGCCATCATCTTCGCGTCGGGCTTTGCCATCGGCGCCATGGTTGCCTGCAATGCCGCGCATATAGTCAAATGCGTTCTTCCAGCCCATCTCAATTCCGATCAAAAGAATAGTTTGCGGTGCTCGGCGCTTTGCCGCGCCTTAAAAACTTCCATCCCAGATAAGCAATCCAGCCCAGTACCGAGAGAATCACCAGCCACACAAAAGTACGCAACAGCGATTTACCCAGCGAGCGTTCCGGCGGCGCCTCGACCGTTCCTGCCGGAGCCGGGATGCTGGCGCTGCTGCCCGGCGTGGCGCTGGCCATGCCGCTATTGTTCGTATTGCCCTGATAACCGCCATTCGCATGCGAACTGGACATCGAGCGGCCCAGTAAAAAACCCAGGATCGCACTGCCCATCCCGTTACTATTATTCTGCGGCACGATAATCGGCGCATTGCCGTTATATTGGCCATTCCGGTTGCCGTTGTATTGGCCGCCATATTGCCCGCCATTTTGCCCGCCATTCGCATTGCCGTACTGCCCGCCGGACGGCTGGATCGGCGGCACCGGCCGGATATCGCGCGGCGCATTCGCCGCCTGCTCGGCCGCCCGGCGCGCCTCCAGGGTGCGCAAGGCATTCGCTTCGGCGTTGCCCTTGTTCAAACGTTGCGACAGCACCGAGCCCGGCTTTTGTTGCACTGGCTGGGCGCCGCTGTCCTGCCGCGCAGGCGCCCCGCCGAAGGACCCGAAACCGCCGGACCCGCCCTTTTTGTCCGCCCTGCCCGCATCCGCACTGCTGCCCTGCGACCACGCCGAACCCGACTTTTGTGGCGGCGGCGCGCTCTCTTGCGAGCGCTGCCCCCAGGACGACCCGGACCGCTGGGGCGGCGCTGACGGCGGCGACGCCGACGACGAACGGCTGCCGAACGAGCCAAACGACGAATTGTTCGACGATGTTGACCGATTGCTACTTGTAGGACTGGATTTTTGGGAGGAAAATCCACTCTTGTACGAGCTTGAGCTCGACCGCGAACTCGAACTTGACGACGGCTTCGCTGCGGCCGTGAGCGTGGTTGCGGCGGGTAGCAGCAGAGCCAGCAGCAACATAATCTGAGTTGACTTCATTTTTATTAGGCCGGGTTGAAGGTTGAAAGAAGCATAACAGCACATCGTCTGCCAATGCACCGGTTAAAAAAGGCAAGATTTACCATGACTCGTAAATATCTGGACATGAACCAGCACGACGCGCTCTACAGCGTGGCGCGCCGCTATCCCGGCGGCCTGGAGATGCTGGCCAAGGACATCGGCATTTCCGCCAATGTGCTGCGCAATAAGCTCTCGCCCACCATTTCATCACATTACCCCTCGTTCGAGGAAGTTTCCATCATCGTCGAGCATTGCCACAAAGCCGGGGTGCAGGAAGCGATGATGCCGCTGCATGCCTTGCTGAACCGGCACGGCATGGCCGCCTTCATCGTGCCGCAGCCGGAACTGGTCGGCCGCGACGATCTGTCGCAGACGGTGTGCCGGGTCATGAGCGAAGTCGGGGCCGTAGCCGAAGCGGTCTCGGAGGCGCTGATGGATGGTGTGGTCACCAGCGCCGAAGCGGACCTGATCGAGCGCGAATTTCACTCTGCCTTATCGGCCCTGGGCGCCTGGCGCGCGCGCTTGCGCATGCGTACCGGCGCCGGCTGACTGCGGGCCATGCGCCATCAAGCGCATGGCCCGCAGCTTATTGCGAGCGTGGTGGCGTCGGTTCCGACGGCTTGAGCGAACGCAGGAACAGACCGAGTCCGCCGATCGCCAGCACCAGGATGCAAATCAGTTCGAAGGCCGACATGGTGCGCAGGCTCATGCTGACCGACGAAATCACGCCGAATACCAGCGCCGCGAACGAACACAGGGCAATCAGCCAGCCAAGGTAATTCTTGGAATTGTAGAACACCATGCCGATCCCGATAATCATCGGAATCATGACCATGCCGCCGCTGACGCCGAAGCGCGAGCCGAAGCCAAACATGCGCGAACCGAAGCCGAAGTCGGAACTGACCACGATCCCGTTAAGCAGTAAATAGAAGCCGCCGCACATCATGATCAGGCCGAGAAAAAACTGGCCCGTGCCACCGCTGGTTCCGCCTGCTCCGTTCATGTCCACATCTCCCGCTGTTGAAATAATGCCGACACTATAACAAAAAGTAATTTCGGTAAACATATCCGGTCAAGAGACGGATAAACAGGCAATTGCCGGATGGCTTGTGTCTTTTCTTCGCTACACCAACGCCGCCACCGGCTCGCTGACCACGACCTGGTTGCGGCCCTGGTGCTTGGCCTGGTACAGCGCCTGGTCGGCCGCGCGCAGCAGGGCTGCGGCATCGTCGCCGGCGCACGGCAGGCCGATGGTCACGCCGATACTGACGCTCAGGCTGCCGAGGTCGCTGTCGGAATGCTCGATCCGCAGCGCCGCCACCGCCGCCGTGAGCACCTCGCCCATGGCCTGCAATTCGCCGGGGATCGGGTTATACCAGATGACGGCGAATTCTTCGCCGCCATAGCGCGCGGTCAGGTCGAGCGGGCGGCGCGCCTGGACGGCGATAACATCGGCCACCGCTTTCAGGGCCGCGTCGCCACGGGCGTGCCCATAGCGGTCGTTATAACGCTTGAAATAATCGATATCGATCATGGCAATCGCCACCGTTTGCCGGTCGCGCAGGGCCTGGCGCCAGACGCGCTCGAGGTGGATATTCAGGGTGCGCCGGTTGGATAATCCGGTCAGGCCATCGAGCGCCGCCAGTTCGTGCAGCAGGGTATTGACCAGGAAGGTGGTACGGATGCTGTGTTCGAGGAAGTAGGCACCGTACGCACCCACCCCATTGGCCGCGCACATGAAGACGATCTGGTACAGGCGCGCGCGTGGATCGGTTTGCAGCGTGAATTCCATGATGACGAAGGCGCACAAGGTCACCATATTGGCCAACAGCGCGCGGCGCCATTCGAGGCAGGCGATCAGGTAGATGAACAACGCCACCAGCAAGATGCCTTCGTAGGGGATCTGGTAGCCGGTATCGAGCGCGCTGCCGATGACCGCGACGGTGCTCAGTCCCGTGACCAGCGCTGCCGAAAACACTGCCGTTCCAAGATACGGTCGCCAGGCGGCGCGATAGCTGGCCAGCAGCACCACAACAAAGCTCGGAATTATCAGCGCGATCCGGATGCTGACCGTGCGGATCGACACAAACGCGGGCAGCGTGGCCAGGTCGAGAATCACGAACATGATAAACAGGGCAATGCACACATACGCGGCCAGGCGCACGCGCGCCACGTGTCCCTGTATATAGAAGTCGTGGAATTGCTGTTCCAGCCCGTCTTCGAAACGCAACCAGCGATATCCCTGTTCCAGGGCGCGCCGGTGCGGCGACGGGCTGGCGTTATTCAGTAATTCAGGATCGATTTTCAGCATTGGCGGCGCGCAAGATGAGTTGGGGACGGGCCAGCCAATCATACGCGTGCCAGGGCGCACACAGCGCATCGATTGCGCCATTTCATTTATCAGCACAAACGTGAGTGTGCCAGCCCGTCCGGGCTATGATGGGGCATTTCCAATCAAGCGGGAACCAACGACAATGAAAATCGCCATTTTCAGCACCCAGGCCTACGACCGGCGTTTTCTGGACGAAGCGCTGGCGGCACGCGAAGAGCGGCGGCATATCGAGCTTGAATACCAGGAAGCGGCGCTGGCGCTGCATACGGTGGCCTTGGCGCAGGGCTGCGATGCGGTATGCGCATTCGTCAACGACCGGCTCGACGCGCCGGTGCTGGAAGCATTGCACCAGTTGGGCGTGCGCGCGGTGCTGATGCGTTGCGCCGGGTTTAACAATGTCGATATCGAGGCCGCGCAGCGGCTGGGGTTTTTCGTGGCGCGCGTGCCGGCCTACTCGCCGGAAGCGGTCGCCGAACACACGCTGGCGCTGATCCTGACGCTCAACCGCAACACGCACCGGGCTTACGCGCGTGTGCGCGAAGGAAATTTTGCGCTTGATGGACTGCTGGGCAGCAATTTGCACGGAAAAACCGCGGGTGTGGTCGGCACCGGCAAGATCGGACTGGCGACGGCGCGCATCCTCAAGGGCTTCGGCTGCCGCGTGCTGGGGCATGATCCGTTTCCGGCGCCCGAGTTCGGCGCGCTGGGGACCATGGTGGACTTGCCGACCTTGCTGGCGGAATCGGACATCGTGTCGCTGCACTGTCCGTTGATGGACACGACCAGGCACATGATCAACCGCCACAGCCTGGCCGGCATGAAGCGCGGGGCGATGCTGGTGAATACTTCGCGCGGAGCGTTGATCGATACGCCGGCCGTGATCGCCGCGCTTAAATCGCGCCAGTTGGGGTTCCTGGCGATTGATGTGTATGAGCAGGAAGGGTCGCTGTTTTTCCACGACCGCTCGGGCGATATCATCGAGGATGATGTGTTCCAGCGTTTGATGACGTTTCCGAATGTGCTGGTGACCGGGCACCAGGGGTTCTTTACGGTGGAGGCGATGCGCGAGATTGCGGAAGTGACGTTTGAGAATATTGAGTGTTTTGTTAGCGGGCAGTCTTGCGCGAACGAGGTCGTACCATGATGCAAAAGTATCAATGCTGCATACTGAACTGTTTTCATTTTATTCTTTTCGGGCCTCGATGCGCTTAAGAATAACCCCCATGTCGCCAAATGGCTTACCCTCTTTAGATTTACCTTCAAGAAATATCGGCAGAATCAATTTTCCGCTTTTGGTCATCCATACTTTGAAAGAATGTTGCTTATTCAAGGAAACTAAAGAATAGGTGACGTGTTTAACTTCCGGCCACATTTTCGCCAGTTTGATATCATCAGCATGCCACCGATAAATTTCCACAATCATAAAATCTTTTTCAGTTTCGGAAACGCCTCCACCGCAGACAGAGTTCCAGTACCCCTTACAAAGATTTTCTTCTAGTGGTGACATAAAGGTAAACAACAATGTCTCACCTACGGGTCCCTCGAATCTATTCTTCTCAGTGTTGTAGGTTCCGGGCATTACTGCAGCGCCAGTCGATTCAATCTTAAGTTTTTGGCCCACTGGAAATGAAGCAGCCTGGTTTTCAAGCTGGATCGCCAAATTATCTGGGCCGGCAAAAAATTCCCGGAAATCGTGGGCCTCAACACGCCAGGTCCCGACAAACTGAGCAGTAGGATTTGTAAATTTCCTCATTTTTTGTTTTGCCTCGGCAGCATTTAAATAAGTCACAGAAAATACAAATACAAAAAGGTACATCACTCTGCTCATACCACCTCCCTCATATTATTTACGATTCAGCGCTGCATGCACCACACTGTTATTTCCGCGAATAACTGCATTGATCAGATCTTCACTTACCGTGCCGCGATTATATCCATCTAAAAGTAATGCTGTTTGCTGCTCCGTAGGCAATTCTGTAAATTTTTTCGCTCCCTTCTTAGTTGCTATAGAACTATAATCTTGAATTGTCTTATTTAGAAGCTCGCCATGGGCGACCTTGTTAAGAAAATGCGATTCATCCAGGGTAAGAACCAAGGGGTTCTCACGCAAAAATTGACATGCCTCTCCGCCAAATTTTTGAAAATATGGCGTAATTTTTTCATGCAACCTTATCAATTCCTCCTCCGGAATTTTTTGCGTACCAGTGTTTCTTCTTTTCATTTTTTGCAAAAAACCGTTAGGCGAATCTTGCCCCAAATCAACTCCAATCCCGACCGTTACCCCAGATCTGTTTTCTGGTTTTTTCCCTTTTGCCCCAGCTAGCCGCGGAATATTTTTTGACAGTGTCTTTCCGTAAAATACAATTTTCGGCTTATCTTCTTTTAAATATGGTCACCATGGAATGTAAGCCACCGTATGCTCTCCACCTTCCACTTTTGATAACCGATCAAAATCTATTTTTGTTCCATATGACTTATTCAACTCTTCACCCATCGACCTTGGAGTTGCTATTTTTTTCGCATCATTGGAAGGCACGCATATAGGCTGATGAAATTTGCATTTCTGAGATGCAACTCCTTTATGCGCCGCCATTTTTTTGTCAATCTCATCCGACAGAGCAACGTAATGTACATCCTTCTTTGATAACTTTACTTTTTGCTTGCTTAACTTATCTATCTCGTCATTCGCTAACTTGGCACTAACCGCGCACTCCTTTGCTTTCGCAACAAGATCGCGTTGGAGCTGAAGCTCATGTTTATCATATTCAGGAAGATTTAATTCCGACTTGGCGGGCCGTGGGGCAGAAACAGTTTTGCCCACTTTAAATTACCTCCTCGAGGTAAATCTCAATCCACGTCTGCGCGTAATTAATTTTCCCAATTTGGGCATAAGTCAAAAAATATTCGACAATAGAATTCACATCAACTTCAGAGCATCTCAGCATCTTCGCTCTGAGTACGAGGAATCCCAACAGCGAAATGGAAGAGGCATTATCAACACCGCTATGACGGCAACGGAAGTAGACTTCTTGCAAATCCAAAACCAACGTGGTGGGTAAATAATCGGTTGCGTGCGCATAATTGCTCCAATACCACGCCTCAACCATGAGTCCGGTCCAGACTCTACATTCCTGCCGCATGTCCCGCATTTCCTGTTCCTTGGTGAACTCGATCATTCCGCCCTCTCAGTATGGATCGATATCGCGTACCTCAAACTGCATCACACCTGGGTCAAAAATCCGGCTAATTAGGGATGTTTTCTTCCCAGTCAACCCGATAATTTTCCCGCTACCGGTATCCTCGAAATAGATCTTCCGGCACGCACTTCCAAAAAATTGGCCCAGCTGTTCGTTATTCGTCATCCGTACAAAACGTGCAAACGCCCGCGCGTCGTAATAGCGGAAATAGCACTCCACCCCCTCGCTATTCCTAACGAAGCTGTTTTTCTTCAATTGAATCTTGAGCGCGTCGCATCCCGCATCGGACTCCACCAGCATCGTTACGCCCCGGTGCCAGACCTGGTCAACGAATGCCATCGCATCCGCCCCGAACTGCGCGCAGGGAATCAAATACGGCGCCACGTTGCGCAGCGTGATTTCCTTGGTGCCGCTATACAGGCACTCGTGCGTCACACCGTCGCGCTGCAGATCGGACAGCAAACCGTTATCCGCCGCCGCGTCGTACAAGGCATACAGCGTCCCGCTATGCTCGCCGAGCAGCCGGTGCAGCGCCTTACGCGTGGCGTCGTCCGTCATCATCATCATTTCCCCGGTTGGACCGTCATCGCGCCTGCTTCGGCGGCCTCGATCAGGCAGGTTTCGTCCTTGTCCTTCCCAAACAAAACCGTCATGCAGCCGCCGCTGATGATGCCGTGGCAGCTGACCCGGTCACTCATGCACGCCGCCGGTTTGCCGTTGATCAGGACCGTCTTTTCACCCTCGACAATGGTGTCGCGCGCGCCGTTGTGCTGGACCTTGTCGCCAATGCACGATGCGGGCAGACTCCCGATCAGCACATTGACGCTGCCTTCCAGAATGGCGCCGCTTCCGCGCGGATGCGCCACGTCATCCGTTTGCCTGGCTGATGGTTTTCCCATTACTGACACCTCCTCAAACTGAAACGATTAGCTACCGCCGCCACCTTTGCCGGCGCCCTTCACCGCCGACGCGCCACCGACCACCGATCCCAGCACACCGGCAATGGCGCCGACGTCGCCGTTTTTGACCGCTTTCGCTGTCTGCGCGAGATTCTTGAGTTCCTTGAATATGGCCAGGGGACTCATTTCTCCGCTCATCAGCTTTTCCAGGCCGGCATCCACGCCGGACGTGCCCGCACGTCCGGAATCGACCAGCGACGATCCCGCAGCTGCCGCTGTATCCGCAGGCGCCTCCTGCTTCGCCCCCGGCGCGGCCGGCGCGGCTTTGGCGGCGCCGCAATTGAGCTGCACCAGGCCACCATCGGCATTGATCTGCGCGCTGCCCTGCAAATGAATCTGGGTACCTTGCAAAAAAATACTGCCATCGCTGCGCAGAACAATTTTGGCCGCGCCGCACACCAGTTCCAGATGCTCGCCCACCGACGTCACATGACTCTGGCCGATGGTCCGCGTTTCGGTTTTTCCAATACTGACTTCCTGCGTTTCGCCAACGGTCACCTTGCGCGATTTACCCACCGTCAGGAAGTCGCTCACCCCCACGGCGGTATTGCGCACCATCCCCACGATCAGCGAGTACGCAATGCCGATATTGGTCATGCGCGCCAGGCCGATATTTTCCAGATTGGCCATGCCGATGTTTTCCTTCTTCAGCTTCGCCACCTTGATCGACCAGTTTTTTCCGATCTTGTCGGTTTCGTTATTGCGAACGTGCTTGTCGCGGTTCTTGCCGATGGTGATGCGCTCGTTCTGATCGACCGTCTCGGTACGGTTGCGGCCTATATGGATGGTTTCGTTCTTGCCCACGTCCTCATCGCGATGGTCGCCAATGCTGATGGTCTCGTTATGGTCAACCCGCTCGCTGCGGTTGCGATGAACCGTCATGGTTTCGTCGCGGTCGACCGTCTCCGTGCGGTCGCGCTTGATATGATTGGTTTCGTCGCGATCGACCGTTTTACGCCGGTCGTTGCCGACCCATTTGTCTTCGTCGTGCTCGACTTCGGTCAACTGGTCTTTTTCGGCGTGCAGCCAGAGCTGCTCCTCGCCTTTCCTGTCTTCGAATCGCAGCGCATTGGCGTTCTCGTACGCCCCGCCGGGCGTGGAACGGGTCAGGATGCCGGACTGGGTTTTGTTATCGGGCAGCGTCCAGGGTGGCATGGTATTCACGTTCGGTACCATGCCGGTGATAATCGGCCGATCCGGATTGCCATCCATGAACTGCACCAGCACTTCCGTCCCGATGCGCGGAATGGTGGTCATGCCGAAATTGGCGCCAGCCCATGGCGTTGCAACGCGCAGCCAGGTGGAGCTTTTTTCGTCATTGCTACCCGCCCGGTCCCAGTGAAATTGCACGCGCACGCGCCCGTATTCGTCGGTGTGGATTTCTTCACCGGCGGGGCCGACCACGGTGGCGGTCTGGATGCCGTGAATGCGGGTGTCGCTGCTGTTATGCGCGTGCGGCGGACGCCAGGTAATGATCTTGCGAATCGCCTTGAACCGGTTCTCATAATGCGATGGCGTGGCGCCCTGGCGGTGGTAGTTATTGCTCGCGCTGTGATGGACTTCGGTAATCAGAAATTCGCGCGCCTGGGCGTCGTCGCCGGTCGTGGCGGCATCAAAGTGGCCGCACAGCCGGAACCAGCGACCGGGCATGGCATGCCGGTTATTGCCGCTGCCATCGAATTGCTTGCCGCCCGCTTCAAGCGCTTCGATCTGGCGCTGCGCGACTTCACGCGCATTGGCGCTGTTCTTGAAACCGTAAGCGCCGGCATATTCGTACGATTCGATCTGAAGGACGTCGCCTTGCTGTTGCACCGTCGGCAGCGAGGTAGTCGCGGGTTGGCCGGTCTTGAAATCATAGGATGCCAGCGCCACGCTGCCCTGCGTAATCTGGCGCCCGGGCGACCATTCGCCAATGCCATCCTCTTCGGCCGATCCGCCATGGCGCTGAAAAGCCACATCGGGATCGCCATCAATGGCCAGCGCACTGGTCGAATCGTCCGAGAGCACCAGTTTGTGGCCGTGTTCCGTATGCTCGAACCAATACAAGATGCCCGCCGTGGCCCAGCGCCGTTCCAGGTAATTGCTGTCGGTCTCGCCGAACTGGCAGGCGTCGGTCATGACCGTCGTGGCGCCGCCAACCCGCCAGTCCCAAGCGGCCAGGTTGCCGTAGTCGCTGAAAATGCTGGCGGTCTGCTGGTAAAGGGTGGTGTTATGAAACAGGTAGTTATCCTGGCGCATACCCAAGTAGTTATACCAGGGGCCGAGGCGCGCCTCGTAATATGAAACGCCGCCGTCGACCGTCTTCAGGCTGAATCCAAAAACAAGCCCGGTGAAATAGCGCATGCTGCCGTCCTTGCGCACCAGCTGCACGCACAGCATCTTTCCCTGCATGCTTTTGAGCTGGATATTCGGGTCATCCGACAGCAGCTCGACAATGTACTCGAATGGACGGGACAATCCTTCCGATGCGTCGATCGCGTTGACCAGCAACGGCGCTGCCGGCCCGTCGTCGTGCGGAAACGAGAGCCGCAGCAGGCGGTCGTGCTGGCGGTCGCTGATCAGGTCGCGCAGGCTGTTCGGCGCTTCGCTCATGCCGGCATCCTCCCATCCGTCAGGTCATGGAGCGGGCTGCGGCAGGGTGCGACGAAGGCGGCGGCTGGCATGGGTGTCCCGAAAAATTGAACGATTGGCGAAGGCGGATGTCTGACTATAAGCTTCGCATGTCATCGCTCAGATGACGGGGCGCAACGTTTCTATGGGGAATGTAAAATATGTCTGCCGTACGTGTCGGCGGGACACAAACAGGAGGGGATTAGTGCGATAAATACGACAAACAGGGAACGCGCCACGATGGCGATACAAGCCCTCCACAGTCCGCACCCGTGCATATTGCACCGGTGCGGACGGCGATCCAGGCCTTAGCGCTTGCCGGCGTTCTGCTCGTTTGCATCGCCCACAACAGGCGGTTTGACTCCGGCGGCCGGGGCCGGTGTTTTGGCGCCCACCTTTGCCCCTCCAGGCGTTGCGCCATGTCCGGCGCCGCCTGCCGACGTGTGGTCGTTGGCTTCGCCCGTCACCGGGGCTTTGGCGCCCTTGGCGCCGCCCTTGGTGCCGACCATGCCGGTCGCCGTGTGCAGGTGCTGTTCTACCGTCGGCAGCATTTTGGCGGCCAGGGCTTTGACGTCCGGGTCTTTGGCCTTGGCTTCAAATTTTTTCAACGCCGCGTGCACGGCCTTGTGATCACCCACGCCCGCCTGGGCCATGTAGGCCTTGTCGAAGGCATCGCCGTTCAGCTTGCCCAGCTTGGCGGCCATCGCCTTGTGTTTGCTGTCGAGCTCGGTTGGGAGTGTGACGCCTTTGGTTTGCGCCAGTTGCGTCACGTCGTTCAGGGCCTTGGTGTGGTCATCAATCATTTGCTGGGCGAAGGTTTTAACTTGTGCATTCTGGCTGTTGGCCAGTGCCAGCTTGCCGGCCTCGATTTCCGCCATGTTGGCGCGTGCCATGTCGGCCACGATTTTCTGGTCCGCCTTGTTCAGCGCGCTCGCTGCGGGGGTGTTCATGGTCGCCGCGCCCGTCTGGGCGTAGCTGCTTACCGGCAGGGCGAAAGCGGTGGCAACGGCGGCGCCGAGTACACATTTGATCAACGTCGTTTTCAGCATGCGGATCTCCTTGAATAGAAATAGTGTCATTGAAACAATAGCGCTGCGGAGCCAGTCTAACTGTGTAGGCATTTTCTCAGCGCTCGGTAGCCAACACGCAAGCTTACTTTCTGGCTGGCGATGAATCGCAGCGGGCGCTATGTTCGCAAGGGGACCAAAACGGGGCCGGGGTGGAGATCAATGACGCGGATGGCATGCGATGAGTCGTCTTGCGCGCTCACTGCAATGAAGGGCAAGGCCGTAATGAAGGGAAAATCGCGCAGGATCGCGTGGCCGCGGAACGAGATATTGCGCGGCGTTTCGGGCACGTCGAGACCGCGCCGCGATTTGAACCACTGACGCTCGCTGTCGACCAGGGTGAGCAGCGCGATCGGGCAGCCGAACGCGCGCTGGGCGGTACGCGTGATGCGGTCGAAACGCTCTTCGGGCGGCGTGTCGAGGATATTCAGGCCGCGCAGTGCGGCCGTGCGCGCGCTTTCATCGGCGCGGACTGGGGCATCAAGCAGGCAGACGGGCGCCGGGCCGGCTTGTTCCAGCCCTGTGGTGCGTTTCCGCCGGAAAGTTATATATTAGTGAATACTGATCGGTTTACTATATTATCGCCACTGCCCGCACCTGCCGGCCCCTTATAAAAACGACGACACGAAGGAATTACATGAACATCACCTCCAAAGCATTGCTGTTTGCTTCATGCCTGTTTGGTGCGGTATTGCTGCAAGGCTGCGGCGCCACCAAAATCAAGGCTTCTTCGACCAATAATCCACCGCCCTCCGAAGCGTTTTCGGCGTTCGGCCGCATCGAAGTGCGGCCGGTAGTGTTCGGACCCGATGTCAGGGCCGATCCGGATGGGCTGAACAAGATCGAGGCGAATATTCAAAAAGACCTGTCGGCGTCGCTGCTGGAGTGGAACGCGCGCAAGGCCAACGGCCGCACCCTGGTGATCCAGCCCGTCATCGAACAGATGAGCTTCAAGCGCGGCGCCAAGCGCGTGTTCCTGGGGCCGCTGGCGGGCAGTTCCGGCGTGCTGCTGCGCCTGAACATCACCGACAACAAAGGCCGCACGATCGCCAATCCCGAATTCTTCCAGCGCGCCGGCGCCATGTCGGCCGGCTTTACCCTCGGCGTGCACGACAACCTGATGCTCACCCGCGTGGCCAACCTCGCCAGCCGCTATGTGATCAATAATTACAGCCGTGCCGAAGGCGGCGCGACCGGCGCCGACGACCATGCGGTTGCGCAGTAAGCGGCAATTTTCAATCCAGCAAAAGCGGCCCTGCAAGGGCCGCTTTTCTTTGGGCGCCGTACAAACAGTTTGTTTGATCCAGTCGGCACAGCGAGGACCGGCGCGGGTGGACACTAGCTTCATGGCGGAGTAGCAAAATGGCAATGCACCAGCCTGCAAAGCTGGGGAAGCCGGTTCGATTCCGGCATCCGCCTCCATCTCCCAGCACGATCCGGCGAAAAGGACTTTGTTGATGAACCGATCCAGGCTCCACCACCCACTTCTGCCGGCGGCGCTGCTCGCCGGCCTGGCCCTGCCGCTGGCCGCGGCCAGCGCCCCTGCCGCCAGCGTTGCCGCGCAGAGCGCCAATTACCACTACTACGTCGCCAGCAACGGTTCCGATGCCAATCCCGGGACCGCGACCCAGCCCTTCGAAACCATCGTGCGCGCCTCCAGGGTCGCCCTGCCCGGCACCACCGTGCACGTGGCGCCGGGCACCTACGCGGGCGGCTTTCGCACCACCATGAGCGGCAGCGCCGGACGGCGCATTTCGTACATCTCCACCACGCGCGGCGGCGCCCGCCTGGTGCCGCCGCGCGGCTCGCTCACCAAGATGGCGTGGGAAAACCGTGGCGACTTCGTCGACATCGTCGGCTTCCAGGTCGACGGGCGCAACGCCCACGGCGGCGTGCGCTGGACCTACGGCATCTACAGCGCCGGCTCGGACTCGCAGATCCGCAACAACCACGTGCATCATGTCGGCCAGGACGTGCCCTGCACCAGCGCCGGCGCGGCCGGAATCAGCGTCGACAGCTACTACAAGGGCCACCTGAGCACGGTCAGCGGCAACACCGTGCACGACATCGGCCCGACCGACTGTCGCTTCGTGCAGGGCATCAACATGAGCACCACCGGCAGCGTCACCAACAACGTGCTGTTTACCATCGGCGGCGCGGCCATCCAGATGTGGCACGACGCCACCAACGTCATCGTCAGCCACAACACGATCGCGCGTTCGATGACGGGCATCCTGGTCGGCGGCGGCGACCCCTACTACATCAAGGGGCCGAACGATTTCACCAACGTCCACAACAACATCGTGTACGACAACAAATATGGCATTTCGGAACAGGGATCGACCGGCCCGCACAACAGCTACCGTAACAACCTGGTGTATCTGAACGCCGCCGCCGACTGGCAATTGAACAATGGCCTCAAGCACCTTGGCACGGTGGCGCAAGCGCCTCAGTTCATGCGCTACGGCAAAGGCGCGCTGCCCGACTTCCGCCTGCGCGCCGGCTCGCCCGGGGTCGGCCACGGTACCGGCGAGCACGCGGCCGCGGCCGACATCGCCGGCAAGCCGCGCGCCAGGGACGCGCCGATCGATATCGGCGCCTACCAGCGCTAGGCGGCGCGCCAAGCGGCGCGCCAAGGCGGGGCGCTGGCAGCCTGCGCGGCGGGGGAACGGCCGGGGAAATTGTCCCGGCTTTTTTGTTGGCGGGCGCACGCCGCGGGAAGCTTCGATCCGTACGGCAACAGCGTGCAGGGAAACAGTTGTCTTCTGTAGAATCGGCCCACTCCCATCCTCGCGCCGAAGCTTCTCATGACGACTACCCACTGGTTCATCCTGATCGGCTGCCTGATGCTGGCGCGGGGCCTGATGGCCACCAGCATTGCCCGCCTGCCGTTCACGTCGGCCATCGTCTATCTGGGCGTGGGGCTCGGGCTCGGGCCGATGGTGCTGGGCATTTTTTCCTTCAGCCCGGTCGAGCAATCGCACCTGCTCGAAACCCTCACCGAAATCGCCGTGCTGGTCTCGCTGTTCTCGGCCGGGGTCAAGATGCCGGTGCCGATCTCGCGCCAGCGCTGGATGCCGGCAATCCGCCTGGCCTGGGTCTCGATGAGCCTGAGCGTAGGCCTGATCGCGGCCTTTTGCTACTACGTGCTGGACTTGCCGCTGGGCGCAGGCGTGCTGCTCGGCGCCATCCTCGCGCCCACCGACCCGGTGCTGGCGACCGACGTCCAGGTGCGCCATCCGGACGACCGCGACCGGCTGCGCTTTACCCTCACCTGCGAAGCGGGCATGAACGATGGCTCGGCCTTCCCCTTCGTGATGCTGGGCCTGGGTCTGCTCGGCGCGCATGAACTGGGCGACTTCGGCTGGCGCTGGGTGCTGGTCGACGTGCTCTGGGCCACGCTGGCCGCGATCGCCATCGGCACCCTGGGCGGAGCGGCGCTGGGCCGCATCGGATGGATGCTGCGCGGCAAAGACCCCAAGCACGAAGTGCTCGACGACCTGGTCGGCCTGGGCCTGATCGGCGTCGTCTACGGCCTGAGCGTGGTGTTTGTGGCCTGGGGTTTCCTGGCCGTGTTTTTTGCCGGCGTGGCCTTGCGCCAGACGGAACTGGTGTTGTCCGGCGCCCACAAGGACCGCCAGGGCTTGCTGGTGCCCGAAAAAACCAGGGATGATTCGGGCGCCGGAGCGCCGGCCGCCGAAGCAGCGCCGGTCGGGGTGCCGCTGACCGTCAGCGCCGAATCGCTGGTGTTCAAGGAGCATCTGGAACGCCTGTCGGAACTGACCCTGGTGCTGCTGCTGGGCGGCATGGTGTCGATGCACGACTGGAACTGGCGCAGCGTCGGCACGGCCCTGTTCCTGTTCGCCGTGGCAAGGCCGCTGAGCGTGATGATCGGCCTGGCCGGCTCGGACAGCTCGATGCGCATCCGCGGCATTACCGCCTGGTTCGGCGTGCGCGGCATCGGCTCGCTGTATTACCTGATGTATGCCCTCAACCACGGCCTGCCGGCCTCGCTCACGCGCGAGCTGATCCAGATTACGGTGGTCGTCATCATGCTCTCGATCGTCGTGCACGGCACCAGCGTCAAGCCGCTGCTCGATCGCTTCTGGAAGCGCAAGCGGCAGTAAACCGGGCGCCGGCGCGGCCATCGCGGCACACCTGCGCCAGGCCAAACCGGGCCGGCGCGACGCGTCTAGAATCGAACTCCTCCGTAGTATTTTTCAACGAGGCGGTGACGGTCATGGCTACTTTACCCAGTGCATCTTTAGCGTGGCTGGCGGCCACGCTCACCCTTTCCTGCGGCGCCGCGATGGCGCAGCCGCGCTTCCCGGACGACCTGGCCCGCTTCGGCATCGCCGACAGCGCCTGGCTGACCGAGCCGCCGCGCTATTACACCGGCGCGGCGGCCCGCATCACGAAGCCGGCCGCAGTCGGACTCGGACGCGACCTGCGCCTGTCCTCCAGCGCCTGGTGGGGCATGGCTAACGGCAACGACAGCAACTATGCGGTGGGCGGCCTGACGGTCATGCTGGGGCACGACGGGGCCTCCGCCGCGCCGCTGGAAATGGCCCGCCTGCTGGCACGGGAGGCCCTGGACACGCCCTTGCCGCCGTTCGCTGCCAGCTCCTTGTCCTCGTCCCCGACCCCGACCTGCGTGCTGCCGTGGCTGCAATGCGCCGCGTTCGGCAGCCTGGAAGCGCGCATGCGCGAGCAACATGCCTTCCTGAACGGCCGCCATGCCGGCGACGACGCCATGGCGGGCCGGCGCAATTTTGTACGCGCCCTGAGCGCCGGCATGCGCTTCAATTTCCCTTACACGCGCACCGGGCAGCACGGCCCCTGGTTCCTGCAACTGCGCGTGTCGCGCCGTTCGTCGGAGTTCAAAAGCACGCTGCCGAGGCCACGCCGCGCGGGCGTGTCGTTGACCATGGGCACCGAGTTCTGATCTATACTTACTGGCATTACTCCACAGGAAAGCGATCATGCGCAGGTTCTCGATTGTACTGACGCCCTTGCTGCTGACCGGCTGTATCAAGGGCTCGGCCACCTACTACATTACCGAGAGCAGCAACGACCACGTCATCACCGTGCGTGCCGAGCAGGAATACTTCTGGAAGAAGCAGATGACACTCACGCTGGTGACCTCGCACATGCCGGAATGCCAGCGCGCGTTTCCGATGGAAAGCGTGCCGCTCGACGAGGTGTCGGTCGAACTGTTCGCGAACGGCGACGACGTGTATTCGGTGCGCTCGAGCGGCGAGTTGATCCAGATCGATACGCTCACCTGCACCCAGCTGGCCGAGCCGAAGCCGACTGCGCTGGGGCAGCCGGTCGGCACCTTTTTCATCGATGAAAAAACAGTGACGTTCGAAAAGGCAGCCGCAGCGGCGCCCGCAGCTGCCGCGGGTGCTGAACCGGCGCCAGGCTAACGGCGTCCCAGTACCTTGTGAAGGGCCGCGACGGTGGCCGGGCGGCCGGCCTGCTCCAGCGCGACTTCCAGCAACATCGGTTCACCGGGCCGTCGCGCCGTCCACTGGGTAAAATATTCATGCACCGTGCGCCAGGGCGGGAAGCCCTCCGGCACGCCGCGCCAGGCGCTGCCAGTTTCCAGCAAGTACAACACTGCGCAAAACACATCGTACAAGTCGTGCTTGCGCGGACGCGTCTTGCGGCGCGCCGCTTCCAGCATGCCGCGTACCGCTTCAAACTCTTCGCGCGAAACGTCGCTCGCGAACTCGGGTCGTGCCATCGTCTTTAACCTCAAATATCATTTGAGGGTCTGATCTGGAACAGGTTCCCTAAATTTATTCCTTGACGTGCGCCGACAAGGACTTTTTTACAATTTCGACTTGCTCGCTGGCACCATTCCAGCCGATCAGCTTGCTCAACATGCGTTTGAGCTGGGCGCCGTTGCGGCCACAGTTGGCGTCGAGCATGCCTTCCAGCTCGGGCAGCAGCGCGGCGGCGACGGCGCCGATGCGGCCCGCGTCGGCCGCTGTGGCCTCGAGCAGCGCCAGCAGGAAGGTGGCGCCCCATTGCAGGCGCGTGGCCGGGCCGCTGGACTGTTCCCACGCGCGTTGGTACCAGTCGAGCATGGCTACAGTGTCGCCGCGTTTTTTGGCGACACTCGCCAGGTTGTGCATGAAGTAGAACGGCGCCAGCGAGCAGGCCACGGCCGCCAGCAGCAGGCCCTCGGCCTCGTCCGGCAGGCCGGCATCGACCAGCAGGCCGGCTGCGGTGTTGAGGATCTGATGGCGCCGCACGTGGTCATTGGCGGTGGCCAGGGCCATGCCGATACGCACGTTGAGCGATGCCGCGTCCAGCCCGGCAACAGGGCTGCCGAGGCGCGCCATGCGCACCCGTACGCGCAAGGCGGACAGTTGATCGTCCGGGCTCAGGGCGTCGGATGATTCCAGCTGCTCCAGCGCGTCCGACCATGCCGCCGTCAATGCCAGGCGCGGCGCCGACTGCGGCGCGGTCAAGCCGCGCACCAGGTCGACCGCGTAGCCGGTCACCAGGTCGACCTGCGCCAGCACCGCTTGCGGGTCGGCCAGCGTGCCCAGCAGCATGGCGCTGGCCTGGTGCTGGTCCGGCGCGGCCTTGGCCGAGACCGCCGCGTGCAGCGCGTGCCATGCCAGGCGCAGTGCCGATGCGGGCTCGTCGCAAGCCGCGCGCAAGATGGCCAAGGTGGCGGCCAGGTTGCGGCCGGCCAGCAACTGGTCTTCGTCGGTATCCCAGGAATACCACGCCAGCAGGTGCCATTCGTCGGCCGACAGCGCGCGCTGGCCCGACAGGGCGGCCTGCAGCGATTCCGACGCGGTCAACGGCGCCGCCAGCGCCAGTTGCAGCAGGTGAAGGAAGCGCGGCCCTGTCAGTTCGCATGGCAGGCGCGTGATTTCCGTGCCGTCGGGGCGGTACAGCACCAGGGTCGGATAGCTACGCAGTTGCAGACGATCGGCGGCGCGCTGCGCGCCGGCAGCATCGCCATCAATATGCAGGGGGACGAACGTAGTCCCCAGCGAGGCAAAGCCGGGCTGCGACAACACCGACGCCTTTAGCCGGTTGCAGGGCGGACACCACATGGCTCCCCAATACAGGAACACCGGCCTGGCCGAGGCGCGCGCCTGGGCAAAAGCGGCGTCGGCATCGTGATGCCAGCCGATGACGGTGGTTGTCTGCGCGTTAGCGTCGTTCGCCATATTCCGGTTCCGGGAGTGTTGAAAATGGCGAAAGTATATCGAAAACAGGGGCATGCCATCGGGCTTGCCCGGTGCTACACTCGACGCCTTTCCAGCCTCCGAGTTTCGCCATGCAAGCACGCATCAGGATCGCCGTCATCGCGCTGGGCGCCACCGTGCTGGTGCTGGGCAGCGCCGTGGGCATCGTGGCGGCGCGCTTCGACCCGAACGCCTACAAGAGCGCCATCGTCGAGCGGGTACACGAAAAGACCCGGCGCACGCTGACCATCGGCGGCGATATCCGGCTGGCGCTGTATCCGCGCCTGGGTGTGAGCCTGGGCAAGGCGAGCCTGTCGGAACTGGGTGGCAAGGGCGAATTCGCCGCACTCGACAGCGTGCGCCTGTCGTTCGCGCTGATGCCCCTGCTGCTGCGCCAGGAAGTCGTGGTCGACCGCATCGAACTGCGCGGCATGCGCGCCACCCTGGTGCGCCAGACCGATGGCAGCATGAATATCGACGACCTGACCGCCGCGCGCGTCAAACATCCCGGCCAGCAGGCGGGCGCGGCCGGCAATGCCGGCGCCGGCCCGGCCAAGGTCCGCTTCGCGGTCGACAGCATCCGGGTCGACAACGCCCACCTGCGCTTCGACGACCGCAAGGCCGGGCGCGTGTTCGACATCGCGCGCCTGAACATCGATTCCGGGCCGATCGCGCACGGGGTGCCGAGCCGGGTTGCGCTGTCGGCCAATATCGGCGTCGACAAGCCGGCGCTCAATACCGTGCTCATTTTCGAAAGCGGCTTTTCGCTCGACCGCGACACGCGCCGGGTGGCGATGACCGAGCTCGACGCCAATCTCGACCTGTCCAGCCGGGCCGGTATCGAGTCGCGCGCCAAATTGAAAGGCAGCATCGAGATCGACTTCGGCAAGGAAGCGATCGCCGCCGCGCTCAAAGGCAAGATCGACGACAGCAGCGTGAGCGGCAAAGGCGCGCTGCGCGGCGGCCTGCTGCAGCTCGACATCGATATCGACCGGGTCGACCTGGCGCGCTACCGCGCGCGCACGGGTACGGGGGAGGCGGCGCCGGCGACCGGGCCGGCTAGCGCGTCGGCTGTCGATACAGCAGGCGCCAGCGCGCCGGACCAGCCCATCGACCTGTCGGCGCTGGCCCGGCTGCGCGCCAGCGGCACCTTGCAAGTGGGCGAGCTGACCGTGGGCGGCCTGCGCGCCGCGAACGTGCATGCGGTGTTGCTGGCCGACGCAGGCAAGACCACCATCAAGCCGCTCTCGGCCACGCTGTACGGCGGCAACGGCAACGGCGCGCTGAGCATCGATTTCACGCACGACGCCGACACGCCGCGCATGACGCTGGTGCAAGACTTGCGCGGCATCTCCCTCGGTCCCCTGTTGCTTGACGCCACCGGCAAGACGCCACTGAGCGGCCGTGGCGACGTCCAGCTCGACCTGAACACGCGCGGCGCCAGCACCACGGCCCTGCGCGAGGCGCTCGCAGGCACGGCGGCGCTGCGCCTGCGCGACGGCGTCATCGCCGGCATCGACCTGGGCCGGCTGGTGCGCGACGCCAAGGCGGCCGCCGGCGTGGGCAGCGATGCGGAATCGACCGGCTTTGGCGAACTGAGCGCAAGTTTCCGGATCGAGCGCGGCGTTGCCCGCAATACCGATTTGACGGCGAGCACGGCGCTGCTGCGGATTAGCGGCGAAGGCCAGCTCGACCTCGCGCACGCCACCATCGATGCCCGCTTGCGTTGCACGGTGATACCAGGCCTGACCGGCCAGGAGGGTCCCGCCATCGGCACCCTGGGCGGGCTGACGGTACCGGTCGCGCTCAGCGGCCCGCTGGCGCAGATGACGTGGCAGGTCGATGTGGCCGCGCTCGGCAACGAAGCGGCGCAAAAGACAGGCGCCAGCATCCCGACTGGCGGCAAGGAAAAACTGAAAGACCGCGTCAAGGATGCGCTCGGCGGGCTGTTTCCCCGTTGAACGTGGCGGGTACGCCACAGCGCCCAGTTTGTTGAGCAAACCTGTGCCCTAGAGGTCGCCTTTGGGCTAGCGTCGGAGATAGCAAACCCCTTGCAAACTCATGGGAGGATCTATGTTCGGCAGCACAGTCCTTGAAGTGGCGGTTGGCCTGACCTTTTGCTACGCGACAGTGGCATTGATTGTCAGCACGGTGCAAGAAGCGCTGGCGTCGGCGCTGAAACTGCGCGCACGCGGGCTGCTCGAAGGCATCAAGAGCATGCTCAACGATCCGGATTTCACCGCCCTGGCGCGCACCCTGTACGCGCACGCGCTGGTCAATCCGCACGGCAACCCGGCCCAGCCGGGGCAGGAACACATCGGCGCCAAGCCGTCCTACATCAAGCCCGAGCATTTCGCGATCGCCCTGATCGACGCGGTGCAGTCGATTCCGGGCGACTACGACCAGCTCGGGCGCGACATCGACGCTCTCCCGGACCCGCAAATCAAGCGTGCGCTGCAGAGCATCTACCAGCGCGCCGGGGGCGACATGGCACGTTTCCAGGCCTCGGTGGAAAGCTGGTTCGATAGCGCGATGGAACGCGTGTCGGGCGTCTACAAACGGCGTTCGATGATGATCAGCGTGTTGCTGTCGCTGCTGCTGGCGGCGCTGTTCAACATCGACAGCATCCACCTGTTCCGCACGCTGTGGGCCCACCCCTCGCTGGCGGCCCAGATCGGCGCGGCCCCGGCCACGCTGAACCCGCAGGCGCTGCAGATGCTGTGGGCCTTGCCGATTGGCTGGGAACAATTTCCGCCGGTCCTGAACCGACAGTTCGCGCTCAGTGTCGCCGGCTGGGCGCTGACCGCCTCGACGGCCTTGTTCGGCGCCCCGTTCTGGTTCGACCTGATGAAGCGCACGGTCCAGATACGCGGCACCGGGCCGAAGCCATAGGGCCGGCGCCAGGGCCGCTGTCAGCCGCGCTGCCTGGACGTGTCAGGCCGGGCGGTGGGCGTCGACCAGGATGGTGGAAACGGAAAAATGCGGCACGCGTTCGGGCCATTCGTCATGCGGCCCGAACCAGCGCGCTTCGATGATTTCGCTCGGGTCGACCCGGATCTCGCCGTCGAGATAATCGGCGGTGAAGGCAATCATCAGGGAATGCGGAAACGGCCACGACTGGCTGGAAAAATATTGCAGGTTGTGGACCCGCAAGCCGACTTCTTCGAACACCTCGCGGTGCACCGCTTCTTCCACCGATTCCCCCGCTTCAAGGAAACCGGCCAGCGGCGTGAAGCGCTTGGCGGCCGATGCTGTGTGCAATGCCAGCAAGACATGGTCGCCCTTGCGGATCAGCACCATCATCGCCGGCGAAATGCGCGGATACGCCATCATCCCACAGGCGCTGCACACATAGCAGCGCTCGCCCGCTTTGAGCTGCATCGGCTGGGCGCAGGCGCCGCAGAATCGATGCGTGCGCGCCCATTCGGCAATCTGGCTGGCACGGCCCGCCACACTGAGCACGTCTTCATCGAGCGCGCCGAACAGCGAGCGCATGCTGCGCCAGGCGTAACCCGGCAAGGCCAACTCCTCATTGCCGCACCAGAAGGTCTGGCAATAACGCTCTCCCAACAGGCCAACCGGATGGGGTGCGCCCGCCAGATTCAGCCGCACCAGCTCGTCTGCGGAAGGCATGGCCAGATCCGCCTCGCGCAGCAACAAGCGGCTGCCGTGGAACACAAACGTGAGCGGGTCAGGATGGGATTGCGCCGTAATGAGCGGCGTAAAAGATGAGGGCATTTGCAGCATGCGGCCAACCTTGGATGTTGTGGACTGCAGGCAGCATACCGCATTTTCAAAGCACAGATTGCGCGGCCATGGTGATGTCACCCGCACCGGACACGATCGGCATCAAGCCGCTGCGCGCCGCGCTGAACGCGAACGCGCGCGCTGTGTCCTATCCCTGGTACGACCGGCGCCGCGCGACGGCGGCACAGACACTCCCATGAATGACGCCAAGCCATGACATCTTCCTGGTTACACCAGCACGACAGCAACAGCGTAGTCATTTTCCGCGCGCTCCAGCTTGGCGATATGCTGTGCGCGGTGCCGGCCCTGCGCGCCTTGCGCGCGGCCATGCCACGAGCGCGCATCAGCCTGGTCGGCCTGTCCTGGGCGGACCAGTTCGCCAACCGGTTCAGGCGCTATATCGACGAGTTCATCGCCTTTCCCGGCCACGAAGCGTTTCCCGAACAAGCGGCCAGGCTTGACCAGCTGGATGACTTTTACGCGGGCATGCGCGCGCGCCGCTTCGACCTGGCGCTGCAGATGCACGGCAATGGCCAGTACAGCAACGCCGTGGTGCGGGCCTTCGGCGCGCGCGCGATGGCGGGCTTCGGAGCGGTTGCGGGCGGCGAGGATGAATGCCTGATTCGTTTTCCGGAAACCGGGGCGGAACCGCTACGGCTATTGGAACTGACCACCGGGCTCGGTGCGCCGGCCTGCGGTCAGCAGCTCGAATTTCCGATCACCGAGGCGGACGAGCGGGAGCTCGAAGCGAGCGGCGTCACGCGCGCCCTGGCGTCGGGCAGCTACGTGTGCATTCATCCCGGCGCGCGCTCGGCCGACAAGTGCTGGCCGGCCGCACGATTTGCGGCAGTGGCGGACCAGCTTGCGATCGGGCCGGGGCTCACCACGGTGCTGACCGGCTCGCCCGCCGAGGCGCCGCTGACGGCCGCTGTGGGGCGCCTGATGCGGCGCGCACCGGTCGATGCGGCCGGGCCGCTGTCGATCGGCGCCATGGCGGCCTTGATGAGCCGTGCGCGCCTGCTGATTTGTAACGATACGGGCGTGTCTCATATTGCGGCCGGACTCGGGCTGCGCAGCGTGGTTATCTTCAGCAAGGCCGATATCCGCCGCTGGGCGCCGCTCAACCAGCAATTGCACCGTTGTCTGTGGGACCCGTTCGGCGAGCAGGCCCAAACCGTGATCGATCAGGCAAGGGCCTTGCTGATGCTGCGGTAAGCGCAGGCGGACGGGGTTGCATCCGCAGGAGTGCGATGGTGTGCCCGTCAGCTTCGGCTGTGGGCGCCAAGGGGTCCGAGGGGTCCATGGTTCCCCGTCACCACCTGGCCGTTCGCGCCGCCCCGTCGTTCCCGCGCCAATCCACGCTGCCTCCTTCACGCAGCAACCCTAGCGCCAGCGCATTGACCTCCTCCTGCGCCACGTCGTCGACAAAGCTGGCGTCGTGCGCACAGCGCCGCTGGATGTTCTCTGCGCCGCAGACCGCACAATGCACCCGCAGCGACACCGCCGCGCGATGGCCCTCCTGCCTGAGCGGCCCGGATTCGATCAGGTTGGTCAGCCAGTAAATGCCGACGGCGGGCGTGCCGATCGCCAGCGCCAGGTGCAGCGGGCCGGTATCGTTCGATACCACCAGCGCACTGCGCGCCAGTATTCCGCACAGCGCACCGAGCGAGGCCTTGCCACTCAGATCGATCGGCGGATGACGCATCGCCGCCACGAGCTCGCGCACCAGCGCCACCTCCTGCGCGTTGCCGTTGACCGCCACCAGCGCGCCCTCCCGCGCCAGCAGATCGCCAAGCGCCGCGAAACGCCGCACCGGCCAGCGCCGTTGCGGGTCGGTCGCGCCCGGCTGCAGCAGGACCAGCGGCCGCTCGCTCCCACGTGGCAGCAGGCGCGCCGCCTGCGCCAGGTCGTCTTCGGTGACGTGCAACTCGCGCCGCATCGGCCACGCCGCCGCACCGGCCAGGGCCGCCACTTCCAGCAATTGCAAACGCCGGTTGACCAATCCTTCGTGGCGGACGTTGCGGTCGAGCGGCTCGGCGTCGGCGCTGCACATGCCCACGGCGAGGCGCGCGCCAAGACGGCGGACGAAGGGATTGGCATGGCGTCCGCCACCGAACAACTGCACGGCCAGATCGATTCTTGCGGCGCGCAGCGTTTCCACGAAAACGTCGACGGCGCGCGGGTCGGCCTCTCCCTGCATGCCCATGCCGGCGGTCGGCGGCATGATCGCCACCGCATCGACCGGGCCCGGCCGCCCTTGCAAGAACGCCGCATGCCACGCAAGGCCGATGTACAACACGTGCGCCGCCGGATAACACTGCCTGAGCGCATGCAAGGCCGGCAGGCAGAACACAAAATCGCCCAGCGCGTTCGGACGCAGCACGGCAATGGTGCGCACGTCGGCCAGCGGGGCGCGCTCCGCGCCGGTCATGGCAGCACCCTGGGCGCATCGACCCGGCGCGACACCACCGTGGTCGGCAATTCCATATGATAGGCGCCCGATGGAATGATGCCGCAGCCGCCAGAGCGCGCCATCACGCGCAGTTGTGCCAGCACATCTTCGCCGCAGTGGTCCGGCGGCAGCGCGGTCCAGAAATCGAAGCCGCCCGCCGCGCGCAGTTTTTCCGTATCAAACAAAACGCAGCCGCCGATCCATGCGACCCGGTACGCGCGCGTGGCGTCGCGCCCGATGCCCAGCCGCCGCTGCACATGGAACAGGTTGGCCGCACTGTGCAGGTGATGCCGCTCCCACGCGCCGCCGCCCGGCGCAATTGTTTCCGGCTCCACCTGCCCGTCCCAGAAGTCGATGGCTTGCTGATGCGGCCGGAAGTCGTGCGCGTGGCTGAGCCCGTGCAAGGCGCTGCCGACGAAGCCGCAACGCTGTTGCCGCATGGTGCGCGCCATGCGTTCGATCAGGTCGCTTTCGATGATGACGTCGTCGTCGAGAAACAGGCAGTAAGGCGCCGTTACTTGCGCCAGCAAAAAAGCGCGCTGCTCGGCCATGCCGCGCCGTGGCAGGTGGCGCAGCAGGTCGACGCGCAGCCCTTGCGCCGCCAGGTAGCGCAGCACGGCGCGCACTTCGCCGCTGGCGGCGGCGCCCTCGCCATCGGACTGGTCGGAGACGACGATGCGCAAGTGGCGCTGCGTTTGCGACGCCAGCGCCGTCAGCGTCACCGCCAGCGCCGCCGCGCGGTTGCAGGTCGGTACCAGCACTTCGATGGCGTCGTCGCTCATGGCGCCGCCCCGCTGCCCTGCCGCGCGGGCGCCGCACCGTACAGCCAGGGATTGAGCGCGGGATCGTTGTACATCTTGAACTGGCGGTAGACCTTGAAGAAAGCAAGCCCGCCGGCGGCTTCGGCCAGCAGGCGATCAAGGCAGCAAGCCAGGTCGTGCCGCTGCGCCACCAGCCGCTGCAACTTGGCCGTGCAGGCAGCCACATGCTCCGCGCCCGCTTCGCTGCGCCGCGTCTGCGCGTGCATATGAAAAATTTTGAGCGCAAGGATGGACAGCCGGTCGATCATGGCGCCCGCCGTCTCGCTGCTCAGGCGCGCGCCGGCGTGAAGCGCGATGCCGCCCAACTGCGCCAGCAAGGCTTCGTCGATGAATTCGACTGCATCGTTGCGCAACTGGTTGTGCTGGTCGATCAGGCGCTTGCTGGCGGCAATGGCGGCGCTGCCGGCATCGGTGCGGCGGGCGCGGTCTTCTTCATCCCACAGCAGGCGGTTGTGACGGTGGTTGGACTCGATCCAGCGCCACAAGCGCGTGTTCGCCAGCACCGGCAAGCGGGCGTCGGCCAGCCTGGCGTCGTGCCACTGCACCAACGATACGGCGTCGACATGCTTGAGCATCGCAAACTCCTTGGGGAAAACACCCGGATGCCAGCGCAACCGTGTACAGCTTGGAGTGGTGCGGCGTGCGCGAAGTTCCGCGCGCCGGTTTAAGCGTCGTCAATGTCTCCTTTCAATGCCTGGCGCACGCCCATCCGTCCGCCTTGCTATGCCGGTTGCGCGATCGCGTGGCGCGACAGCGAGCGCTCCAGTTCGGCCATGCCGGCCGGCAGGTCGAGGCTGGCGCCGCCGGCCTGCATGCTCGAACCGAAGGCGTGCAGGGTGCGGAACAGGTTGTGCGCGCGGCTTTGCTCGCCCATCTGGCCGATCCGCAAGATGTTCAGGCCGAAAGCGCCGGAAATTTCGACCTTGTGCACGCGCGACATATGCGCGCGCACCACATCCGACGAGACGTGATCGGGCGTGACGATGCCGATCACCGAATTGAGGCGGTGCTGCTTGGGCACCAGCAAGTCCAGCCCGAGCGCTTCGATGCCGGCCTGCAGCGCTTCCGAGCATTGCTGGTGGCGCGCGAAACGGCGCGGCAAGGTTTCGGCGCACACCAGGCGCAGCGCTTCGTGCAGCGCCAGGATGCCGGACACGGGCGCGGTGTAGTGATACGACTTCTGGTTCCAGAACTGGTCGGCCAGCTGCGCGTCGAGGCACCAGTGAAACGGCTGGTGGGTGCGCGTGGCAATCTTTTTGGCCCAGGCATGTTCCGAAAACGCCAGCAGGGACACGCCCGGAATCGAGGACAGCCCTTTCTGCCCGCCGGTAATGACGGCGTCGACTTGCCAGGCATCCATGTCGAGCGCCATGGTGCTGAGCGTGCAGACGGCATCGACGATCACCAGGCAGCCGTGCTCGTGCGCCATGCGGGCGATGCTGCCCAGGCTGTGGTTGCAGACCGTGTTCGAGGTCTCGCCCTGCACCAGGGTGATGGCCGCGTAGTCGCCCTGGGCCAGTGCGCGCTGCACCAGCTCGACGCTGGCGCTTTCGTTGTTGTCGATGTGCAGCAAGGTCGGCTCGCCGCGCACGCGGCTGACCATCTCGGCCATGCGCTTG
Source organism: Massilia sp. CCM 8734 (assembly GCF_011682155.1). Classification (NCBI taxonomy): domain Bacteria; kingdom Pseudomonadati; phylum Pseudomonadota; class Betaproteobacteria; order Burkholderiales; family Oxalobacteraceae; genus Massilia; species Massilia sp. CCM 8734. The sequence goes on from NZ_WHJI01000003.1 coordinate 72,706, forward strand.
CTGAAGTAGCCGTTGCAGATGCATAACACCTTGTCGCCCGGATGGACCAGGTTGGCGATCGCCATTTCCATCGCCGCCGAGCCCGGCCCGCCGACGCCCATCACATGCGAGGAACGGGTCTGGAACACGTAGCGCCCCATCTCCTTCACCTGCGCGATGACCTGGTTCATGGTGTCGCCCAGGTGGTTGATGACGATCGAATTGGCGGCCGCCACGGCCGGCGGAATCGGCACCGGACCGGCGCCCATCATCAATAAGGGTTCATCCGGCAGGATGTGTTCGAGCGGGACGATGTCGGGAACGCGGATTGCCTCAAGCATTGAATGACTCCTCATAAGGATGTGTTAGGGATCATTCATCATAGCTTGCAATCGATTAACAAGTTTCCGATGAGGATTTTTGGCGCTGGCGGCGGGCGCTCCCCGTCTGTTTTATGCAAACGGGATCATTTTTTCTTCTCCAGCATGATTCAGATCAATATCATGTCGAATATGCGTCAATACAACCATTAAATGTGTCTTTTGGCATAGCACTGCGGATTTCCCATTACCTTTGCGCATATTTAATCGGAATCAGCACAATAAACAGGCAGAGGATTATGACAGGGGGATGACAATTATGGTCTTTTTGCCATAACAATTAATGTTCAATTAATTAATCAGGGAGCCTCGCCAGCGCTACGACTTGCTCCCCGTGCGGCTTCCCGCCGATGCGCAAATTTTCAACATCCCAATTGGCGCAACAACAACAGCGTGAAATAGAAGTGAAAACCAAAGTCGTTTAAATTCAAATACTTATATCACTTTCTTATGCGACACAAATTACCGCCAGTAATGACCTTGCAATATTGATTGACACTCCGATGGTAAATCGTTTTTAATCGCCCCGACGAAATAACAATATTTCGTAAAAATGCCGGATCCGGCATTAACACCGCGTTTCCGGCATGCGCAAACCGCTTGCCGCTTTCATTGATCCGTCCTGCGAGTGATGAATACGATGTCCATAATCGAATCTGTCGATGTGAAGTGCCTAGCCCGGCAATTGACGTTAGCACCATGTGACGCCCCTCCGCTTGCAACCCCGCTTGCCGCGCCGCAAGCGGGGTTGCAAGCGGGGTCGCGCGCAGGAGGGTGCCGATGAGCGCCGCCCTGCCCACCTTTGCCGACCTGGCCGCGCGCGTGGCCGGCGGCGTGATGAGCCGGCCGCGCATCGCCATCATCGGCGCCGGCAGCAGCGGCATGGCGGCCGCCGCCGAGATGCTGCAACGCGGCCTGGACCCGGTGCTGTTCGAAGCGCGTTCCGAGCCGGGCGGGATATGGGGCAAGGATCCGCTGTCGGCGCTGTATCCGGACCTGGTCCAGAGCGCCGCCGCGCAACTGCCGCTGTCCCATCCGGGCGCCGCCAGCTGGGCCGCGTACACCGAACAATGCCTCGACACCATCAAGCGCCAGGGCCTGGCTTCGCGCATCTTCACCTCGACCAAGGTGCTGTGCGCGACGCCCTCGCTGTATGACGGCGGGGCCGACCTGCTGATCGCCAGCGCCGACCAGGCCGCCGCGCCGCTGCTGCGCCACTTCGAACACGTGGTGTATGCGGGCGGGCTGTACCACACACCGCAGTTGCCCCTCATCGCCGGCGGCGCCAACTTTGCCGGGCGCATCATCCATTCGTCCGATGTGCGCGACCTCAGCCGCTTCGTCGGCCAGCGCGTACTCATCATCGGCCTGGGCAATACTGCGATGGCGTGCGCCGCCAGGCTGTTTCCGGTGGCGCAGCAACTGGTGCTGTCGGGCCGCAGTCCCACCTGGCTGGTGCCGCGCCTGCTCCACGGCAGCCCGATCGACGTCGCCATGCGCGCGCTGAAGGAAACCTTCCGTCACAGTTATCAGGCGCGGCTGTGGGACGCCTGCCGCGAGCACGGCGCGATCGGCCATGCGGTCGATCCGTCCAGTCACGAGATCGACGTCGGGCGCCAGCGCATCACCGTCAGCGACAGCATGCTCGGACCGGTGCGCAGCGGCATGGTGCCCTTGCGCCCGGCGCTGGCGCAGGTGGACCAGCACACGGTCTATTTCGTCGACGGCAGCAGTTGCGAGGCCGACGTGATCGTGTGCTGCACCGGCTACCGGAGCCAGGAGATCCTGGCCGAAGGCAGCGAGCAACCACAGCAGCTGGTCGGCAACGTGCTGCACGCGCGCTACCCCGGCCTGTGGTTCACCGGCGCGCCGGCGCTGTGGGGCAGCCCGGCCCCGATCGCCAAAAAACAGGGCCGCCTGATCGCCCATGCCATCGCCATGGGCTGGCGCCGCGACGAACTGGCCCAGGCCGTGCGTCCCTACGTCAACTACGACAAGGCGGCCGCGCGCCTGCCGTTCGGCTTCGAAGTCGCCGACTTCAGCGGCTACGCGCACATGGTCGACCAGGCCAGCGCCGGCCCCGGCGGCGAGCCCGCGCCGCTGGCCGGCGACCCGGTCGACTACGCAGGATAGTTCTTGCGGGCGGCCGCCGCGCATCGGCCAGGGATGCGCGGCGCGGCAGGCAGTGGCCGCTGCGCACGCAATGGTGAAATCAAGGCATTTTTGCCGTGAGTGAAGTTACAATTCCGCCTTGTCAAATGATCGCCAGCACGGTCATGCAAGCTGGCCGGCACGCGCTGTCATCGCCCGGCCACACTCCCGGAAAAATCCTATGCCTGCACAGTATGTCAACACGCTTCGCTATTGGTTCGATGTCGAAGCACTCATGTATCCGGATATTCCCAAGGCAGGCAAGCGGCCTGCGTTTTTCAAGCGCTACGACGAGCCGCTGCCGTGGCTGCCCGCGCCGCATGGCAGCCTGGCCGCCGACGCCGTGCACGGCCAGCACAAGTATTTCGTCTGGTTCGGCCTGGTCGAAAAAAGCGTGCTGGAAGCCGAACTGGCCGAGATGTTCCCGCTCGAGTCGAACCCGGACACATTCAGCGGTAACCACCTGCGCCCGGCCAGGGGCAACACCTTTCTTTGCGCGATAGAAATCGGCTCGGATGGCCGGCCCGACGTCGACACCTTGCAGTTGGGCGCGTTCGCGCTCGCCTTTGCGGAAAAGAAAAACAAGGCCCCGATCGGCTTCAGCACCACCCTGTTCGGCCTGCAAAACAAGCTGCACGAACTGGCCATGGGCAACCACGGCGTCGCCGACGCCGACTGGTTCGCCCAGGTCAGCGACTACCTCTTCACCGAGCTGGACTGGAAACCGCGCACCCTGCTCGCACGCGCGCAACTGTGCGCGCACCAAGTCGCGCTGATCGACCGGCGCGGCAAGAAATTCTCGCGCGAACCGGAGATGGACCCGATCAACTCCTTCTACCTCGACGACCTCGAGCGCCTGCGCCAGGACGCCGAGAGCGGCCCCGGCTCGGCCCAGATCCAGGCTTACCTCGACGGCCACCAGCGCAACGGCGCCCGGCGCGACGGCGCCCGGCGCGACATCACGCGCCCGGGCCCGGTCAACGCCGCGCTCGACCCGCGCCGCTTTCCGGCCGGACGCTGGCCGAGTCCCTTTCCACTGTTCCTGATGCAACAGGTGGCCGTCAACATCGGCCTGGAAACCCTGGCCGAGGGCGGCATTTTTTCGGTCAACGGCCCGCCCGGCACTGGCAAGACCACCCTGCTGATGGACGTGATCGCCGCCCGCGTGGTCGAGCGCGCCAGGATTTTGGCGGAGTTCACCCATCCGGAAGCGGCGTTTTCGCGCAGCCAGCACCAGATCGCCTATCCGGCCAACAGCAATGGCGTCACGCTCAAGGGCAATAGCTACCACCTCGACGAACGCCTGCTCGACAGTGGCATCGTGGTTGCCAGCGCCAACAACAAGGCGGTCGAAAACATCACGCTCGACCTGCCCAGCATCAAGAAGGTCGCCCCGCAGCCGCTGCTGATGAACGGCGAACCGTTCGACTACTTTGCCGCCAGCGCCGAATCGATCCTCAACGAAGAAAAGAAAAAATTGCCGGGCGAGGCGGGCGAGGCCGACAGCGAGGAACCAGCGCAAGACGACGCTGAAGAACACGGCAAAATCCGCTGCTGGGGCTTGATTTCGGTCCCGCTCGGCAAAAAAGCCAACCGCAACCTGGTCGCCAACCGCCTGGGCTTTTTCAAGGAACTGGGACTGGCCAAGCAACTGGCCGGCGCCGGCGCCTCGCTCAACTGGGAAGCGGCGCGCGCGCACTTCAACAGCGCCGTGGCCAGGGTCGAAGCGATGCAGGCGGCGATCCTCGCGTACGACAGCGCGCTGCCGGAACGCAAGGCGGCCGAATCCCTGTGCGCCGCCGCCGATGCCGCCGCCGACCTCGCCGGCCGGCGCAACGCGCAAGCGAGCGCGGCGCTGACAGCGCTCGACACCCAATCGGCCGACAACGCCGCCGCCCTCGCCGTCAACCTGCGCGAGCGCGAACTGCACGCGGCCGAATGGCCGGCCTGGCGCCAGTTGCTGGCGCGCTTTTTCGGCAAGGCGCGCTACGCCGGCTTCGTGGCGCGCCAGCAAGCGCTGTCGGACGAATACGCGCACCTGCGCGGCGAACGCGCGCGCCTGGCGCTGGCGCGCCTTGAAGCGAGCAGCAGCGCCAGCACCTGCGCCGCCGACTGGGAATCGGCCCGGCGCGATGCCGACACCCGCGCGCAAGCGCTGCACACGGTGGCCGAACGGGTCGACGCGCTCGCGGCCGGTCTGGGCGAGGCCGCGTTCGATCCGGCCGCGTTCGCCGCGCTGCCGGTCGAGCAACAACAGAAGTCCCTCCCGCGCAGCAACGCCGACTACCATGCCGCGCGGGCCGACGTGTTCATCGCCGCGATGCACCTGCACAAAGCGTTCCTCAAGCATGCCGGCAAACCGTTCGAGACCAACTTCCGCCTGGCCTTGTCCATGCTGGCGCAGGAAAGCCACATCAAGGCGCACCTGCCGGCCATGGCGCGCCACCTGTGGGCCAGCTTCTTCCTGGCGGTGCCGGTGGTATCGAGCACCTTCGCGTCGGTGTCGCGCTGCTTTGCCGACCTGGGCGAAGGCGAGATCGGCCTGCTGCTGGTGGACGAAGCCGGGCAGGCGGTGCCATCGCACGCGCTGGGCGCCATCTGGCGTGCCAAGCGCGCGCTGATCGTGGGCGACCCGCTGCAGGTCGAACCGGTGATCACGATGGACAAGCAGCTCGACTACGGCATCCTGTCGTACCACGGAGCGCCGCCGGAGCACCAGTTGACAGCCTACTCGGCGCAGCACCTGGCCGACCGCGGCAACCGCTTCGGCGCCAACGTCGTGCAGTACGACGGCAGCGACCTGTGGGTCGGTGCGCCGCTGCGCGTGCACCGGCGCTGCGCCGACCCGATGTTTTCGCTGTCGAACCGGATTGCCTACAATGCCAAGATGGTCTACGGCCCGGCGCGCGCCGAAGAAGAACAGGCCACGGCCAGCCGGCCGCTGCTCGGACCGTCGTGCTGGCACGATGTCGGCGCGGGCGAATTCGACGAGCACTACAACGGGCGCGAAGGCGCGCTCGCGGCCGATATCGTGGTGCGCTACGCCAGCGAAGGCTGGGTTGGCAAGGCGCACGGCTTGCCCGAGCTGTTCCTGATTACCCCGTTCAAGTCGGTGGCGCAAGGGCTGACCGCCTTGTTGAAAGCGCGCGTGGACGAATGGGCCGGCGAGGCGGGCGACGACGCTGTCGGCGCATGGCTGCAAGGGCACGTCGGCACGGTGCACACCTTCCAGGGCAAGGAAAGCGAAACGGTAGTGTTGGTCCTGGGCGGCAAGAGCGACGGCGCGCGTCAATGGGCGGCGGGGCGGCCGAACATCATCAACGTCGCCGCCACGCGCGCCAAGCGGCGCCTGTACGTGATCGGCAACCGCCAGCAATGGTCGCGTACGCCGTTCGGCAGCCAACTCGCCGACGCCCTCCCCCAACCGGGGTCAGAGCTTTAACTTGCAACTTTTTGCTGCCTGACAGGTACCGGAGCTTGGTTTTAAGCCCATTTTCACTGAAACTGGCGCGTTTAGCGAGGTATGACCGTTCTTGTAGGCCGCTTTCGTTTCGGGTGAACTTTTGTTTCCAATTAAAGCTCTGACCCCGGTTGTAGGGGGATGCCGATCGGCGTGTCGGGGTATTCGTAATGGGTGGTTTGGAATCTGCGAGCCCGGCGCCAGTTTATCTGACCGGGACTCTGGGTAACACTGATGCCTCTCTCATCACTGTTCCAGGGGTTTCATGAAAACGCTACTGATCATCGATATGCAAAACGCGTGGCTTAACAATCCGGCCTGCCCGTGCCACGACACCGACGGCGTGGTCGAGCGCATCAATCACGCTGCCAAACACATCCGTGCGCAGGGCGGCAAGGTAATCTTCGTCCAGCATGTGAATGCGGATGCCCCGCTCGGCTCGGCCGCGTGGCAAGTGATCCCGGCCCTGCAACAGGCCGCCACCGACGGCACCGTGCAAAAGCTGGCCGCCGATGCGTTCGCCGCGACCGACCTGGCGGACCAGCTCGCAGCCAGTGCGACCTCCACCTTGTATATCAGCGGCTTCGCCTCCGAGTTCTGCATCGATACCGCCGTGCGCGCGGCAGCCTCGCGCCCCCTGCAAGTGGTGGCCCTGGCGGACGCGCACACCACCGCCGACCGTCCGCACCTGGCCGCGCCGGCCATCATCGCCCATCACAACTGGGTGTGGGCAGGCTTGCCGGTCACCGCCGGCAGCACCCTGGTCGTGCGCACGACGGCCGAGGCCTTCCCCGGCTGACACGCCCGCCGCCGCGCGCGTCACAGACGCGGCAGCCACAGGATCATCGCCGCCGCAGCCACGCCGGCCGCTGTCGCCACGCTCAGCACCAGCATGGCGGCGGCCATCGCGATGCGCGCCGCCTTCCGCCCGCTCGCCTGCGCCCGCGCATACAGCTCCAGCAGCGCCAGCGGCAGCAGGTATTGGGTAAACGACAGGAAGCTCAGGAACGGCCCCTGGAAGGTCTCGGGATCGAATCCGGCCGGCCCCCGGTTGGCGACGATCCATGCCATCAGGCCGATCCGGAAGAACCACACACCACTGACCGCCAGGAACAGGCGCAGCGCCCAGCGCCGGTGCTGCGCGATGCGGCCGGCGCGCGCATGGTGCACGGCCAGCGCCGCGCACAGCACGATCAGCACGGCATTGCCGCTGATGCCCAGGTGCTGCGCCAGGCCGCCTGCCGCGCCGCGAAACCACACCATGTACAGGCCGATCAGGCTGGACCCCACCGCCAGCAGCACGTAGACGCGCCCGTTCCAGCGGTGGAACGACGGCGCCAGTCGCCGCAGCGCCGGCAGCAGTTGCAGCGCGCCGCCGATGGTGATCAGCACCATCACGAGGACATGCACGCCAATGGCGGCATTGCCGGCCGTGTCGCCGGCGACATACCCGCGCGGCATGACCTTGTTCCATTGCGCCAGCTCGCCACGCACCAGCGCGCCGCCGTAGAAAACGGCGACGTACCAGGCAAACAGCAGTTGCCCGGCCACAGCTACGCCGAACCACAGGCGCGCCGACCACGCCAGCGCGCCGGCGCCGGTAGCGCGCCGCGCGGGTGCGCCCGATTCAGCCGGCGCGGTGCGCGGCTGGCCGGCGGCAGTGTGCAAGATCATGGGATGCTCCTTGTGGTGTGATGGTCTGTACCCGCACAGTAGAAGCAGGCGGCGGCGCTGGCGAGCATGCGCGGCGAATGGCGCGACGGGCGGCGGTTTTCCGGGCTTGAACGACGCGCGCCGAACGGTTATTGTGACGGGATGACCACGCCGCCGCTCCTCTCCCCGCCCGCGCGCCATCCGGCCCTGCCGACCCTGCGCCAGTCGCTGGTGGCGCTGCTCATCACGCTGCAGCTGTCGTGGGTGCTGTCGGCCTTGTCGTCCGGCCCTTTCCTGTCGGTGCTGCTGCGCATCGGGTTCATCGGCGCGCTCTTGCTGCTCACTTACACGGCGGGCGGCGCCTTGGGTTGGCGTCCGCTGCCGCGGCTGCTGGCGGTGGTACTCGTGGCGCCAGTGGCCACGCTGGCGATTTTCGTGCTGACCGAGCACATTCCGGCCCGGCGCGAGCTGGTGCTCGGCTACATCATGCTGGCCATCCTGTCGGTCGTGGTCGGCACGCTGGTGACGCTGGCGGCGCTGCGGGTCGAACGCAGGGCCAAGGAGCGCGCCGCGCGCCTGCGCGAAGAGCGCGAGCGCGACACGCTCGAACGCGAACTGACGGCCGCGCGCCTGCGCTTGCTGCAGGCACAGATCGAGCCGCACTTCCTGTTCAATACGCTGGCCAATATCGCCGCGCTGGTCGAGGCCAAGTCGGACAATGCCGGCCCGGTGCTGCGCCACCTGATCGCCTACCTCAAGGCCGCCATGCCGCGCCTGAACGATGCCGACGCCACGCTCGACACCGAACTGCAGCTGGTGCGCGCCTACCTGGAGCTGATGCACATGCGCATGCCCGACCGCTTGCGCTTCAGCGTGCGGGTGGCGCCGGAACTGAACAGCCTGCCGTTTCCGGCGATGGCCCTGCTGACCCTGGTTGAAAACGCGGTGCGCCACGGTATCGATCCGAGCCTGGAGGGCGGGCGCATCGAGGTCGGCGGCAAGGCCGACGCCAGCGGGCGCGTCAGCCTGTGGGTGGGCGACAGCGGACAGGGCATGTCGGAATCGGCCCAGCCGGGCACGGGACTGGCCAATGTGCGTACGCGCCTGCAAGCGTTCTACGGTCCCGGCGCGCGCCTCGACCTGCATGAAGAAACGCCGCACGGCGTGCACGTCGAACTCACTTTTACGCCACGGAGCGCTACATGAGCCACTTGAGCCGCTTGAGCCACCCCACCGCCCTGATCGCCGACGACGAACCGCTGCTGCGCGAGCACCTGCGCGCGCAACTGGCGCGGCTGTGGCCGCAACTGGAGATCGTGGCCGACGCCCGCAACGGCGCCGAGGCGGTCGAGCTGTTCGACCAGCATGCGCCGGCGATCGTGTTTTTGGATGTGCATATGCCGGGGCTGAACGGGATCGAGGCGGCGCGCGCGCTGGCGCGGCGCGCGCAGATCGTGTTCGTGACCGCCTACGAGCAGTACGCGGTGCAGGCCTTCGAGCAAGGCGCGATCGATTACCTGGTCAAGCCGGTCGATGCGGCGCGCCTGGCCGACACGGTGCGGCGCTTGCAGGCGCGGCTGGAAACGGCGCCCGCCGCCGGGCCGGCCTTCGACGCCGTGCTCGAGCGCATGGCCAGCGAGCTGCGCCAGCGCGCCGGGCCGCGCAACTGGCTGCAGTGGATCAAGGCCTCGGTCGGCAGCCGCGTGCGCTTGATTCCGGTGGAGCAGGTGGCCTTCATGCGCGCGGAGGGCAAGTACACCTCGGTCGTGTGGATGGACGGCGAGGCGCTGATACGCAAGAGTATCCGCGAACTGGGCGATGAACTCGATCCGGAACGTTTCGTGCAGATCCACCGTTCGGCGATCGTCAATCTGCATTACGTGAGCGAAGTGGTGCGCGGGGTGAACGAGACGGCCGAAGTGCACCTGCGCGGACGGACCGAGGTGCTGCCGGTCAGCCGCAGCTACCTGCATCATTTCCGGCAGATGTAGCGCGGCCCGGTGGCGCTGGCGGCTCTTGAGCTAGGTAACCCGCACGCCGATGGCCTCCAAGGCCAGCTTGATGTCAGTCATTTCCGCATCCGGCAGCGCCAATTCGATCCGTTGATTTTGCAATATGTCGTCGACAAGGCGTTTTGCCGAGGCGAGCGAATAGCCGAATTGCGCTCGTAGCAAATAGTTCAGGGCAATCTTATTAAAGCCCGGGTTCCACCCTTCCAGGACGATTTTTCCCATGAGCGTCATGCCGGCGGCTGGCAAAAGCGGATGCGGTTGCCGAAAGGATCGCCGACCTGCATCACTCTGCCCCACGGCAAATCGTCCACGCCCGGGCGCGCATACGGGTAATTCTTCGCCGTCAGTTCCCGGTGCAGCGCGTCGATGTCATCGACGTGGACGAAGATGGTCGAGCCCGGCGTGGCGTCGCCGTGGTGCTCGCTCAGGTGGATGACCAGCTCGCCGCGTTTGACTTCCATGTACAAGGGCATGCCCTCCTCGAAACGGTGCTCCCACTCGCAGCGGAAGCCGAGGAAATCCAGATAATGCTCGCGCGCTTTTTGCTCGGAAAAGATGCGCAGGATGGGAATGGGCGGGGAAAGATGCATGCGTCGCTCCTGATGGGTTTGATCTTCCCAGACTGCGCCATGTGGTGCGCCTTGTCAACGCAGCAGCGCTTCGAGTTCGTCCAGCGCCTTGGGCACGCCGGCGCTCATCACTTCCCGGCCCGCCGGCAGCACCGCCACATCATCCTCGATGCGGATGCCGATGTGCCAGTACTGCTCCGGCACGCCCGGCCCCGGCCGGATGTACGGGCCCGGTTCGACGGTGAGCGTCATGCCGGGCTGCAGGATGCGCCAGGCGTCGCCGCCCGGCTCGCGGTAGCTGCCGACGTCATGCACGTCCATGCCGAGCCAGTGGCTGGTTTTGCACATGAAAAACTGGCGCCAGGCGCCGCTGCCGATGACGTCGTCCAGCGCGCCGACGCGGTCGGCCTGCAACAGTCCGGTATCGAGCATGCCCTGGGCCAGGATGCGCACCGCCGCCTCGTGCGGCGCCATGACATCGGCGCCGGGACGCACGGCGGCGATGGCGGCCAGTTGCGCATCCAGCACGATCTGGTAGATCCGCCTTTGCGCCGGCGAAAACCGCCCGCTGACGGGGAAGGTGCGCGTGATGTCGGCCGCGTAACTGCCCAGCTCGCAACCGGCATCGATGAGCAGCAGCTCGCCATCCCGCAACACGGTGCGGCCGGGATTGTGGTGCAGCACGCAGGCATTCGCGCCCGCCGCCACGATCGACGGGTAGGCCGGCGCGGCCGCCCCCTGGCGGTGGAATTCATACAGCAGCTCGGCCTCGACCTGGTACTCGGCCAGACCCGCGCGGGCCATGCGCATGGCGCGCAGGTGGGCGTCGGCCGAGACGGCGGCGGCGCGCCGCATGAGGTCGAGTTCGCCGTCATCCTTGATCAGCCGCATCTCGTCAAGCAGCATGTGGACGTCATGGATGCGCGCCGGCGCGCGCACGCCCGCGCGCCGGCGCGCGCACGCCCGCGCGCCCGGCCTGGCGCACGCCGCGCAGCCATCCGTGCAGGCGCTCGTCGAAAGCGGCATTGCGGCCCATGCCGGCGAACAGGGCCGGGACGTTGGCCAGCAGGGCCGGCATTTGCTCGTCGAGCGCGGCGATCGGAAACGCCTGGTCGAAGCCGAAATGCGCGCAGGCTTGCTGCGGGCTATGGCGCACGCCATGCCAGATTGCGTGCGCCGGGTCCTGGTCGCGGCAAAACAAGATGGCACGCGACTGCGCCCCGGCGACCAGCACGATCATCGCTTCCGGTTCGGTCACGCCGGACAGGTAATGGATATAGCTGTCGTGCCGGAACGGATACTCGACATCGTTGTTGCGCATGACTTCGGGCGCGGTGGGAATGACGGCCACGCCGCCGCCGTGTTGGCGCATCTGCGCGATCAGCTGCGCGCGCCGGGTGCGGTAGGGATGCATCATGCCCTCTTCACGGCAGGGAATAACTGCCATTCCAGGTTGACGCCGAGCGTGGCGCAGGCGATCAGCCCGAAGCCGGCCAGTTGCAGCGCGCCGAGCGCGTGGCCGTAGACCAGGTAATCGACCACCAGCGCGCAGGCCGGATACAGAAAGGTGAGCACGGCGATGGCGGCGGTCTGCATGCGCGGGGTGGCGCCGTACACCATCACGTAGGCGAGCGCGGTCGGGATCAGGCCCAGGCCGGCCAGCCAGCCCCACTGGGCGCCACCGATGCCGCCCTCCGGCATGCTGAAAAAACCGGCCGTCAGCACGGCGCCGGTGAGGCAGTGGGTCAGGGCGGTGAGCTGGGGCGGCATGCCGCGGATGGCGCGCGTGGTGAGCGTCACCCCGGCATAGGCGATGGCGGCGCCGAGCGTGAAGGCGATGCCGGTCAGGTAGGCGGAATCGAGCGTCATGCCGCTTTTCAGCCCGCATGCCAGCACCAGGCCGGCAAATCCCAGCGCGACCCAGCCGACATTGCTGGCCCCGACCCGTTCCTTGAGCAGCAGCGAACCAAAGATCAGCACCAGGAACGGCTGCACGTGGTACACGATGGTGGTCATGGAAATGCCGATGCGGGCGATGGCTTCGAAGAACATCACCCAGTTCAGGCACATCAGGACGCCGCTGCCGAGCGCCAGTCCGAGGTTGTTGAGCGAGGCATTCTTTTTCGTGAGCAAGCCTTTGCAAGCGCAGTACGCCAGCAGGATGGCGGCGCCGAAGGCGCAGCGAAAAAACACGGTGATCACCGGCGCCAGGGCGGCTTCGTGGAAGAAAATACCGAGCGTGCCAAGCATGATCATGGCGGCGGCGAACGATACGGCGGGATTGGACATGGATTCTCTCCTGTGCGTGGTTTCAGGCTATGATCGGACAGCGCCACGCATCAAACAAGCTGATTTATTTGATGAAATTCATTCGATAATCGAAACCATGACTTCCGACCTGAACCTGAACCAGCTGCGCACCTTCGTTGCCGCGTCCGACAACATGAGTTTCATCGGCGCGGCCGACGCCGTGCACCGTTCGCAGGCGGCGGTGAGCATGCAGATCATGAAGCTCGAAGAAACGGTCGGCCAGGCGCTCTTTGCGCGCCACACGCGGCGCATTGAACTGACGGCGGCGGGCGAGCGCCTGCTGCCGTACGCGCGCCAGATGCTGGCGCTCGAGGCGCAGGCGCTGGCCGCGCTGCGCACCCAGGAAGTGGTCGGACGCGTGGTGCTGGGCGCGCCGGACGATTACGTGGCGTCCCTGCTGCCGCCGGTGCTGGAGCGCTTCACCAAGCTGTTCGCCAATGTCGAGATCGAGCTGGTGTGCCTGCAAAGCACGCTGCTCAAGCCGCTGCTGCAAAAGGGGCAGATCGACCTGGCGCTGGTGACCCGCGCCGACGACCTGGAAGGGACCCTGATCCGGCGTGAAGAGATGGTCTGGGTCGGCTCGCAACGGCATGCGGTGTGGAAAAAATCGCCGCTGCCGGTGGCGCTGTTCGACAAGGGCTGCATGGCGCGCGAGCACACCCTGGCCGCGCTGGAAAAAAGTGGCAGGCCGTATGGGGCAACTTACAGCAGCCCGAGCCTCTTGGGCATCGTGGCGATGGTCGATGCGGGCCTGGCGGTGGCCGCGCTGGCCGAGTGCAGCGTCCCCCCGCACCTGGCGCGCCTGGGCGACGCGGAAGGCTTGCCGCCGCTCGAGCCGCTCGAGGTGGTGCTGATCCGGGGCCGCGGCAGCAGTACCCCGGCGGTGGAGTGCCTGGCCGGCGAAATCATGGCGGCGTTACGGCCCTGGCGCGCGGTGGCGTGAGCTTGCCGCCGGCGCAAAAAAACCAGCCCCGCGAGGCTGGTTTTTTAGTGACGGCAGCGGGGGCCGCCGCCGCTGGGGCGCATCAGCGCCGCAACCAGGGGAATTTCCAGAGCAGGACCAGGGTAAATCCAGCCGCAGCCACCAGGCCCATTCCGGCCGCCATCAAAAGTGCGCCCCATACACTTTCGCTGCGATCGTGCGTATCGTATTCGGTCTTGAAAATGCCATTGTCCGGCTTGCCAGCGGCAAAGGCGACCTGCACCGGCTCGGACGCCATCTTTTCGGCTTGCTCAACCGTCTTGACCCAGTCCGTGTCGATCTTGTAGGTGGCGCCGTCAACCGCATAGGTGTAATTGACCTGGTAGCTGGTGCTGAGCTTCTTGGTTTTCTTGGTGATGCCTTCCGGCGTGGCCAGCACGAATACCGGCGCCTTCGCGATCGCGCTGTGGGTATCGATCTTCTTGATGTTCATCGAGACGAACGCGGCAAAGAACCCGACAAAGGTGACGAGTAAGGTAAGAAACGGTTTCTTCATGATGACTCACGGATATTATGTAGTTAAAAACGCAACAAGTATCCCATATCGCTCGTCAATACGTCCGGTAATTATTGCATTTTTGCGATTTCTGTTTCATTATTGCAACGTGATCATTTTGCCCATTCTTGCAACTTCATCGGTCTTTTTCATGCATTTCACAATCAACGTGGCCCGGATGGGCATCGTGCCACTCTAGGAACTCCATGCTTTCCATCCATGACAGCCTGCTGCGGGCCGGCGATGGCCATGCTTGCCGGCTACGCTCGCTCGCATGGCCGGGGGCGGCGATTGTCGATGCCTGCGCGGTCGACGCGCCGTATGGCCAGCTGCTGGTCCTGACGGCGGACGGCGCGCTGCACGGCGTCGATCCTGCCAGCGGAGCGGTGGCCGAACTGTGCCGGGTAGCGCTTCCCGCAGTGCCAGCGGGCGCCGGCGCCAATCCGGCCCGCTTGCGGCTGCACGCCTCGCTGGACGGCGCGTACGCCGCCATCGTGCTCGACCGCGGCCAGGCCGGCGTGGTCCTGGAGACGCGTTCCGGCAAGATCACCTTGCGCCTCGGCGGCGAGAACTATCACGCCGCCGAGGTGCCTTTCAGCGCATGTTTCCTGCGCCATGAAGGGCGCAACGTGTTCGTTCATCGCAGCGAGTGGAACCGCCTCGACGCGGCCGATGCGGCGAGCGGCGAGTCGCTGGCCGAACGCCACATCGCGCATTACGAGTCCGGCAAGGAACAGCCGCGTCATTACCTCGACTTCTTTCATGGACGGCTGTGCCCCAGCCCGGACGGCAGCCGCATGTTTAACGATGGCTGGGTCTGGGCCTCGGGCGGCATGGCGCGGGCCTGGTCGGTGACCGGCTGGCTCGGCGCCAATCCATGGGAAACCGAAGATGGCGCCTCGGCGGTGATCCTCATGATGCGTGACGGCTGGGACTACCCGGCCTGCTGGATCGACGAGCGCCACATCGCGCTATGGAACATCGCGGACGAGGAAGACCCCCATGTCAACGCATCGATCCAAGAGCCGGGCGTCTACATTGTCGACGCGACGCGGGAAAACACCGGCACGCCGGAGCGGAAGTTTCCGATGGAAATGGACAAGCAAGCCGATGTGCTCGACCTGTTCTGCGACGGCAAGCGCATCATCGTCGCCGCCGCCACGGAAACGAGCATCTGGGACCTGGCGTCGCGCGCGCGGGTAGCGGTCTTGCCGGGTTTTAGCGCCCGCTTTCATGATGCGGCGCGCGCCGTGCTGGTCGCCGTCGGCCCGCACGCCATTGTGGAATGGCCGCTGGCGTGGGCGGATCGGGCATGAATGTATGTCGAGTGCGGGCGATAGTAGAATAAACGCCTTCTCATCGTTTTGGCATTTGAAAGTACCTCACCCATGTTTCCCCGAAAAGATCTTCCCCGCGCAGCACTGGCTTTGTTCACCGCCCTGGTCGTTGCGGGTTGCGCCGCCCGGCCAGAAACATTGCGGCGGCCCGCCAACGAGCAGGTATTGCAGGTCAAGGAGGAGGTGAAATGGAAGCTGGGGTTTTGGGACGTCACACTCGTGCCGGGAACGTATGTTGGAAAATTCGAGGATGAGGCAGGAACCTACTTCGCCGGTCCCCCCATGTGCGTGTATTTGACCGGCCGGCCGCGCAAGGAAGACGCCCTGGCCGGCAGCGCGTGGGAATGCGGCATCCTGCTGCCGAAAAAGCCGGGCAATGAACCGACCGTGTTCCACATTATCGGAACAAATCGGCCATTGATGGTCTTCCATCCGGACGACAGGCCAGATTTTTCGAAAGTTGCGCCACTCGCGCCGCGCCCGGACGATATGTCAGGCGCGAAGACGGCCTTGGCCTTCACGCCTCTCAACAGCGGCGCTGGCATTGTCGGGGGCGCCCTGACCGGTGCCGTCCTGGGAGCACTAATCGAGGCCGAAAAAGGCACGTTCAGGGATTTTAAGTCGCAACCGGCAAAAGGCTGGTTGTTGCAAGCGCCGGTAAGCGCTCTCGTCCCGTAAGCGAAGCGCGCCGGCGTCAACCCGCGCCGGCCTCCTCCTCAGGCTGCGGCGGGGTCGAAGTAGCTGCGCGACAAGCCGCTGCGCCCAGGAAAGAACTTGAAGTAGGGCCGCGCCTGCTCGATGGTGAGCGCGACCGAGGGGTGTTCCATCAAGCGCGCCACGTACGCCGCCAGGCGCCCATGCTGCGGCGCCAGCGGCACGTACGCCATCGCGTAAAACAAGGCTGGCGCGGCGGCGCAGTCGGCCATGCTGAAAGCGTCGCCGGCGATCCAGGTGCGCCCTTCCAGTTGGCGCTCGATGAACGCATAGGCCGAGGCCAGGCCGGCGCGCGCCTGGGTCACGGTGCGCGCGTCGCGCTCGCTTTCCGGGCGCAGCAGGTCGGCCGTGAGCGCCTGCATCGGCGTCATCACGTACAGGTCGCACAGGCGGTCCCACAAGCGCACGTCGAGCGCCGCGTCGGGCGCGTCCGGAATGAGGGTGCGGCCCGGGGCGGCGTGGTGGCGCTGCAGGTATTCGATGATGATGCTCGTTTCGGGCACCGCGCGCGGCCCGTCCATCAGGAGTGGCATCTTGCCGGTCGGGCACAGCGCCAGGTGCGCGGCGCGCTCGTCGGGGTCGCCCAGGTTGAGCAGACGCTTGTCGAGCTCGATGCCGAGCACGTCGAGCGCGATCAAGACCTTGTGGCAGCAGGAGGACAGGGGGTGGTAGTGGAGCGTGAGCGCATTCATGGGAGGCCTTTGCTTGTCCGAAGTGGCAAAGTATGTGCCCGATAGCGCGCCGCGTCAAAACCGGCTGTCGGGATGTGCGCACGCGGCAGTGTCGGAAAACTTTACACTGGCACGAAGATGAAACACAGCCACCAATTTATCCTTGATGCAACTTATTGATTAAAAACAACATATCTATTTCTTGCGTAAATGGCATGAAATTTGCTTGTACAGATGATTACTTATCTCATCGGAACAAACGCAATGAAATTCAAGATCGGCAAGGCCTTCCTCATCGCATCGACCCTGCTGGCTGCATCGAGCCAGGCCTCGGTAGCCCACTTCACCATGGCGGCGACACCAGGGGACTATATCAGCGCAGGAAAGCTGGTTGACAATGTGTATTCGTCCAACGATCCGCTGCTCGTCTTTAACAAGGCTACCTTCTTCAACAATAGCGGTACGGCCGCTGCTCCTGAGACCGACTTCCTGCGTTTTTTGTTCATGTTTGACAAACCTGAAACCAAATACGCCATGCTGGATTTTTCGAGTGAGGCACTGGGTGTTCCCTTGCAGGCCGGGGTCACGTATACGAATGCGGAGCGGGCATCGTTCGCTTCGCCGGGCCATCCCGGCCTGGACGTGAGCTACAACCACAGGGGATGCAACAAGGTCAAAGGCAGTTTCACCGTCAAGCAGTTGAGCTTCAAGTCCGGCGCCATCGACATGTTCGACGCGTCGTTCAACCAGTCTTGCGATGGCGGCGCGCTCATGAGCGGCACCTTTTACTACAATGCCGGCCTGACCGCGCTGCCGACCAACACTGTGCCGGAACCGGGCTCGCTGGCCTTGCTCGGCCTGGGTATTGCCGGGATTGGTATCGCACGGCGCCGCAAGCAGGCGCGCTAAGCTGCGCCAGAAGTCGACAAGCCCTGTCACTGTAGTTAGTGACAGGGCTTTTTCACAATCAGGACCTCATCGGGTCATGGCGCAGTTATCCGTCGTGACGTAGGCGCCATTTACGCTGCGGCCGTCAAGTAGTTGCTGCCCTTGGCCGATGCGCGCAATGACTGCCAGGTCATCAGCTTGCCCGCCAGGCTGCCCAAGAAATAGCCGTTAAAGACGCCGAACAAGGCGCACACCAGGGTTGAAAACAATGCATTGTGGCTGGCGCCAGGATGCATGACCAGCGTCACCGCCGTGACGTACTTGGTGAAGAAAATCGCCATCATCATCATCAGCGGCGCCGCACTGCCATGGACACGCAGGCTGCCGGGCGTGGCGCCGGCGCTCGCCCCTGCGCCGCCGGACTTCGCAACGAGCAAGGTCAGCGCCACCGTAGCGCCAGCCCAGGCGCACAGCGGCAGGAAGGCGGTACCAAACTTTGCCACGATGTCCTGCAGCGACAAGGCCAGCATGATGACGGGAATGATGAACAGCTTCCGGATCGCCATTTCGCGATCGCGCATGGCGATGACGCCGCGATACACCAGCATGGCCAGAATGGCCCAAACATAGATGGGGGTGTGGGTCAGGATCTGAATCAGCATGGTGGGCTCCGCAAAGTTGCTTAAGTTGGTGCCACTTTGCCCGCGACGGGAGCACGGAGGGAAGTTATGCGACGAATCACCGGATACCGGCGCGAAATGCAGTTGGGCAGCGCCAAATGCAGAGGCGCGCAATGCCGATGCCCAGGCTGCAAGCGCCGGTACGAACAGTCCGCACATAGAGAAAAGCCCCGGTAACGTCAATCCGTTACAGGGGCTTTTTCACAGAAAGGGCGTCACCGTTCTCAGAACGGAATGTCGTCATCCATGTCCGAGAAATTCGGCGCTGGCTTCGGCGCCGGACGGGCCGCTGGCGCAGGCGGAGCCTGGCGCTGTGGCGCCGGACGGCTCTGCTGCGGCTGCGAATCGTAGCCGCCGCCATCGTCCATGCCGCCGCCGGCGTCGCCGCCCATGCCCTGGCGTCCGCCCAGCATCTGCATCTGCTCGGCGACGATTTCGGTCGCGTACTTCTCGACGCCGTCCTTGTCGGTGTATTTACGGGTCTGCAGGCGACCTTCGACGTAGACCGAGGACCCTTTTTTCAGGTATTGCCCGACGATTTCGGCCAGGCGGCCGAAGAACGAAATGCGGTGCCACTCGGTCAGCTCTTTTTGCTCGCCGGTGTTGCGGTCCTTCGACTTGTACGAGGTCGCGACGGCGATGTTGGCGATGGCGTCACCGCTGGGCATGTAGCGGATTTCCGGATCGCGCCCCAAGTTGCCGACGATGATGACTTTATTGACTGATGCCATGTATTGCTCCTGTTGAACTGCTGCGGCGTGCGTCCCGCGGCGCGATGATTTTTTGCCAGAGGAGGATTATATGTCAGCCGGGATTCCAAATGTCTATTCTCTCCCGCACCGGCACCCTCCCCGTCCAGCCGCTTGGCCATGCAAACTGTAAGATCAGACAACAAAGCCGGCACGGAGTTCCGCCCTTGTCGACTCGTCATCCGTTTGCTGGCGGCATGAATACTGGTATTATGTACAGTAGAAACACAGTTAAAAGCTGCAAAATCCCTGAGTAAGATCAATACGCCCCTGGCGCACCTGTGGACGCGGCAATCGTCCCCGCAGACGTCGCTTTCGAAACACAGCTATAGTATGAGCTGACCCGTTTAAGGCACACAACACATGGAACAGATCCGCATTCGCGGCGCACGTACGCACAACCTGAAGAACATCAATCTCGACCTGCCACGCAACAAGCTCATTGTGATCACCGGCTTGTCCGGCTCCGGCAAGTCGTCGCTGGCGTTCGACACCTTGTACGCCGAGGGGCAGCGCCGCTATGTCGAATCGCTGTCGGCCTACGCGCGCCAGTTCCTGCAGTTGATGGAAAAGCCCGATGTCGATCTGATCGAAGGCCTGTCGCCGGCCATCTCGATCGAACAGAAGGCCACCTCGCACAATCCACGCTCCACCGTCGGCACGGTCACCGAGATCCACGATTACCTGCGCCTGTTGTACGCGCGCGTCGGCACGCCTTACTGCATCAACCACCCGGACCACGCGCTGGCCGCGCAGACGGTCTCGCAGATGGTCGACGCGGTGCTGGCCATGCCCGAAGACACCAAGCTGATGATCCTGGCGCCCGTGGTGGCCAACCGCAAGGGCGAGCACAGCGACCTGTTCGAGTCGATGCAGGCGCAGGGCTTCGTGCGCTTTCGCATCCAGAGCGGCACCCACGACGCCAAGATCTACGAGATCGACGACCTGCCCAAGCTGAAAAAAACCGAGAAGCACACCATCGACGTGGTCATCGACCGGGTCAAGGTGAACGCCGAGATCAAGCAGCGCGTGGCCGAGAGCTTCGAGACCGCGCTGCGCCTGGCCGACGGCCGCGCCGTGGTGCTTGAAATGGAAACAGCCCAGGAACACGTCTACTCCAACAAGTTCGCCTGCAACACCTGCGGCTACTCGCTGCAGGAGCTCGAGCCGCGCCTGTTCTCGTTCAATAATCCGATGGGCGCCTGCCCCGAATGCGACGGCCTCGGTCACATCGAATTTTTCGACCCGCGCCGCATCGTCGCCTTTCCCAACCTGTCGCTGGCCTCGGGCGCGGTGAAGGGCTGGGACCGGCGCAACCAGTTCTACTTCCAGATGCTGTCGAACCTCGCCAGCCACTACGAGTTCGATATCGACATGCCGTTCGAGCAGCTCGACCTGGCGTCGCAGCAGGCGGTGTTGTACGGCTCCGGCAAGACTTCGATTCCGTTCACCTATGTGAACGAGCGCGGTCGCACGGTCATTCGCGAGCATACGTTCGAAGGCGTGGTCACCAACCTGCAACGGCGCTATCGCGAAACCGATTCGATGGCCGTCAAGGAGGAGCTGGCGAAGTTCATCAACGAGAAGCAGTGCCCGTCGTGCGAAGGCGCGCGCCTGCGCGTGGAAGCGCGCCACGTCAAGGTCGGCACCGGCAAGCAGCAGCGCGCCATTTACGAGGTCGCGCGCAAACCGCTGCGCGAATGCCTGGAGTTCTTCGAGAAGCTCACGCTCAAGGGCGCCAAGAAAGAGATCGCCGACCGCGTGGTCAAGGAGATCGTCTCGCGCCTCAAATTCCTCAACAACGTGGGCCTCGATTACCTCTCGCTCGACCGCAGCGCCGATACGCTCTCGGGCGGCGAAGCGCAGCGCATCCGCCTGGCCTCGCAGATCGGTTCGGGCCTGACCGGCGTGATGTACGTGCTCGACGAACCGTCGATCGGCCTGCACCAGCGCGACAACGACCGCCTGATCGAAACGCTCAAGCACCTGCGCGACATCGGCAACAGCGTGCTGGTCGTCGAGCATGACGAAGACGCGATCCGCACCGCCGACTACATCGTCGACATGGGGCCGGGCGCCGGCGTGCATGGCGGCGAGATCATCGCCGAAGGCACGCTCAAGGACATCCTCAAGAACAAAAAATCGCTGACCGCGCGCTACCTGAATGGCTCGCTCAAAATCGCGGTGCCCAAGAAGCGCCACGTGGCCGACGCCAACAAGCAGGTGGTGATCACCGGCGCCACCGGCAACAACCTGAAAAAAGTCACGCTCAAGCTGCCGGTGGGCCTGATGACCTGCGTGACCGGCGTGTCCGGTTCGGGCAAGTCGTCGCTGGTAAACGACACCTTGTACCCGGCCCTGTCGCGCCACCTGTATGGCTCGCAGACGGAACCGGCGCCGCACGACTCCATCAGCGGCCTGGAACACTTCGACAAGGTCATCTCGGTCGACCAGGCCCCGATCGGGCGCACGCCGCGCTCGAACCCGGCCACCTACACCGGCTTGTTCACGCCGATCCGCGACCTGTTCTCGGGCGTCCCGGCGGCCAAAGAGCGCGGTTACAGCGCCGGGCGCTTCTCGTTCAATGTCAAGGGCGGGCGCTGCGAAGCGTGCCAGGGCGATGGCGTGATCAAGGTCGAGATGCACTTCCTGCCGGACGTGTACGTGCCGTGCGATGTCTGCCACGGCAAGCGCTATAACCGCGAAACGCTGGAAGTGCAGTACAAGGGCAAGAACATCACCGAAGTGCTGGGCATGACGGTGGAAGAGGCGCACGAGTTCTTCAAGCCGGTGCCGCTGATCGCGCGCAAGCTGCAAACCCTGCTCGACGTGGGCCTGGGCTACATCCGCCTCGGCCAGAGCGCGACCACCTTGTCGGGCGGCGAAGCGCAGCGCGTCAAGCTGTCGCTGGAGCTGTCCAAGCGCGACACCGGGCGTACCCTGTACATCCTTGACGAGCCGACCACCGGCCTGCACTTCCACGATATCGACCTGCTGCTCAAGGTGATCCACCGCCTGCGCGACCAGGGCAATACGCTGGTCATCATCGAGCACAATCTCGACGTGGTCAAGACCGCCGACTGGATCGTCGACCTCGGCCCCGAAGGCGGCGCGGGCGGCGGCAAGATCATCGCCGCCGGCACGCCGGAAGACGTGGCGGCCAATCCGGAGAGCGTCACCGGCAAATACCTGGTGCCGCTGCTGGCGTAAAGGAGCTGCGATGCGCGTTCTGATCATGGGCAATTCGGGATCGGGCAAGTCGTCGCGCGCGCGCCAGATGGCCGCGCAATACCAGTTGATGCACCTCGATCTCGACACCATTTTCTGGGTGCCGGGCGAGGTGGCGGTGGCGCGGCCGTCCTACGAAGTGCTGGCCGACCTGTTCGCCTTCGTGCGCAGCCATCCCGACTGGGTGGTGGAAGGCTGCTACGGAGACCTGATCGAACAGGCGCTGCCGTTCTGCACTCAGCTGGTGTTCATCAATCCGGGCCAGGACGCCTGCCTGGCCAACAACGCGCAGCGGCCGTGGGAGCCGCACAAGTACGCGTCCAAGGAAGAACAGGACAGCATGCTGCCCTACCTGTTGAAGTGGGTAAGCGAGTACGATGTGCGCGACGACACCTGCTCGTATGCTTTTCACCGCCGCGTGTACGACGCCTTCCCGGGCGCCAAGCGCGAAGACGCGCCGCTGTCAGGCGACGCCGCCTGAACAGGGCGTGATCACGCCGGCGCCGGGTCGTCGCCGAACACCGCCGGCAGGCTGGGCGCATCCAGGCTGCGCTCGAACCACTGTTCCAGTTGCGCCTGCGTAGCCTCGCCGATGCGCTGCGTTGCCGACTGCGGGAGTTGGCCGAAACGCTTGTGCAGCAGGGTGCCAAGCACGCCGCGCAGCGCGCTCACCTGCCCTTCAAGCTTGCCTTGCGCCACCCCTTTCGCCACGCCTTCTTCCCTGGCTTTTTCCGCCAGCGCGAGTCCTCGCTGGAAACCGATATCTTCGAATTCTTCGGACCAGGTTTCAAATTTACGTTCCATGTCAGCCACCTTTTCCACACTGTCAAACGCGAACGATTCCGGGTTGCCGCGTCGTTGCGCCAGGTGCTTAATCCATTGCGCGACCGAGAGCCGCAGGCTTTCCTGAGGTGCGTCGTCGAACCAGGTAAGCAGCGCGGGCAACACCATGTTTCTGACTTCGGAAGCGCTTGAAAGTTCCAGCCGAAACAGCAGCGCCAGCAGGGTGGAATTCGCTTCCAGCGCCGCCCGGTCCAGGCGCTGCTGGTCGATCAGCAGGTAGCGCTGGGATGGCTGGAACGACGCCAGTTCGGCGGGCCCGTCCATGAGCAGCGTGGCCAGGTCCGTGCTGGCGCTCCAGCCCGGCGCACCGTTGTAGAAAACCAGCGGCAGCACCGGCGGCAATAGCAAAGACGGCGGCAATTGATGCTGCTTGATCAGGTTCTGGCACAGTAAACCGACGTAGTTCTGCATGCGCAAGGCCATCCAGCGGTCCACGCCGGACTGGAATTCGAGCAGGATATACACGTACAGAAATTGTTCGCCGATCCGCACGCGCCAGACGACGTCGTTCTGGCGCGCCGCCAGGCGCTCGCTCACATACACCGGATCGACCGGTTCGAAGCAGGACAGCGCGATGTTGTCAAACAGCTTGAAGGGCGTAAAGTGCGTGACCAGTTCGCGCACCAGCTCCGGGTGGGCGAACAGCGAACGGTAACCGAGGTCGTTATAGGCGGGCATGGGGCATTCTAGCCAGCGTCCCCGCCTTGGCCTTGCGCTATATCAGGCGTGCGCGAGGCCCGGTTCAAGCCTGTTACTGCGCGCCGGCGCTCCAGCCACCGCCCAGCGCGCGGTACAAGGCCACCATATTGTTCACCTGGTTCTGGCGCAGGGTCACCGCATTGAGTTCGACCTGGTACAGATTGCGCTGCGCATCGAGCACTTCCAGATACGAAGCATAGCCGGCCTGGTAGCGGTCCTTGGCAAAGTCCAGCGTGCGCGTGAGGATGTCGCGGCGCTTTTGCGCGTGCGCCATCTGGGTTTGCAGGCGCGTCACGCCGGCCAGGGCGTTTTCGACTTCGCTGAAGGCCGTCAGCACCACGCCGCGATAGGCAAACGCCGCCTGGTCGCGCT
This sequence comes from Massilia sp. CCM 8734, assembly GCF_011682155.1. Lineage (NCBI taxonomy): Bacteria > Pseudomonadati > Pseudomonadota > Betaproteobacteria > Burkholderiales > Oxalobacteraceae > Massilia > Massilia sp. CCM 8734. The sequence goes on from NZ_WHJI01000003.1 coordinate 96,879, forward strand.
GCGCGGTGGCCGCGTCCACCTGCGCGCTCAAGCGCCCGCTTGAAAAGACCGGCGCCAGCACGCTGCCGCCCAGGCTCCACAAGGTCACCGGATCGTAATCGCGGCCGTTGGTCAACAGGCTGCCGAACTTGGCGCTGATGGTCACGTGCGGCAAAAAATCGGCGCGTCGCACCGCCAGGTTGGCATCGCTCGCGGCCAGCAGCAACTGGCTTTGCGCCACGTCGGGCCGGCGCGCCAGCAAGCTTGATGGCACCGACGCCGGCGCCGGCAGCAGCGGCAAGTCCTGGAAGCGGCGTTCGCGCAGCACCGCGCCGGGCAGCTCGCCCACCAGCACGCGCAGGCTGTTTTCCTGGCGTCGGATGGCCAGTTCCAGCTCCGGAATCGCTTGCAGCACCGTTTCGTTTTCGTTTTGCGCCTGGGTCAGTTGCAGCTGCGAGGTGTAGCCCACGCGCGCCTGGTCGGATGCGAGGCGCAGCGCTTCGGCGCGCGAGGCCGCCGTCCCTTTGGTGATCCGCAGCTGGGCGTCCAGCGCCAACAAACCCACGTAGGCCTGCGCCGTGCTGGCCGCCACCGACAGCGCCACGCCATCGCGTTCGGCCTGGCTGGCCTGGTACTGCAGCGACGCCGCGCGCGACTGGTCGCGCAGGCGTCCGAACAGGTCGAGCTCCCAACTCGCTTGCAGTTCCGGTTGCAGCGAGCGCGAATTGACCAGCCCCGCACCGGCCGGCGCGCGCGCCGACGCGCCGCCCAGCACCGCGTTCACGGCCGGCAGCGCCGCCGCATCGGCCACGGCAACGAGCGCGCGCGCCTGGTCGACCCGGGCCACGGCGGCCAGCACGTTGGTGTTGTGCGCCAGCGCCGCTTCCACCAGCGCGCTCAAGACCGGGTCGCCGAAGGCGCGCCACCATTGTGCATCGACCGTGGCTGGCCCGGCCGGGCCGTCGCGCCAGGCCTCGGGCACGGTTACTTTCGAGAGCGGCGGCGCGGGACGCAGGGCCGGCACGCAGGCACTCAGGCCGCAGGCCATGCCTGCAACAAGGAAGACGCGGCGCCTCACGGCTGCTGCTCCGCCGCGCCGACGGTATCGACCTTGACGATCACCGACATGCCGGGCCGCAGGCGCTTGGCCAGCTCCTGGCTCGGATTGATGGCGATGCGCACCGGCAGGCGCTGGACCACCTTGGTGAAGTTGCCGCTGGCGTTATCGGCGCGCAGCACGGAAAATTCCGAGCCTGTGGCCGGCGCGATCTGTTCGATATGCCCCGTCAATGCGGCGCCGTTGAAGGCGTCCACCGTGAACGTGGCGCGCTGGCCGATGCGCATTTTCCAGGTCTGGTTTTCCTTGAAGTTCGCCACGATCCACATGCTGTCGGGCACCAGGAACAGCAGCTGCGAGCCGGCCGTGACGTACTGGCCCAGGCGCACCGACGCTTCGCTCACCTGGCCGTCGCGCGGGGCCTTGACCACCGTATTCGATAAATCGATCTTGGCCAGCGCCAGTTGCGCTTCGGCGTTCTTGACCTGCGCTTCGAGGCCGCCGCGCGAGACGGTGGTGGCCTTGACGGTTTCTTCGGCAATCGCGATATCGGCCTTGGCCTTGAGCACATTGGCGCCAGCCAGCTGGGTCGTCATGCGCACGCGGTCGCGCTCATTGAGCGACACCGATCCCTTGGCCGCCAGTTCCTCGACCCGTCCCAGTTCGGCCGCGGCGCGATTGCGCTCGGCCTGCACCGCCACCAGGGTGGCGCGCGCGGCGCCGCCACGGGCGCGGTTCTGGGCCTGGGTCTGGGTGAAGTTATCGAGCGCGGCGATGGCGCCGTCGCGCTGGGCCTCGGCCTGCTCCACGCGCGCCTTGTAAATGCGGTCATCGATGCGCAGCAGCGGCTGGCCGGCTTTGACGAACTGGAAATCCTTGACCAGCACTTCGGCCACGTAGCCATTGACCTGCGGCGCAAGCACCGTGATCTGGCCGCGCACGTAGCCGTTGTCGGTCTGGACCAGAGTGCTGTTGAAAGGGCCGAGGCGCCACGCCCACATGATCAGCACAACACCCACCAGCGCGACGACGGCCATCAGCACCACGGTCCACAGCTTGGGCTTGATGTACTTGGGTGGAGGTTCGGGAGCGACCGGCACGGCGGCCGGCGGGATCGGCGCGGCAGTGTTGCTGGAGTCGCCCGGTACGGGTGGATTGGCCTCGTCGGCCGTGGGTTCGCTGCGCGAAGGAGGAAGTGGATTGCTCATATTTTTATCTGGCAGGTGCCTGGTTGAGTAAGGCTGCGGCTTCGCGCTTTTGGCGGCGCGCGAGGCGCACGGCGACAAACAGCGACCAGCCGAGGAAAAGGATGGCGATCACGCCGCTCAGGGCGAAGACATCGTTGAACGCGCGGACATTCGCCTCGCGCCGGCTGATCTGGGCCAACTGGCCCACGCCCTGGGCGGCGCGCAGGGCCGGATCGGTGTTGACGCCCTGGTAGACCTGCTGCTGCAGGCGCAGGCGCTGGGCGACGACGGGATCGGCCGGGTTGAGCTGGGCGTTGATCTCGGTCGAATGCACATGCTCGCGGTGCAGCTGGTAGGTACTGAGCGCGGCGGCGCCGGTAAAGCCGCCCAGGCTTTGCGTCATCGCCAGCATGACGACAAAGGTCACCACATGGTCGGCGCCGAATTTGAGCGCCTGCATGATGCCGATCATGATCATCGGCCCCATGAACATGCCCGCGCCCAGCGCCACCAGGAACTGGCTCACAAAAAAATCGTGCGGGCGATCGAGGCTGGTGCGGCCGTAATCGAGCCAGGCGGCCACGCCGAACAGCAGGATCGAGAACAGGATTTGCGGGATCACGGTCTTGGGGCTGAAGGTGATCGAGCTGGCCACCATGCCGCAGATGGTGCCGGCCAAAATCACCGCGAACAGCGGCTGCATCTGATCCGGTCCCATGCCCAGGGTGCGCAGCAGGCCGACCGCGCCGTAAGTCTGCTCGGACGTCAAAAAGCGGATCAGGAACGCCCCGATCATGAAGCGGATGGTGGGACCCATCATCAGCCAGCGCGTCTGGATCAGCGGGTTGGCGCGGTGGTGCTCGATGAACAGCGCGATCGTCAACAGCAGCACGGCGGCGATCAGGAGGTAGGCCAGCCAGGGCGTATCGAACCACCAGCGCGTGAAGCCCTGCGCCAGCACCGCCACGATCATGGCCACGGCCGGCGCAACCAGCGCAAAGGTGAGGAAGTCGAGCGGCTCGATCACCTTGATGTGGATCCCCGGCGGCAGCTTGAGCACCACCACCGCAGCCAGCGAACACAGGGCCAGGCCGGCTTCGAACAAATACAGGTTGTGCCACTGGCCCATGTCGAGCAAGGCCGGCGACATCAGCCAGGCCAGCGGCGTGGCGATCTGCGCGATGCCCACCCCGAGCACCAGCATCTTGCCGGTATATTTTTTGGGCGCGGCCTGCAGCATGTAGAGCATGGCGAGGGTGCTGGTGGTGGCGGCGGCCAGGCCGCTGACGGCGCGCACCAGGATGGCCATCTCGAAGCCGCCCACCAGCAGGTGCAGCAGGGTGACGAAGGCGTACAGCGACAGGCCGATCTCGGCGAACAGGCGCAGGCCGTACTGCTGGCGGAACTTGAACACCATCAGGTTCGAGGTCACGTTGACCATGATGTAGGCGGCCGGCAGCCAGGCCGCTTCGGCCGGGGTCAGGCCCAGGGTGCCCTGGATGGCCGGCAGGTTGGCCGACACCAGTGCATTGCCCAGGCCGCCGGTAATGCCGACCAGCAGCGCCACGCAAGCGTAGGCAAAGCGGATATGGGGCGGATGCCAGGGCATCGACGCCGAACCCGGCATGGTGGGTTTTTCGTGCTCTTCCCAGGCGGGAGTCGGTTTCAGGTACTGGGGCGCTGCTGCCATGCTGGCGGACTCCGGGCGACGGGCCGGCGATGTCGAGCGCATCGGCTCTGGGATTGATAATGGGAAAATTATAAGATAAATTGCCTGCAACCGTAGCGCGCCGGCAGTCAAGCGTGCGGACCCGCTTGTTGTCAACCCAACCGGTGTCAGGTCTGACATTCGGACACGAGCTGTGCTGTAAAAATGGCATCGCTTGGCGAATAGCCGAGGTCGTGTCCGAATGTCAGACCTGACACCGGGGTGGCGCGCGGGTCCGTCAAACGTGCGGACGAAAAAAAAGCGCGTCCGAAGACGCGCTTTTTTCATCCGGTCTTAGCCGGGGTCAACGCTATTTACGCTGCCAGACGCTTTTCCAGCGCCGCTTTGGTCTCCACCAATTCTTGCGGCAGGTGATAGGCCAGCTTCTCGAACAGCTCGTTGTGCAGCTTGAGCTCTTCGTTGAAGGCGTCCTTGTCGATCGAGGTGATGGTGTCGAACTGCTCCTGCGTGAAGTCGATGCCGTCCCAGTTCAGGTCGGTGAACTCCGGCGTGGTGCCGAACACGTTCTCGGTGCCGCCCGCCTTGCCTTCGATACGTTCCAGCATCCACTTGAGCACGCGCATATTGTCGCCGAAACCAGGCCAGACGAACTTGCCTTCCGCATCGGTACGAAACCAGTTCACGCAGTAGATCTTCGGCAGCGCGGCCGGGTTCATGGCTTCGATCTTCTTGCCCATGCCCAGCCAGTGCTGGAAGTAGTCGCTCATGTTGTAGCCGATGAACGGCAGCATCGCGAACGGATCGCGCCGCACGATGCCCATCTGGCCGGCGGCGGCGGCGGTGGTCTCGGAACCCATGGTCGCGGCCATGTACACGCCTTCGACCCAATTGCGCGCTTCGGTCACCAGCGGCACCGTGGTCGAACGGCGGCCACCGAAGATGAAGGCCGAAATCGGCACGCCCGCAGGATCGTCCCAGGCTGCATCGATGACCGGATTCTGGGTCGCGGCCACCGTGAAGCGCGCGTTCGGGTGCGCGGCCTTGGCGCCGGAGGCCGGGGTCCAGTCCTTGCCCTGCCAGTCGATCAGGTGCGACGGCGCTTCCTTGGTCAGGCCTTCCCACCAGACGTCGCCATCGTCGGTCAGCGCGACGTTGGTGAAGATGGTGTTCTCGGTCATCGAGGCCATGCAGTTCGAGTTGGTGCGGGTGTTGGTGCCCGGCGCCACGCCGAAGTAGCCGGCTTCCGGATTGATCGCGTACAGGCGGCCATCGGCGCCCGGCTTGATCCAGGCGATGTCGTCGCCGATGGTGGTCACTTTCCAGCCGCCGAAGCTCGCTGGCGGAATCAGCATGGCGAAGTTGGTCTTGCCGCAGGCCGATGGGAAGGCCGCCGCGACATAGTGCTTCTTGCCCTCGGGCGATTCGACGCCGAGGATCAGCATGTGTTCGGCCAGCCAGCCGGTGCCGCCGGCCTGGGCTTCCTGGTGGCCCATGTTCGAGGCGATGCGCAGCGCGAAGCACTTCTTGCCCAGCAGCGCGTTGCCGCCGTAGCCGGAACCGTAGGACCAGATTTCGCGGGTTTCAGGATAGTGAACGATGTATTTGGTCGCATTGCATGGCCATGCCACGTCTTTCTGGCCGGCCGCCAGCGGTGCGCCGACAGTGTGTACGCACGGAACGAACTGGCCGTCCGCGCCCAGCACGTCATAGACCGCCTTGCCCATGCGCGTCATGATGCGCATGTTGACCGCCACGTAAGGCGAGTCGGACAGTTCGACGCCGATGTGGGCGATCGGCGAACCCAGCGGACCCATCGAGAACGGCACCACGTACAGGGTGCGGCCGGCCATGCAACCGTCGAACAGGCCGCTCAGGGTGGTGCGCATTTCCGCAGGGGCCATCCAGTTGTTGGTCGGGCCGGCCTGCTCTTTGGTAGCCGAGCAGATGTAGGTGCGGTCTTCCACGCGCGCCACGTCGGTTGGATCCGAACACGCCAGATAGGAATTCGGGCGCTTTTCAGGGTTCAGCTTTTTCATCGTGCCGGCGGCCACCATCTCGGCGCACAGGCGGTCGTACTCCTCTTGCGAGCCGTCGCACCAATAGATGCGGGCCGGCTTGGTCAGGGCAGCAATTTCGCTGACCCAATTGATGAGCTTTTGATGTTTGATGTAAGCTGGGACGTTGAGTGTTGCAACGCCACCCATAACGGGCTGATTCATAGTACCTCCAATGCCAATAAGAATTCTTTCTTGTCCCGGCACGGCAGGATCGTCGTCAGCGTTTCAGCTTGCGCTCAAGAATCCATTCCCTAAGAAAGGTTCGGCGATACGGCGGTCATGTCGACAACCTCGGATGACGGCGAGGCTGGTGGAACGGTAGTGCGGGGACTTGACAGGGCGGAAATCAGGGTCCGCAGCCGGGGCCAAATCCCGAAATGAGGGGCGATTGTACACCCGCTATTACCTGATTTAAATGCTCAAACGTCAAAAATGTAGGAATAATAGTTGAGTAATGTAGTAGGCTATTTCGAATATTCCGGATCGTGTTATTTACCTACGAAGATTTATTTAACTTCTGCCATCTCCCATGAAAATAGCTATTCTCGATGATTATCAGGACGCGGTGCGCCAACTCGACTGCTTCAAGCTGCTCGACGGCCACGATGTCAAAATATTTAACAGTTCAGCCCGCGGCGCGGGGCAATTGAGCATCCGCCTGGCGCCGTTCGAGGCGCTGGTGCTGATCCGGGAGCGCACGGCGTTTCCGGCAGGATTGCTGGAAAAACTGCCGAACCTCAAGCTCATTTCCCAGACCGGCAAGCTGGCCGGGCATGTGGACGTGGCCGCCGCAACGGCGCGCGGCGTGGCCATCGCCGAAGGGGTCGGCTCGCCGGTGGCGCCGGCCGAGCTGACCTGGGCGCTGATCATGGCGGCCAGCCGCAAGATCGTGCCTTACGCGAATAATCTGAAGGAGGGACTGTGGCAGACAGCCTCGGTCAACCCGCTGCTGAACGGCGTCGGGCGCACGCTCAAGGGACGCACCCTGGCAATCTGGAGCTACGGCAAGATCGGGCGCATGATCGCCGGCTACGGCAAGGCGTTCGGCATGCGGGTGCTGGTCTGGGGTGGCGAGGCCAGCCGCGCGGCGGCGGTGGCCGATGGGTTCGAGGCGGCGTCCACCCGCGAGGAGTTCTTCGAACGCGCCGACGTGCTGAGCCTGCATTTGCGGCTGGCCGACGGCACCCGTGGCATCGTCACGGCCGCGGACCTGGCGCGCATGAAGCCCGATGCGCTGTTCGTCAACACCAGCCGCGCCGAGCTGGTCGCACCGGATGCGCTGGAAGCGGCGCTGCGGCTGGGGCGGCCGGGCAATGCGGCCATCGACGTATTCACCAGCGAGCCGCTGGCGGCGGACGCGGCGCTGCTGCGCATTCCAACCGTGCTGGCAACACCGCACATCGGCTACGTGGAAAAGGATAGTTACGAGTTGTACTTCCGGACCGCGTTCGAGAATGTGCTGAACTTCGCCAACGGCGCCCCGTCGCATATCCTGAACCCGGAAGCGTTGCAAGGGGTCTGACCCCGGTGTCACCGGTCGAGGGGTCAGACCCCGGTGTCGCAGGTCCGAGGGGTCAGACCCCGGTTTTTCCGTTGGGGGTCTGACCCCGGTGTCGCAGGTCTCGCCGCAGGGAGGGCTCTGAGCCGATGTCACCAACTCCCGCCCGCTACGACGTCTCACGCAACTTGCGCTCGCCGGTAATATCGATCGGCGGCGCCGGCATCACATGCGCGCGCGTCCACAAACCGGCCCAGCCGGGAGGCCAGCCCAGGGCCGGGCCGCCGTAAGCCGGCAGGCTGGCGCGCACGGGCACCACCGGCACTGGTGGCGCGTCCTGCAAGCCGCCGCCACCGGGGCGCTCCACGTTCAGGCTGTACATATAGCCCGGCAGCAGGAGTTTGCACGCCCCTTCGAACCACGCCGTGTGGTCTTCGTCGCGTCCGAGCGCCTGCGCCAGGCCTTGCGGGTCGAAGCGCGCCAGCGCGGTGACCAGTTCATCTGTGGTGGCGCCAGGCGAATCGCCCCAGCCCATCACCGGGTTGACGTTGTAGTCGGCGCCCGAGCCGTACCAGCCCTCGCGCCACGGGCGTTGCATCCAGTCGCGCTGGGCGGTGAACAAATGCCAGCGCCAGTGCAGGCCCGATGGCTTGGGCCAGGAGTAGAGATAGAGTTTTTCGTAACCGGCCTGGTGCAGTGCGCGCACCATCGCCATCAGGCGCGCGTGCGGCATGCGGTCGGGCGGGGCGCGCCGGAACAGGATCGCTTCGCCATCGGCATGCTGCACGTCGTCGGTCGACAGATTCAGGTCGAGCGTGCGCGCTTCGCTGCCGAAGCGCGCGGAGATCCAGCCGGTCAGCAGGTTGACGTGCGTAATGACGCCATAGCCACGATGGCGATGGAAAATAACAGTTCCTGGGGCAAGGGCTTTCATGGCTTCTTGAAGGACAAAAAATGAGTGGACTCATGCGCAGACAACGATTCTAACGCACCGGCAAGTTGCGCGTTTTGCTTTGCGCGCACAAGGCCAACGCTACACGTTATCATACGGCACCTTCTCTTTACGAATTCCAGATCACTATGAGCTTGCGCATCATCGCCACCGGCGGCACCTTCGATAAACATTATGATGAACTGACCGGTAAGCTCGGCTTTGCGGAAAGCCATCTGCCTGCGGTGCTGGCGCGCACGCGCATGACGGTTCCCGTTGAACTGGAGCAGCTTCCCCTGCTCGACTCGCTCGACATGCAAGACGCCGACCGCGCGCGCGTGCTGGCCAGTTGCCAGGCGGCGCCGGAGAAGGCGATTGTGATCGTGCACGGCACCGATACGATGCCGGAAACGGCGGCCGTGCTCGGCGCCGCCGCGCTTGGCAAAAGCATTGTGTTGACTGGTTCAATGATTCCGTACGAAATTGCGAATTCGGATGCGCTGTTCAATCTCGGCTGCGCAAGCGCCGCCGCGCAAATCTTGCCGCCGGGTGTGTATGTGGCGATGAACGGGCAGATTTTCACGTGGGATAACGTGACCAAGAATCGCGCGGCGGGGGTGTTTCAGCCGTTGTGAAACATCGGGCAGGACCAGCCTGCCCAAGCGTGCGATCTTTGGGTACCGCCTCTACTTAAGCGAATATTTGCGCTACATACAAAACCGTCATTCCCGCGCAGGCGGGAATCCAAGCTCCTTCGCGTATCGGAGATGCCTTGGATTCCCGCCTGCGCGGGAATGACGGTTTTGAATATCGTGGCAAAAGCGGATAGGTCGGGCGGCACCGGAGCCGGAACAGGCCACCGAGGCAGCCCGTCAAAACACCGTTACGCCTTCGCTTCCCCACCCAGCGCTTCCACCACTTCGCTCATCATCTTGGCCAGTTCGCCGGTCATGAGCATCATGTCGTTGTCGAAGCGCTCTTCATCGTTACGCGTGCTGGTGTCGCTTTCCTTGATCACGTCGAGCGGCTTGATGCCCTTGATCGCCAGCGACTCGGTCAGCACGAACGAAATCTTGTCGTCCCACGTCATCGCCAGGCGCGTGCATTGCTTGCCTGCCGCGATGTGACGGCGGATATCGTCCACTTCCAGCGCATGTTTCACGTAACGCACGGCCGCCTTGCTCTCGCCAGTGGCGCGCAGCTCGGTATCCTGGTCGATCGTGAAGCCCACCGGCGCTTCGTCGGTTTCCAGCCAGGCCGTCATGACGGCAACCGGCGAGCGCTGCACGCGCAGGCTTTCGAGCGGCATGCGGTCGACCGCTTTCAGCAGCAGCTTGATGACTTCGTCGGCCTTGGCCGGGCTGGCGGCGTCCACCACCAGCCAGCCATTGACCGGATCGATCCAGGTGAAGGTGTTGCTGCGGATGCTGAAAGCGCGCGGCAGCAATTCATCGGCCACGCGCTCCTTGAGTTCCTTCATGGCTTTCTTGCCTGGTGCGAAGCCCTGGGCTTCTTCCAGCTCGGCCGCCTTGGCCTTGGCCACCTGGTTGATCACCGACGATGGCAACAGCTTCTTTTCGGTGCCCAGCAGGATCAGCATCTGCTTGTTGACGGTGTGAACCAGGATGCCGTTGTTGCGCGGCGAATCCCAGCCCTGGCGCAGCAATTCGTTACTGGTGGCCGGAACAAAACTCATGGGCGCCAGCGCCGCTTCGAGTTGCTCGGGAGTGTATGCCCACGGTGCGGGAAGACGGTAAATCTGAAGATTCTTGAACCACATTATGCTTTACCTTGTTTGAGTCAGTATTTACAGCGGGGTGAAGCAGGAAGGCGCGCAAAACCGCTTTCACTTCCTGCGTAACGGCCTGCCCCGGAGGCAGGACTTGCGTCGTCCGCGACAAATCATCTGTGCGAAGGGAACGACATTTTACACGTCCGCATCGGCGAACAGGCTTAACTGTTCGAGGTTTTCGGCCTCGCCCAGGCGGACTCCGACACCCAGCAAGCGTACAGGCTGCATGCCGCGCGCGTAGCCCGTTTCCATCAGTTTGGCGTATTGCCCCACGTGTGGCGCGGTGCCAACACATTCCACGGTGGTCTGGTGAAAATCGGAAAACTTGAGTTTGACGAACAACTTTTGCACGCTTTTCCCGGCCCCGGCGCGGGCAATGCGGGCATTGAGGTTGTCGAACAATTCCGGCAGCAGGGCGATGCAGGCCGGCAAGTCGGGCACGTCCGGCGTGTAGGTTTCTTCGACGCTGACCGACTTGCGCTCGCGCTCGTTGCACACGGCGCGGTTGTCGATGCCCCGGCACAAGTCGTGCAGGCGGGTGCCGAAGCTGCCGAAGTGGTGTTGCAGTTCGAGCATGGTCCAGCTGCGCAGGTCGGCGCAGGTGTGCGCGCCCAGGTTGTTGAGCTTGGCGGCGGTGACCTTGCCGACCCCATGCAGTTTTTTGACCGGCAAGGCGGCCACGAAAGCGTCGACCTCGTCCGGACGCACCAGGCACAGGCCGTCGGGCTTGTTCCAGTCGCTGGCGATCTTGGCCACGAACTTGTTGGGCGCCACCCCGGCCGAGGCGGTAATGCCGACGGTGGCGAAGATGCGTTTGCGGATTTCCTGCGCGATCAGGGTGGCGCTGCCTTTGCAGTGCGGCGAGTCGGTGACGTCGAGATAGGCTTCGTCGAGCGACAGCGGCTCGATCAGGTCGGTGTAGTCGCCGTAGATGGCCAGGATCTGGCGCGAGGCGATGCGGTATTTTTCCATGGCCGGGGGAATCACGACCAGGTCCGGGCACAGCTTGAGGGCCTGGGCGGTGGCCATGGCGGAGTGGATGCCGTAGCGCCGCGCTTCGTAGTTGCAGGTCGCCACCACGCCGCGCTGGGCGGGGCGACCGCCGACCGCCAGCGCCACCTCGCGCAGGGCGGGATTGTCGCGCATTTCGACGGCTGCGTAGAAGCAGTCGCAATCGCAATGGATGATTTTTCGGGCTGGGGCGTTCACGCGCTCTGCTGTGCCCGGTTAAGGGGCAACTACTGTAATTGCATACAGTATTCACTGAAACTGGATTTGTTGCAAGTTGGAAGGCCCGGGTCGTCGTCGGCTTGGCGGCGGACGGCCCAAGCTTAACTCAGATGGCTGCGGATCATGGCCAGGGTACTATCGGCAAAATCATCCACATGCACCTTGGCCGCGCGGTATTTCCAGCGCTTGATGTACCAATCCTGGAACATCGCCACGATATGCCCCGCCAGCAAGTCCGGATTGCCGGCCGGCACAGGCTTGAGCTGGCCGATCATGTCCGCAATCTCGGCCTGGATCGACAGCTCCGAATTTTTCGCCATGCCGCGCTGCTCGAAACTGAGCACGCGCGAGTCCATGTACACGAAGTAAAACCACGGCTGCAAGATCTCGGACAGGTAAATCGTCGCCCGCACCAGCGATTCGAGCCGTTCCAGGGGCGCCTGCACATGCAGGAACATGCGCGGCAATTCCTGGCTGGCATGCCGCACCACGTCTTCGATCATTTCCGCCAGTTGATCCTTGCTGGCGATGTAGCCGTACAGGCCGCCCATCGACAAACCGGTTTCGCGGCACAGGTCGCGCAAGCTCATCGCGCGAAAGCCCACTTCATTGGCCAGGCGGAAAGTGGCGCCGAAAATTCTTTCCATGTTTTCCAGCGCCGGCTTGCGGCGCTTGACGCCGATCCGCTCGGCGTGACGGTCAACAAGATAGGCCCAGATGGTGTCGCTGGTGAGCGGCGTCATCTTTTCAAACTGGGCGAAGTCGAAGCGGGTGGACACCAGCGTTCCCATAGTTGCGTCTACCGCTAGAGTTGGTTTCAGGAATGATTATAGCTCGTTAAAACCACAGATCAATTCAAACCGCAAAACAAGGCCTCCGTATGCTGCACTGCGCGATGCTTTCCGCATACGCCAGTGCTACATTCAAAAAACCGAGCGCTCGCTCTAATTCATAAAACAGCCTAAGCAGGGGCGTTTGCCGGTAGCCGGAGGAATGTGCAGCTTGAACTGCGCAACTCCGGTTCCAGTAGTTCATTTCATACAAAAACCATCAATGGAGACAACAATGATGAATCGCTTTTGGAAGTGCCTGTCCGTTTTGCTTATCGCCATCCTCGTCGTTCCCGCCCCGGCCCTGGCTGCGGGTTACACGCAAACCAAGTATCCCATCGTGCTCGTGCACGGCCTGTTCGGCTTCGAAAAACTGGGGCCGGTCGAGTACTTCTACGGCATCCCCTCGGCCCTGCGCAGCGGTGGAGCGAAAGTCTATACCGTCACGGTCTCGGGCGCCAACAGTACCGAAGTGCGCGGCGAACAATTGCTCTCGCAAGTGAAACAAATCATGGCTGCCACCGGCGCCGCCAAGGTCAATCTGATCGGCCACAGCCACGGCGGGCCGACCGTGCGCTACGTCGCTTCGGTAGCGCCCAACCTGGTCGCGTCGGCCAGCTCGGTGGCGGGTGTGAACAAGGGCTCGAAGATCGCCGACATCCTGACCGGCAACGCCCCCGAAGTGGGCAATGCGCTGGCCAACGCGGTGGCCGCGCTGATGGACTTCCTCACCGGTCGTTCCGGCTTGCCGCAGGATGGCGCGGCTGCGCTCGCCTCGCTCAGCACGGCCGGCTCGGCCGCCTTTAACCAACGCCATCCGCAGGGCGTGCCGACCAGCGCATGCGGCGAAGGCGCCAACCATGTCAATGGCGTGTACTACTTTTCGTGGAGCGGGGCCCAGCCCTACACCAATGTGTTCGATGCGATCGACCCGTTCATGGCGCTGACCGGCGCGGCGTTCGGCGGCAAGAACGATGGCCTGGTCAGCAGCTGTTCCAGCCGCCTGGGGCGCGTGATCCGCGACGACTACGCCATGAACCACCTCGACGAAGTGAACCAGTTCATCGGCATCGTGAACCTGTTCGAAACCAGTCCGGTGACCGTGTTCCGCCAGCAAGCGAACCGCCTGCAGGCGCTCGGTCTGTAAGGAGGCCGCCATGACCGCACGCATGCGATGGAAAAGGTTCGGGGCCGGCGCGCTGGTGGCCGCTTTGCTGGTGGCCGCTTATCCGAGGCCGGAGGTGGCCGCCGTGGCGGCGGCGCCGCCGGCGCCGTCGGACCCGTTTGCGTTCGTGCGGTCGATGGAAGGCACCAGGCCGGACGGCGACGTGCGCCTGGACGCCGATGGCCAGTTGGTGGTCAACGCCGAACTGGGGCATCTGTTCGACTACTACCTGGCCGGGCTGGGCGAGAAGGATTTGCAGGCGATCCGCGCCGAAATCGAGCGCGAGCTGGAGCGCCGCTTCGCGCCCGGCCCGGCGGCGCAGGCTAAGCGCTTGCTGGCCAGCTATCTCGATTACAAGCGGGCCCTGGCCGATGCCGAAAAGACGCTGGCGCCGCAGGCCGACCTGGCCAAGGCGGCACGCGCGCGGCTGGCGCTCAAGCAGCGGTTGCGGCCGCAGTTTTTCAGCGTGGCCGAGGCGACGGGACTGTTCGGTGCCAGCGACGCGTACGACGCCGATGCGCTGGCGCGGCTCGACATCGAGCAGGACGGCGCGCTGACGGCGCTCGAGCGCGAGCAAAAGATGGCGGCGCTGGACCAGCGCATGCCGGCGGCGTTGCGCGAAGATCGCGAGGCGCCCACCAAGGTGATCCGGATGGAAGCGTCGGTGCAGAAGCTGCGCGAGCAGGGTGCGGGTGACGACGAGGTGTATCGCTTGCGGGCGACGGCGTTCTCGCCGGAAGCGGCCAGCCGGCTGGCCGATCTGGATCGCGAAGAGACGGCGTGGAAGGGACGCATCAAGGCCTATCTGGCGCAGCGGGCGAGCGTGGGAACGGGGTCGGAGGCGGTGTTGCAGCAGGTGCGGAACCAGCATTTTTCGGCGGAGGAACAGCGCAGGCTGGGGGCGTATGAGTAAATAGCAGTATAGGTAGAGGCTATTTGTTGACCGCAACCCGCAAAACCGTCTTTCCCGCGCAGGCGGGAAAGACGGTTTAAGTACGGTGGCCGATCTCACCTATCGACGTAAAAAAGGGGACGAGCGGCAAGCCGGTCGTCCCCTTTGTCATGCAGCGGCCAGGCCGCCGCATTGACTTACATTACCACGACAGTTTCAGCGAGTACGCGCCGCTGGTGGCGCCCGTGCCGCCGCTGTAGTACTTCACGCGGACATAACGGGTGGTGGTGGCGGTGCTGGTGTTGGCGGTGTTCAGGCTGTCGGCTACGCCTGCGCCGTTTTCACTCGACGCCACCTGCGTGCCCGCGCTGTTGTAGGCATACAGATCGTAGTCGGCGGTGCTGCTGCCGATCGTCATTGCCGCCGACAGGGTTTTACCCGCTGGCAGTTGAACCACGAAGTAGTCGGAGTCGGTGCTCGAACCCATGTTGCCTTTAACAACCGTGCCGCTGACCGTCACCGCATTCGCCGTTGCGGTCGCGTTGTTCGCTTCCGTTTCGTTGATGGTGGTGCCGGCTGGCGGCGTGGTGCCGCCGGTGACCGACTTCACGGCCGCCAGCGCATCGACGATCCCCGTGCCGCAGCTGTTGCAGGTGGCCGGGAAGGCGCGTGCGGTCGACTTCAGCTTGCTTTCGATCTCATCCGGCGTCAGGGCCGCGTTCTTCGACAGCATCAGCGCGGCAACACCAGCGACGTGCGGGGTCGCCATCGAGGTACCGGCGTAGTTGGCGTAGCTATCCGCGCCTGGCGCGCCGGTGCCGGCGTTCAGGGTCGACAGGATCAGGCCGCCGGTGTCGCCACCAGGCGCCGCCACGTCGATCAGGGTGCCGTAGTTCGAGTACGAAGCGCGGCCGCCCGCCTTGTTGGTTGCGGCAATCGCAATCACGCCCGAGCAGTTGGCCGGGCTGGCGTTGCTGACGTTAACGTTGTCGTTACCGGCGGCGACAATCACCACGGTGCCGCGCGAACGGGCGCCGTTGATGGCGTTCTGGGTCGTGGTGTCGCAAGCGCCACCGCCGCCGAGCGACATGTTGATCACGCGCGCTTTGTTGGCATTGGCCGGCACGCCGGCAACGGTGCCGCCCGAGGCCCAGGTGATCGCATCGGCGATGTCGGACGTGTAGCCGCCGCATTTGCCCAGCACGCGCAGCGGCAGGACCTTGGCGTTGAACGCCACGCCAGCCACGCCGAGGCTGTTGTTGGTCTTGGCGGCGATGGTGCCGGCCACGTGGGTGCCGTGCCAGCTCGAAGTTTGCGCCTGCAGCGGACGGCCGTTGCCGCACGCGCCGGCGGCGACTGCGTCGCCCGGATCGCTGGCATCGCTGTCACGGCCATTGCCGTCGTTGGCGATGGTGGTGTCGGTGATGAAGTCGTAACCCTGGACAAACTGGCCGGCGAGGTCGGCGTGCGGACGGAAGCCCGTATCGATGACGGCAACGACGACGCCGGAGCCGGTCGCCAGGTCCCAGGCCGCCGGCAGGCGCAGGCCGCCGGTGGTGTCGCCGTAGTGCCACTGCTCCGCGTAGCGCGGATCGTTCGGGGTGTACAGCGGCTGCATGATGCGGTCCGGCTCAGCGTACTCGATGCTGGCGTCACGCTCCATCAGGTCCTTGGCGATGGCTGCCACGTCCTTGACGTCCATCTTCTTGTCGAGCTTGAGAATCTGGGCGCCATTGGCGGTGGTGTGCAACGCTTGCATGGTCAGGCCGAACTGCTGGCCCGAACGCTGGACGATCGCCAGGCGTTCCTTGCTCGGCGCGGCCCGGAGGGCTGCGCCCGGCACGACAGGGCCGGTTTCCTTGTACTTGACGATCATGCGGTCGGTGCTCGTCGCTGCCGGGGCGATCTTCGCGTTCGACTCAATATCGAGCACGCTGGCGTGGGCAAACACGGGGCCGACCGTGATCACGGCGGCGGCGCAGAATGTCAGAAAGGATGGGTACTTCGATTGCGAATGCTTCATTGTCGTTCCTTAAGTTTTCCGATGAACATTTTATAAAGGGATCGTCGGCAGCGCGTAGCCGTCGCCGTCCCATTGTCTCCACGTTGTTCTGCAACGTAGCCCCGCCTTTTGTCAGCGAGCGTTGTACCTTACTTGGATTCATGTCGATTTTTGGAAATTTCTAACAGGATTCGGCTGTTTCGCAACACAAAAAGCCAAAAAAATTTCTGCCGGCAAAGTTAATTTGGCAATCTTTGCTTTTTCCCAAATGCAAACTTGTTCATTTTTGTCTATTTCTGAACATTCGACTGATAATTGTCTAAAAATGAACAGTTTTTGACAAGCAATGAACATTGCAGCTCACGCCGTAAGGCCGAGGTCGGATGAATGATTCAGAACAATTTCCTGTGCTACCGTGAATATGCAGTAGACCGCTGAAGCCTGCCAAAAGTTCAGGCAGGCTCATACGGACGAGGACGGTTTTATCACCGGATAACAATGGCGGCGATGCGCCTGGAAAGTGGGGGCCGCAGGGCCCAAGCCGGCGCTTTTCCCTCTATGGGAAGGCCGCTGCGCTGCGGAAAACAAGGGTCCCCCGAGGAGAGCGCCCGGCGTCCGGTCCGACAGGCCGATACGATGTTGGCTTACCTAAAACTGATCCCCGCTCTGACAGATGGGCACGTATTTATCCTACGACCTTCGGCGAATTCTTACTCCATGGACGTAAAAAAGCCGCGATCGCTCGCGGCTTTGGGCTTACCCCGGTGTCAGGTCTGACATTCGGACACGGGCTGATCCGATTTCTCATCAATCATCCTCAGTGGAACGAGTCGCTTGTACGTGTGGCATTACCATTTCGTTGCCCTTGCAAACTTCCGACTGCAACTGCGCCTCATATCGCTGCACCGCCCGGCTAACGGTCTTGTACGACACCCCGAAATGTACACCGATCTGCTTCATCGTAAACACGGTGCTCCAAAACGCTCGCGCCATAGCCTCGTCGCGCTCGGCAAATTGGCTCTGGTATTGCGTTA
The DNA here is from genome assembly GCF_011682155.1 of Massilia sp. CCM 8734. NCBI lineage: Bacteria > Pseudomonadati > Pseudomonadota > Betaproteobacteria > Burkholderiales > Oxalobacteraceae > Massilia > Massilia sp. CCM 8734. Next base: position 114,202 of record NZ_WHJI01000003.1, read on the forward strand.
GTGACATCGACGAAATACCGCGCTGCAATCTGACTATTTCCGACGGCACGCTATGTGCCGCACTATGAAAATTTTCCATCGATAAAGACTCACCTAAAAGCAAGGCATGCCGCGCACTTTTCAGCGGATTCTCCGCGCCCATTCCGCGTGCGACAAAGTCGCGGTACGCTGCAACCGCCATCTCCGGCGTCGAGCCGAACTGGTTCAGCAGCCACTGCGTGTCGAGCCAGGATGGCGCATCAGCATCGGCGCGCATCCAACGATAGCTGCTCCACTCCCAATCCTGAGGCAAGGCAACAAGTCCCGCGCGCACCGGGTTGAGCACGATATAGCGTGCAAGCTCCAGTAAGTAGCTTTCCTTTTGAACCAGAACAGCGTGATAACGTCCTTGGAACAAATGCCCTACAGTATTATGGCGCCGGTTGAAGCCACGCGAAAAATTGCCGTTGAGCTGGCGCATCGCTGCAGAAAGATTGCCGTCAATCGTTTCGATAAGCAGATGAAAGTGATTGTTCATCTGGCAGTAGGCATGCACCACGCAGTTGCTGCGTGCACAGGCGTCGCGCAACGCGCCGAACCACGCACGGCGGTCAGCGTCATCCAGATAGATGGGATGGCGCCGATTTCCCCGTGCAGTCACGTGATAGAGGGCACCAGGAAATTCGAGTCTGAGCGGTCTGGTCATGCAAAGACTCTAACAGCGGTTTTTTGCACAATGCATGAGCACTCGCAGGGTCCAGCCACATTTTTCTGATGACGAGCGGTTCGAGCGGATGAGGCCGTGTCTGAATGTCAGACCTGACACCAGATTGATGGACGTAAAAAAGCCGCGATCGCTCGCGGCTTTGCTGACAGCGGGACGGGCTTAGAAGTTGCCCTTGAACTGCATCCCCCACTGACGCGGCTCGTTGGTGAAGCCGGTCAGGTTGTTGAAGTCGATCCCGCCCACAAGCCGTTCGGTGCCGGTGATGTTGCGACCGTACGCGGCCACTTCGTACTTGCCGCTATCCCAGGTGTAGCCGACGCGCAGGCCGCCTTCCACCAGCGGCTTGCCGGTAAATTCCTTCGCTTCGTACAGGAAGAAATTGATCTTGCTGCGGTACGCCCAGTCGGTGAACACGAACAGTTGACCTTCGGCCAGGTCCATCGAGTAACGCGCAGTGCCGTTGATGATCCACTTCGGCGCCTGCGGCAAGGGATTGCCGTCGATGACGACCCGGCCGGCGGCATTGATCGGATTGGTGATCGTGCATTGCGCGCATTTGTTGACCGAGATGCCGCCATCGCGGATTTCGGTGAAGTTGTAGCTGCCGCCCGCCGATACCTTGAAGCTGCTGGTGACAAAGCCTTCGAAGTCCAGCTCGGCGCCACGGCCGTTGGTCTTGGCCGCGTTGATCAGGCGGTTGACGTTCGAGTTGCCGCCGACCACGGTCAGCTGCTGGTTCTTGACCTGGTAGTCGTACACGCTGAAGGCCACGCGCGCGCGCCGGTTCCACAGGTCGGCTTTCACGCCGGCTTCGACCGAGGTGATGGTTTCGGCGTCGGCCACGGTGATCGGTACCGAAGCCGAGGCCGCCGCGATACTCGGCGCGCGGAAGCCGGTCGCCACGCGGGCATACACGTTGACATCCTTGTTCAGCTTGTAGGTACCGCTCAGGTCCCAGTTGGCCTTGTTGCTGCTCTCGCCCACCGAACCCGGGCCGATCTGCGCCACGTTCCACGCCGTGACTGTATTGAAATCCTTCTTGTCGTTGGTGTAGCGCAAACCGCCGCGCACGTTGAAGGCATCGCTGATGACGTAGTTGACCGAGCCGAACGCCGCCCAGGCGGTATTCTTCTGGTGGCTCACCAGGCGCGACGTTTGGGCGCCGCTGGTGCTGTTGTAATTGTCGCTCGAGCCGGTGGCGTCTTCGTTGAAGTAGTACAGGCCGGCCTGCCAGTTCATCGGGCCGCTGTTCTTCGATTCGACCCGCACTTCCTGGCTGTATTGCTTGACGTCGCCGATGCCGCCGGCGGTTTCAACCTGGAACGGGATCACGCCCGGGCCGGTCGGCACGCCGCCGTCGATGTCGCCGCGGCTCAGGTAATGGTCCACGCCTTCGTAGCCGGTGATCGAATACAGCTTGAGCGCACCGAGGTCCCACGACAGGCGCACGTTGGCGCCGTTGGTGCGCAGGGCCTGGAAGTTCAGGCCGTTGTTGGCGATCTTGCCGGCGTCGAAACCGTCGACCAGCTCGTTCGTGCCTTTTTTGATGATATTCGCGCGGAACAAACGCGAGCTGCCCGTGGTCGAACGCTGGTGTACATTGAACAGGGCATTGAACGTCGTGCCTGGCTTGTACAGCACTTGCAGGCGTTCGGCGTGCTCGTTGTAGCCTTCCAGCGCGTCGTCCTGGCCGGTGAAGCTGTTGTCGACGAAATCGTCGCGGTGCTGGCGCAGGGTCGAGAAGCGCGCCGCCCATTCTTTGCTCAGCGGAATATTCACGGCGCCGTCAACGTTGACCGTGTTGTGGGTCGCGACGGAGGCGTTGTAGTAGCCGCCGAAGCTGTCGAGCTTCGGTTTTTCGGATTCGAACTTGACCACGCCAGCCGGGGTGTTGCGGCCGAACAGGGTGCCCTGCGGGCCGCGCAGCACTTCCACGCCGGCCAGGTCGAAAATCGGGAAGCCCTTCAGGATCGGGTTCTCTTGCACCACGTCGTCGTAGATCAGCGATACAGGTTGCGAGGCGAAGGTGTTGAAGTCGGTGTTGCCGTAGCCGCGGATGTAAAAGCGCGGGAAGGTGCGGCCGTTCGACGATTCCACGTTCAGGCTCGGCACTTTGCCGGCCAGCACGCGAATGTCCTGTCCGCCGGACACGAGCACGTCGAGCTTCTCATCTTTGAGCAGGGTGACCGAGACTGGCACTTCCTTGATGTTCTCGGTGCGGCGCTGGGCGGTCACGGTCACGGTTTGCAGTTCCGGAGCAGCCTGGGCCTGGACTTGGGCCTGGGCCATGGCCGACCCGATCGGCAGCAGTGCGGACAGGGCCAGCACGGCGCCATGCGCGCCGATAACGCGCTTGTGCATCTTGGACATCTTGATCATTCGAGTTCCCCTGGAAAAAGTTGATGAAGCGTACGACGAAGGTATTCTTGTCTCCTGCTTTTGCTCTTTTTCTGGACGTACTCGCATGCAAACGCGCGGCGATGGACGCCGTCGGCACTGCATCTTGTCGATGTCTGTGTTGCCGACCTTATATGAGGCGGTATTTTCTGCCATCACTGCTGTGAATGGCAAGGAAGTTCACTTGCAGCGTGATCTTCACGCAACATTTTTTGCAATAAACCACTGTTTGCTGTGCTCGTCGGCGGGAAAGAACGATTCGAGACGCAATTCATGCACCGTTACATCGTGCGGCGTACCCATGGTGGTGATGGTCGTAAACACGTTCAGTTCGACGCCGTCCTTGCGGATGGCCAGCGGCAAAAACGGCAGCGAGCGCCGGTCGAGGTTGGGTGCGTGGGCCGCCACGCCGATGGCGTCGATGCCGGGCAAGGCCGCCAGTTCGGCCAGCAGGGTCGTCGCTTCGCTGCCGGGTCCGTCGCCCATGGCTTCGCGCTGGATCCAGTGCAGGGCGTCGGCGCATACCGCCTCCCAGTTGACGAGGTACTGGCGCAGGCCGTCAGGGTCGAGCATGAGCTTGAGGACGTTGAGAACCCCATTGCCGGGAATCGGCTGGCCGGCAGGCAAGTCGAGCAGCCAGCCGAACAGGCGGGCGGCGGGGGCGTTGTGGAGTTGCAGGTTCCACAGGCGGTCGACCACCAGCGCCGGGTATGGCGCCTGTTGGGCCAGCATGAAGTCGAGCGCCTGGCGCACCGCGCCCAGTTCCGGGTCGGACAGGGTGCGCTCCTGGTAGGCAGGCGCGAAACCGGCGGCCAGCAGCATGATGTTGCGCTGCCTGAGCGGCACGTCGAGCGCCACGCCAAGCTTGAGGATCAGTTCCTTGCTGGGCTGGGCGCGGCCGCTTTCGAGGAAGCTGATATGGCGCTGCGAGACCGCGCTGACGGTGGAAAGATGCAGCTGGCTGTACCCGCGCTTGCCGCGCCAGTAGCGCAGCGCGGCCGAAAAGTCGCCGAAGTACTGGTCGCGCGAGGGGGACGATTGGTTTGCTGCTGTCATTGCGCGCTCCTTCATCGTTCCTGTTCATACGGATTCGCATGCCGCCATGCGCGGCGGGTCATGTACGACTGCCACCCCGGGGGGACTACGTCACGGCGGCTGCTTGCGCCGGACCCGACCCGATAAACGCCATCAGGTCCGCATTGACCCGCTGCGCATGCGTCACGAACATCCCGTGCGCCGCGTCATCGTACACCGTCAGCCGTGCGCCCGCGATCATGGCCGCGGTCCGCCGCGCCGTCAGCGCCAGGGGCGCGCTCACGTCCAGCGCGCCGGCGATCACCAGGGCCGGCACGTCCACCTTCGCCAGGTCGGCACGCATGTCCGCATGCTGGACCGCCACGTGGCAATCATGCAGCGCCTTGTGCGAGCACGCCAGCGCCATCTGGCGCAGCCACCCGATCATCCCCCGGCGACGCATCGGGCGTCAGGAACGGCAGCGCGTTCTCGTCGATCCAGCGCGGGAAATCGCGGTCCAGCTGCTGCTCCCGAAACGCCTCGAACAGCGTGCCATCGATGCCCTCCGGGTTGTCGTCGGCGCGCATGATCATCGGCGTCATCGGTCCTATCAACACAAGCCGCGCCACCCGTGCGCTGCCATGCCGGCCCAGGTAGCGCACCACCTCGTTGCAGCCCATCGAATGCGCGACCAGGGTCACGCCGCGCAGGTCGAGCGTGCCGATCACTGCGGCCACATCGCCGGCCAGGGTGTCGAAGTCGTAACCCCGCCCCGGATCGCTGGAGCGCCCATGCCCGCGCCGGTCGAAGGCGATACAGCGCAGCCCTTGCCGCGACAGGGCCATCATCTGGTAGTTCCACGCATCCGACGGCAGCGACCAGCCGCCCACGAACAGCACCGGCGCACCGCTGCCCCAGTCGCGGTAGAACAGGTCGACGCCATCATTGGTACGGATAAAACCGCGGGCGGGGGAATGGGTCATGGCAGTTCTCCTTGCTTGGCTTGACCCCATTTTCACGCACCCTTGCCGGCCTGGCGATTACCTCCCAGGTAATCGATCCGCCGCCTCCACCAGGATCGCGCGGAAATCGTTGACGTTGGTGCGCGTCGGCCCCGTCAACACCAGGTCGTCCAGCGCCGCAAAGACGCTGTAGCCGTCGTTATCGCGCAGGCGCGCCGCCGCATCGACGCCGGCCAGCGCGGCGCGCGCCAGCGAGCCGGGATCGAGCAGCGCGCCGGCGTTGTCCTCGGTGCCGTCGATGCCGTCGGTATCGCAGGCAATCGCATGCACGCCTGGCATGCCTTTGAGCGCGATGGCCAGCGCCAGCAAAAATTCGGCATTGCGCCCGCCCCGCCCCTGGCCGCGCAAGGTGACCGTGGTTTCGCCACCCGACAAAATCACGCACGGCGCTGCCACCGGCTGCCCGTAGCCCACCACCTGGCGCACAATGCCAGCGTGGACGATGGCCACCTCGCGCGCCTCGCCCTCCATGCATCCGCTCAGGATCAGCGGCGTGCAGCCGGCCGCGCGCGCGGCAGCGGCAGCGGCGTCGAGCGCATGCTGGGCGCTGGCGATGACCACCGCCCGATTGCCGGCCAGGCGCGCATCGTCGATGGCCGGTGCGGCCAGCGCCGCATCGGCCAGCACCGCGCGCACCGCCGGCGGCGCCGCGATGCCGTATTTGGCGAGCAGCGCCAGCGCATCGGCCGCGCAACTGCCATCCGGGATGGTCGGCCCGGACGCCACCACCGCCGGATCGTCGCCCGGCACATCGGACACCACCAGGGTTAGCACGCGCGCCGGATGGCAGGCCAGCGCCAGGCGCCCGCCCTTGATCGCGGACAGATGCCGCCGCACGCAATTGATCTCGCCGATCGGCGCGCCGCTGGCCAGCAGGCGGCGCGTGAGTTCGCGCTTTTGGTCGAGCGAGATGCCTGGCGCGGGCAGCGACAGCAGCGCCGAGCCGCCGCCCGACATCAGGCATAGCACCAGGTCGTCCTCATTGAGGCCGCGCACCAGCGCCAGCATGCGCTGCGCCGCCGTGCTGCTGGCGTCATCGGGCACCGGATGGCCCGCCTCGATCACCTCGATATGCCGGGTCGGCGCGCCATGGCCGTAGCGCGTGACCACCAGGCCGTTGATCTCGCCCTGCCAGTGCCGCTCGACCGCCTGCGCCATGCGCGCCGCCGCCTTGCCGGCGCCGATGACGATGGTGCGCCCCTTGGGCGCGGCGGGCAGGTGCGGCGCCAGCACCGCCAGGGGGTCGACCGCCGCCAGCGCACTGTCGAACAGGTGCATGAGCAGCTGATGCGCCGGACTGCGCGGCGCGCTTGCAGGGTTCATGTCGTCCTCGTTAATTGGGTTGAAGGCCGGCGCGAAAGCGCTATCTTTTTTCGCGCTGCCCGGCCTATGATATTGACACAAAAATATCTTCCAGGAGTGTTCGTGCCTTCCCAAAAAATCCCCGCCATCCTCACCGCGCTGATGATCGCCATGACCAGTACCCTCCCCGCCTTCGCCGCCGACAGCGCGGCGCCGCCCATCGCAGCCAAGGCCGCGTGGCAGGAAACGCGCCACGGCGAAGTCGTCACCGACGACTACCGCTGGCTGCAAAAGAAGGAAGACCCGAAGGTGATCGCCCATCTTGAGGCCGAAAACGCCTACACCGAGGCGATGACGCGCGATATCGCGCCGCTGGCCGACAAATTGTTCGCCGAGATCAAGGGCCGCATGCAGGAAGTGGACCTGTCGGCGCCGGCGCGCACCGGTAAATACTACTACTACACGCGCTTTGAAGCGGGCAAGCAGTACCCGATCAACTGCCGCCGCCTGGCCGGCGCCAACCTGGCCTACGACGACAAGGCGCCGGAAGAAATCCTGCTGAACCAGAACGAGATGGCCGAAGGCCAGAAATTCTTCGCCGTCGCCGGCACTTTTGTGAGCCCCGACGATGCGCTGCTGGTGTACCTGACCGACACCACCGGCTACCGCCAGTTCGAGCTGCACGTCAAGGACCTCAAGACCGGCAAGCTGCTGCCCGACAGCGTACCGCGCGTGACCTCGGTGGCCTGGGCGCTTGATAACAAGACCATCTTCTTCGTGCAGGAAGACGCCACCACCAAACGCTCCGACCGGGTGTTCCGCATGACGCCCGGCAGCGCGCCGGTCGAGGTGTATCACGAGCCGGTGGAGCAGTTCAGCGTGCAGGTGGAAGCCTCGCGCGACGGCAAGTTCATCCTGCTCGATATGATCGCGACCGACACCACTGAGACGCGCATGCTGGCGGCGGACAAGCCGCTGGGCACCTTCCGCCCGGTGCTGGGACGCGAAAAAGGCCATCGCTACAGCGTCGAACACCGCAAGGGCGAGTTGTTCATCACGACCAACAAGGATGCAAAAAACTTCCGCCTGGTGCGCGCGCCATTGACCACGCCTGGCCCCAAGTTCTGGAAAGAGCTGGTCAAGCACGACAAGGCGGTCATGGTGCGCGAAGTCGACGCCTTCCGCGATTTTCTGGTGGTGATGGAAAAATCGAATGCGCTCAATCGCGCGCGCATCTACAACTTCAAGAACAAATCGTGGAAGACGGTGCAGTTCGACGACCCGGTCTACATGGCCACGCGCATGCGCACCCCCGCCTTCGACGCCACCAGCTACCGCATGGCCTACCAGTCGCCGGTGACGCCATCGACCGTGCTCGATGTGGACATGGCCAGCGGCGCGCGCACGGTCCTCAAGCGGGTCGAGGTAGTGGGCGGCTACGATGCCAGCCGCTTCGAAAGCCGCCGCCTGTGGGTAAGCGCGCGCGACGGCGCCAGGGTGCCGCTGTCGGCCGTCTACAAAAAGGGCGTGAAGTTCGACGGCAGCGCGCCGATGCTGCTCACGTCCTACGGCTCGTACGGGATTGCGACGGAAGCGAATTTTTCGATCGGGCGTCTGAGCCTGCTCGAGCGCGGCGTGATCGTGGTGCAGGCGCACATTCGCGGCGGCACCGACATGGGCGAGGCCTGGCATGACGACGGCATGCTGATGAAAAAGAAGAACACCTTCTACGACTTCATCGACGCCGCCGATTTCCTGGTCAAGGAAAAGTGGACCAGCCCGAGTCGCCTGGTCATCCAGGGCGGCAGCGCCGGCGGCCTGTTGATGGGCGCCGTGGCCAACATGCGCCCGGAGCTGTTTCGCGGCGTGCACGCGGCCGTGCCGTTCGTCGACGTGATGAACACCATGATGGACGCCACCCTGCCCCTGACCACCGGCGAGTACCTCGAATGGGGCAACCCGACCGAAAAAGCGGCCTACGACTACATGCGCAGCTATTCGCCATACGATAACATCGAGCGCAAGGCCTATCCGGCCATGCTGGTGACCACGGGCCTGAACGACAGCCAGGTGATGTACTGGGAGCCGGCCAAGTACGTCGCCAAGCTGCGCGCGCACAAGACCGACAACAACGACCTGCTGCTCAAGACGAACATGGGCGCCGGCCACGGTGGCGCGTCCGGGCGTTACAACGCGGTCAAGGAAAGCGCTTTCAACATGGCGTGGATGCTGTCGCAGTGGGGCATCAAGGAGTAACAGGAGACTGGGGCCGGCGACCGGTACGAGCAACCGGCGCCGGGAATTTTGCGGGAATTTTCATTTTTTTCGCAAAAACCCTTGCGCACTTTCCGATCTCTGGATATGATTCGTGCCTCTTCAGACGTGGTGACAAACGTCGGATGCAGTCTCTGAGGTAAGCGAAGTTTTTGGGTGCTTAGCTCAGTTGGTAGAGCAGCGCCCTTACAAGGCGCGGGTCGGGAGTTCGAGCCTCTCAGCACCCACCACCATCAGAGACGGGGCATCATGATCAGCAGTACCGATCAGAGTAACACGGAGTGGTAGTTCAGTTGGTTAGAATACCGGCCTGTCACGTCGGGGGTCGCGGGTTCGAGTCCCGTCCGCTCCGCCAGCATCAAGAAAGGGCCCGATTCGTCGGGCCCTTTTTCTATTTCCCTTTTTGTTTTCTCCCTCACTTCCGGAACCGCCTTGGCCCACGCCTACGTTACGTTTCGCCGCCGTCTCGCCCTGCACGCGTTCCAGCGCTTTGCCGCCAGCCTGAAAGGTTCGGCCGAAATCGTGCTGCTGGTGTTCGCCCAGGTTCTGATCGGCCTGTTCGCGCTGGTCGCCCTGCCCCCCATGTACGCCGCCTCGCAACCGGCCTTGCAAGCCATTGGCCTGCTGCTTGCGCACGGCCTGGCGATGGCGCTGCCGGCGCTCCTGGTGCGCAAGCGCGTGCTGCCGCTCGACGTGGTGTACTGGCTGCGCCGCCTGCCGGTGCCGCCGGCCACCCAACTGGCGGCCGATGCGCTGGTCGCGGCCATGATGGTCGGGCCGCTGGCGCTGCTGTACGCGGTCTCGGCGACGGTCTGGGTGGTTCAGCGCCCCGACTGGCTGCTGCCGCTGCGCGGCGTGCTTGGCACGCTGTTCTCGCTGATGCTGACGTATGTCTGCACCATCGCCGTGCTGGCGCTGCGCGCGCGCCGCGTGCCGTCCAGCGCGCGCTGGCAGCGCCGCCTGGCGCCGCCGCCGGTGCGCTATGCGGCGCGCCAATGGCGCTCGCGCGTGCTCATGCTGTGGCATCGTTTGTTCTGGCTGCCCTTCTGGCGCAACGAGAACATGGTGGGCCGCCAGCAAAGCCTGATGCTGGCGGCGGCCGTGGGCGCGGCGCTGCCGTGGATGCAGGCGCCGCCCGGCATCGCGCGCGCGGTCCTGGCGCTGGTCACCAGCGCGCTGATGGTGCTGCTCACCGACCGTGGCGACAAGGCCGTGCGCGAGCAGATCGCCGCGCTGCGCCCTGTCATGGCGGCCTGGCCGCTGCAAGCGCGTTCGGTGGAACTGGCGGCGCGCGCGTTTGCGCCGCTGCCCGCGCTGCTGGTGCTGGCGATGGTGTTCGCCGGTGGCCTGGCGCATGGCGTGTGGGCGCGTCCGGCCGGCCGCGCTTATCTGGTGCTTGGCTGCGTGGCGCAGGTGCTGCTGGTGGCGATTCCGCGCTTTACGGCACGCGCGCGGGTGGGCCTGGTGGTGGTGCAGATTCTGGTGTTGACGGCGGTGGGGAGCGAAATATGGCAGTAGAACAGAAGGACGGCCCGGTGTTGCGCGTCCGGGGCCTGCATTTTCATTTCGATACGCGCCCGGTATTCGTCGATTTCTGTGCGCAGATCGAGCCGGGCATCACCTGGCTGCGCGGCGCCAACGGCATGGGCAAGACCACCTTGCTCAAGCTAGTGGCCGGCGCGCTCACGGCCAACCGCGGCACCATCGCATTGGACGGCATCGATTGCGCGGCGCAGCCGCTGGCCTACCGGCTGGCGGCGTTTTACTGCGGCGGCGACCTGCCGGATTTACCGTGGCTGACGGTGCAGGAGTTCCTCGACCTGCACCTGGCGCTGTATCCGGCCGCCCAGGCACGCCTGGTCGAGCGCCAGCTCGACGCGTTCGGCGTGACCGGGACGCTGGGGCAGGCGCTGTCGACCCTGTCGCTGGGGCAGCACAAGAAGGTGCAGCTGTCGTTGGCGCTGGCCCTGCCGGTGCGCCTGCTGCTGCTCGACGAGCCGTTCAACGGGCTCGATGCGGCGGCGGTGGAGTATTTGCGCGGGCAGCTGGCGGAACTGGGGGCGCGCCAGGATGTGTGCGTGCTGCTGACCAGTCACCTGGAACCGCTGGTGGCGGTGCGGCGCATGCTGGACCTCGATCGCCCGCAGCAAGCCTAATTGGCCTGCCCCGCCTCGACCCGGTTGCGTCCCGCGCTCTTGGCCACGTACAGCGCGTGATCGGCGCGGGCCAGCGCGGCGTTGATATGCTCGCCCGGCTCGATCGTCACCACGCCGATACTGACCGACATCGCATGCTTGTCCCGCAGCGCCGGCAAGCGCGCCGCCAGCACGGCCAGGCGCAACCGCTCGGCCGCCTGCAGCGCGCCCGCCAGGTCGGTCCCCGGCATCACCAGCGCGAATTCCTCGCCACCGAGCCGGCCCATGATGTCATGCTCGCGCAAGCTGGCCTGCGCCGTGGCGCTGAACACGCACAGCGCCTCGTCGCCGGCGGCGTGGCCAAAGCGGTCGTTCAGGCTCTTGAAGTGGTCCAGGTCGAGCATCATCAGCGACACCGGGCTGCGCAGGCGCGCCGCGAGCATGCGCGCGCTCTCGGTGCGCTCGAAGAACGCGCGCCGGTTGACCAGGCCAGTGAGGCTGTCGATGGTCGCCAGCAGCGCCATCGCGCGGTCGTCCTTTTCCTTGCACAGCAGCAGAAAGCCGAAGCCGTTCACGATCATCAACAGGTAGCCGGCGATATAGGCGACGCTTTGCACCACCCCCGGCGCGCCGCCGACCACGCCCAGGCTGGCATGGCTGAAGCAGGCGCGCAGCGCCATCGCCGCCGCGAACACCAGGTTATTGACGCCGATGATGCGCTGCAGGGCCGACGCCGCGCGTCCGGGACGCAGCAGCGCCCCCGCCATGGCGCCGCTGAACAGGGCGATCATCAGCGACAGCATCATGCCCAGGTCGCGCGCGCTGGCGCCGGCCAGCGGCGCCAGGTAATACAGCAGCAGCGCCAGCACCGTCAGCGGATAGAGCAAACGGCGCCAGCGCTCGTAACCCAGGAAGGTGCAGTAGGCGGCCGCTTCGAGCGTGATCCCCAGCACCAGCACCGAGGCCGTGGCCACCCCCATCCACAGCGGCGCGCCGGCGCTCTGCAGATAGGCCAGCAGGTTGGCGACGCCCTGCACCAGCTTGGCCCACTTCCACATCCGCATGGCCGGATGCACGGCGCCCGAACGCGCGTAACCCGCCATCAGCATGGCGAAGGCAATATTGCCTACCGCCAGTACCAACATGAAGGTCTTGATATCGATCACTGCACGTTCCTTGTGGATCAAACACGGCCTGTCCGCAACGCATGCAAGTATGTCGCTGGCGCCGGGAAGGGAATTAGGTAAAGAAATGATAACAACTATTACCGCGAGGCATCATATTACACTAGTTATCGACTCGCTTCTTGCTGTGGCAAAATAATGGTGAACACGGACGACAGCGGCGCGGGCGGCAAATCTGCTGCACGGCCCGGTTGCATGGCGCATAATCGACATCGTGCGTGACATTCCCCCTCTGGAGTTAATTTGATCTTTGGTTTTCTGAAATCGCCGCCGCTGTCGCCCCGCCTGCACCGCCTCAAGAGTTCGGTCCTGTTCAATTCCCTGACCCCGCTCGAGCTGAAAATTGTCGATGGCCTGATGCACGAGCGCCGCTACCTGCTCGACGAAATCGTGTTCGACCAGGGCGAGGAAGGCCAGGCCCTGTACCTGGTCACGTCGGGCAAGGTGGCCATCAGCCGCGCCCAGGGCGGCGCCTTCATGGTGGTGTCGGAACTGGGGCCGGGCAGCGTGTTCGGCGACATGGCGCTGCTGGACGACTCGCCGCGCACCGCGCAGGCGCGTGCGATGGAGAATTGCGAGCTGGCGGTATTCTTCCGCGCCGATTTCCTGGGCCTGATGGAGACCGACGCCATCATCGGCTATAAAATTTCGCTGACCCTGGCGCGCCTGGTCGGCCAGCGCCTGCGCGACTGGATGGGCGGCAGTCCGCAGGTGGAAGCCTTATGACCTCGCGCGAGCGCGCGGGACCGGTGGTCTGGTGCGGCATCATCGCCGTGACCTGCCTGCTCCTGATCCTGCTCGAGCACATGCTGTGGCTGGCCATTCCCTTCATCTTCGGCACGGTCCTGTACTACATCCTGCTCGCGCCCATGCAGCGCCTGATCCGCGCCGGCGTCGGCCAGGACCTGGCCGCGCTGACCGTCGGCGGCGGCTTCGTCGCGGCCATCTCGCTGGTGCTGGTGCTGGTGTTTTCGTACGTGGCCGTGCCGGAAGAATCGTGGCAGGCGCTGCTCGGACATTACCTGGAAGGCGGCGTCACGTTCGTGCGCAACACGATGCAGCTGCTGGAGCAAAAATTCCCGGTGCTCGAACAGATGAAGCTCACGCGCCTGGTGAACCGGCGCTTCAAGTCCTTCACCGACAACTTCGCGCAACAGCACCTGGCCGGCCTGTTGGTGGTGATCGCCGGCTGGCTGCCATCGCTGCTGCTGGCGCCCTTCCTGACCTTCTTCTTCCTGCGCGACGGCGCCAGCTTCAAGCGCTTTCTGGCGCGCGCGGTGCCGAATGCGTTTTTCGAAAAAACCCTGTTTCTGCTGCACGAAGTCGACCAGACCGCGCGCCGCTACTTCCAGGGACTGATCAAGCTGACCGTGATCGACACCATCATGCTGGCGCTCGGGCTGTGGATGATCGGCGTGTCCTCGCCGCTGGCGCTGGCGCTCATTTCGGCGATCCTGGCGTGGGTGCCGTTCGTCGGCTCCGTGGTCGGCTGCATTCTGGTGGTGGTGGTGGCGGCGACCGACGCGCCCTCCAATCCGGTGATCGGCTACGGCGCCATCGGGGTGTTCGTGGCGGTACGCCTGCTCGACGACTTCATCTTCATGCCGCTCACGCTCGGGCGCAGCCTGCAGATCCATCCGCTCATGACGGTGCTGATGATCTTCGTGGGCGGCTCGCTGGCCGGCGTGGCCGGCCTGATGCTGGTGCTGCCGCTGCTCGGCGTGGTGATGGTGGTCGGCGAGACGCTCGGCTGCCTGGTGACCAATGCGCGCCTGCGCGCGCGTCACCGCAATGCCATGGCGCTGCGGGTCAGGCAGGCCAGCGTGGGATTGGCTAAATAGGCTCGCCGGCGACGGCCGGCGCGCGCGATTGGGCGACCAGCAAGGCGTCGAATTCCTCGGCCGGCAGCGGGCGCGCGAACAGGTAGCCCTGGCCGTAGTCGCAGCCGGCGGCCAGCAGCAGGTCGCGCTGTTCGTGCGTCTCGACCCCTTCGGCGATCACGCGCAGGCCCAGCTTGTGGGCCATGACGATGATCGCTTCCGACAGCGCCATGTCGCTCGACTCGGGTGCCAGGTTGCGCGTGAAGGAGCGGTCGATTTTCAGGTAGTCGATGTCGAATTTTTTCAGGTACGACAGCGACGAGTAACCGGTGCCGAAATCGTCCAGCGCCACCTGGATGCCGGCGTCGCGCAGTTGCAGCAGCTTGTCGGTCACGCCGCTGCTGGCGTCGAGCAGCAAGCCTTCGGTAATCTCCACCACCACCGCCTGGCCCGACAAGCCCAGCTCGCGCAGGTGCGCCAGCCAGCCTTCGTAGCCCTTGCCTTCGCGCTGGAATTCGAGCGGCGACTGGTTCACGCTGACCTGGAACTCGGGATGGTGCGCGCGCCGCCAGCGGCTGGCCCAGCGCGCCGATTCCTTGAACACCCACTCGCCGATATCGATAATCAGGCCGCTCGACTCGGCCAGCGGAATGAATTCCAGAGGGCTCACCAGCCCGCGCTGCGGATGCTCCCAGCGGATCAGCGCTTCGGCCTTGTGGATCTTGCCGCTGCGCAGATGCACGATCGGCTGGAAGTACACGCGGAACTGGCCGCCCTTGAGGGCGCTGCGCAAGTCGTTCGTCATGCGCATGCGGTTGATCGCCGCCACCTGCAGCGCCGGCGTGAAGTAGCTGAAGCGGTTGCGGCCCGCGTTCTTGGCCGCGTACATGGCCTGGTCGGCGTGCTTGAGCAGGTCGTCGATGTCGCGCGCGTCGTCCGGATACAGGGTAATGCCCACGCTGGCCGATATATAGGCCTGCTCCTGGCCGAGTGCGAACGGCGCCTGCAGCACGTCGAGGATCTTTTGCGCGATCGCGCCCACGCTGCCGGTTTCATTCAGTTGCGGCAGGATCACCGTGAATTCGTCGCCGCCCAGGCGCGCCACCGTGTCCGAGTCGCGCACGCAGGCGCTGATGCGGCGCGCGGCGTCGACCAGCAGCACGTCGCCCTGCTGGTGGCCGAGCGTGTCGTTGACTTCCTTGAACTGATCGAGATCGATGAACAGGATCGCCACGCGCGTGCCCTCGCGCCGGCAGCGCAGGATGTCGTGCTCGAGGCGGTCGTGGAACATGCGCCGGTTGGGGAGGTGCGTGAGCGGGTCGAAATTGGCCTGCTGCCAGATCAGCGCTTCCGAGGTTTTTTTCTCGGTCACGTCTTCGATCATGCACAGGTGGTGCGCGGCGTCGTCGGGGGCGTCGATGGCGGCGATCGACATGTCGACCCAGACCACGCTGCCGTCGGGACGCAGCAGGCGGCGCGCGCTCTTGAAGCTGGCGATGGCGCCGGCGCCCAGCTGCGCCATGCGCGCCGCTTCGCTTGCCACGTCGTCGGGGTGGGTGATGTCGTCGCAGCGCCCGCGCTTGAGCTCTTCCGACGAGCGCCCGGTGATCTTGGCAAAGCGCGGGTTGATGTCCTTGAACTGGCCGCTGGCCGAATCGATCAGGGCGATGCCCATCGGCGCTTCTTCGAACATGGTGCGAAAACGCAGTTCGCCCTGGCGGATGCTTTCTTCGGCACGGCGCCGTTCGCGCGCCAGCAGCGACACGTGCACGATGGCGCCGCCGACCAGCAGCAGGCCGGCCGCCAGCAGCGAGCGGTACAGCCAGGTCAGGGAGCTGGCCGCCGGGTCGCTGCTGTACATGAAGCCGTCGAAGGCCGCGCCGCGTGGAAGCATGCCCAGGTCGGCGTAGATATCGGCGATGTGGCGCCAGCGGTCCGGGTTCATGTAGCCGATTTCGACCAATACCGGCTGCACCAGCGGCTCCATCTGATGCGCCTCGAACAGCAGGTGCTCGCGGTCGTGGCGGCGGGTGTATTTGGACAGGATCAGGTCGGCGATTTCTTCCTGGTTGGCCATGGCATAGGCCCAGCCCTTCATGCTGGCCGCGCGAAAGGCGCGCACCCTTTCCGGGTGGGCCGCGATCTGGCGCTCGTTGGTGAACAGGTTGTCGCCGTAAAAATCGATGCCGGCCTCGCGCGGGCTGTGCACATCGTAGTCGAAGCCGAGGCGGTCCAGGTAATCGGGCTCGTTGGTGATGTAGGCCGAATAGGCGTCCACCTTGCCCTTGACCAGGTCGTCCGGATTGAAGCTGTGCTCGACGCGCAGCAGGCTTTTAAGGGGGACGCCTTCCTTGTTCAGGTAAGCGATCAGCTCGTCGGCCTGGGTGAGTTCGTCGATGAGCGAGCCGATCATGACGCGCTTGCCCTTGAGGTCGCGAATGTCGGGGATCCCCGCGCTTTTCCGGACCAGCAGAACATAGGGGGAATGCTGGAACACCACGCCCAGCACCACCAGCGGCTTGCCGGCCAGGCGTGCCAGCAACAGGCTGCTGCTGCCGACGCCGAATTCGGCCTTGCCGGCGCTGACATTGCGCTCCGGTTCGTTGCCGTCGGTGCCTTCGGCGATGTGGACGTCGAGGCCGGCATCGCGGTAATAGCCTTTTTCGAGAGCGGCGTAGTAGCCGGCGAACTGGAACTGGTGGGTGTGCTTGAGCTGGAGCGTGACCTTGTCGCGCGCATGGGCGGGCGCGACGATGCCCATGGCGAGCGCCAAGGCGAAAGCGAACGCCAAGGCGCTCGCCGTCGACGCGCGGCAGGCCAGGGGAAATCGGATCATCAGTCGGTCACACGGCTAGGTGTGCACTAAAGCAACGTATGGATACGATTGTACTGACCTTCCCGGCCAGGACGGCGGAAAATGCGGACTGTGTGCGTGGTACAACAATCGGTGTTGCAAAAGCGGGCGTTAACTGCAAAACCGTCTTTCCCGGTTTGGGGTCGGCGGAAACACCGGGGTCAGACCCCCAAGGGAAAAACCGGGGTCTGACCCCTCACCTACTTGCGCCGCGCCCCAGCTTTTGCCGCCGGCGCCGCCTTCGGCTTGCTCTTGATGGTGGCCAGGATCGACGGGCGCACTTTTGACTCTGGCGCAATGAAGGGCGACGGCGCCAGCGCGCGTTCGGTCTTGCGCTTGGGCGCGGCCACGAACTTGTCGAGCGTACCGGCGCCCGAGGTCTGCCGCTTGCGCTCGCCCGCCGCCAGGCCGCCGTCTTCCGACGCCTGCCAGCTCGGCACCAGGTGCTTGTCGCCATTACCGATCAGGTCGCCCCGGCCCATCTTGACCAGGGTTTCGCGCAGGATCGGCCAGTTGGCCGGGTCCTGGTAACGCAGGAAGGCCTTGTGCGAGCGGCGTACCTTGCCGCTCTTGGCCGTTTCCACGATTTCGGAGTCGGCCGTCACTTTTTTCAGCGGATTCTTGCGCGAGTGGTACATGGTGGTGGCCATCGCCATCGGCGTCGGCATGAAGGTCTGCACCTGGTCGAGCTTGAAGTTGTTTTTCTTCAGCCACAAAGCCAGGTTGAGCATGTCTTCATCCGTCGTGCCCGGATGCGCCGCGATGAAGTAAGGAATCAGGTACTGCTTCTTGCCAGCTTCCAGCGAGAAACGGTCGAACATTTCCTTGAATTCGTCGTAGGCGCCGATGCCCGGCTTCATCATCTTCGACAAGGTGCCTTCTTCGGTGTGCTCAGGCGCAATCTTGAGCAAGCCGCCCACGTGGTGGGTCACCAATTCCTTGACGTATTCCGGCGAGCGCACCGCCAGGTCGTAGCGCAGGCCCGAACTGATCAGTACTTTCTTGATGCCCGGAATCGCGCGCGCCTTGCGGTACAGCGAAATCAGCTTGCTGTGGTCGGTGCCGAGGTTGACGCAGATGGTCGGGTACACGCACGACAGGCGGCGGCACGATTCCTCGATGCTTTTGTCCTTGCAGGCCAGGCGGTACATATTGGCGGTCGGGCCGCCCATGTCCGAGATGGTGCCGGTGAAACCCTTGGTCTTGTCGCGGATGTGCTCGATTTCGCGCAGGATCGACGGTTCCGAACGGCTCTGGATGATGCGCCCCTCGTGCTCGGTGATCGAGCAAAAGGTGCAACCGCCGAAGCAGCCGCGCATGATGTTGACCGAAAAGCGGATCATGTCCCAGGCCGGAATCTTGGCCTTGCCGTAGCTCGGGTGCGGAGCGCGCGCGTAGTTCATGTCGTACACGCCGTCCATCTCGTCCATGGCCAGCGGCAGCGGCGGCGGATTGAGCCAGACATCGCGTTCGCCGTGCGCCTGCACCATCGCGCGCGCATTGCCGGGGTTCGATTCGAGGTGGAACACGCGCGAGGTGTGCGCGTACATCACCGGGTCGATGCTCACTGTTTCGTAGGACGGCAGGCGGACCACGGTCTTGTCGTGCTTTTCCTTGGCCATGGCCAGGCGTTCTTCGCGCGACATGATGCGGATCGGCTTGATCACTTCCTTCGGCTGGGCGTTGTCGGTGGCGCAGGCGGACTTGTCTTCCTGGGCCATCGCGTACGGATCGTGGTGGGCGTCGACCTTGCCGGGCACATCGACCCGGGTCGAATTGTGCACGCCCCAGTCGTCGCCCGGCAGCCAGCCCGCCGGCGCCATGAAGGCGGTGCCGCGCAGGTTGCGGATATCCTTGATGTTTTCACCGGCGGCCAGACGGTGGGTCAGGTCGACCAGGGCGCGTTCGGCGTTACCGAACAGCAGCATGTCGGCCTTGGAATCGGGCAGCACCGAGCGCCGCACCTTGTCGGACCAGTAATCGTAGTGGGCGATACGGCGCAGCGACGCTTCGATACTGCCGATAATGACCGGCACGTCCGGAAACGCTTCGCGCGCGCGCTGGGCGTACACGGTCACGGTGCGGTCCGGGCGCTTGTTCGGCTCGCCGTTGGGCGTGTAGGCATCGTCGGAGCGGATCTTGCGGTCGGCCGTGTAGCGGTTGACCATCGAATCCATGTTGCCGGCGGTAACGCCGAAGTACAGATTGGGTTTGCCAAGCACGCGGAAGGCGTCGGCCGACAGCCAGTCCGGCTGGGCGATGATGCCGACGCGGAAGCCTTGCGCCTCCAGCAGGCGGCCGACCAGGGCCATGCCGAAACTCGGATGATCGATGTAGGCGTCGCCCGTCACGAGGATGACGTCGCACGAATCCCAGCCCAGGGCAGCCATTTCGGCGCGGGACATGGGAAGGAAAGGCGCAGCGGGAGCGCGGCTAGACCGTTTCGGGACGGTCGCAAACAGGTTGGTTGGGGAGCTCATTGGGCGGTATTGTACCGGAAAACCTCCCGGAGCAAGGTGTGCCGCGCTTTTTTCAAAGCCGATTACAACGAAAAAACGTCTTATGTTTCAATAACTTGTGACGTTTCTGCTACATAAACAGGCAGCTGGCGGGGCGCGCGGGAACTGCCGGCGCCCCGGTGTTCAAATACCCATGTTCGACAGCATGCGGCCCAGCTCGCGCAACGCCGGCTCCAGGCGCGGGTGTTCGGCGGCGAATTTGGCCGTGATTTCCTGGGTCCGCTCGGCCAGGCCGTAGGTGGTGGTCTCGGGCGGTTCGGCCAGCAGATGGGCGGCCGGGTCGGCCAGCTCGGCCAGTTCGGCCACCTTGGCCTGCTCGGCCAGCGCTTCGTCGCTCAGGGCAGCCTGGGCGGCGGCGGCGCGCTTGTCGAGCAGGGCCTGGATGTCGCCGTCGAGCTGCATCAGCAAGCCTTGCAGTTCTTCATCGACCTGTTCCGTCTGCGCCAGGTTGGCATGCAGGGTTTTCAGGTGCGACTTCAGGTTCGCTGTGTCGTCGTTCAACATGTCATCCTCATTCATCGGTAAATTGTGTTTCCAGGAACAGTTCTTCGACCTTGGTACGCGCCCACGGGGTCTTGCGCAGGAATTTGAGGCTCGACTTGATGCTCGGATCGCTGATGAAGCAATTGATATCGATCCGCTTGCCGAGCTCGTCCCAGCCGTAATGCGCGACCAGCCTGGTCAACAGCGATTCTAAGGTAATACCGTGTAAGTCGTGAACACTCATTGCTGCGGTCGATCCTATGGCGGGTGAAGGGAAGCTGATACCGTCCTTATACACCCAAATCGCGGCGCGATCCATGGCGCAGCGCAGCGCGGCCCGCCTACTCGCGGAAAACCTGCACCTCGGTCCAGCACGTCTTGGCGTGCTCGACCATGTGGACGGTGCCGCGCGCGCAGCCGGGCTTGCCGTAATCGGCGTGGAAGGCCAGCACCAGATCGACGCCGGTGGCCAACATGCGCTCGTTCAATCCGCGCCAGGCTTCACTGGGAAAGGCCCGGTGATCGGCACGGTTCTTTTTCATGCGTTTCACCTCCAGGCCCAGTTCGGCGGCCACCGTCACCGCGCAGGCGTCGGCGCCCGGCGTGTCGCCGGTCACGATCTTGCTGCCCGGCGGCAGCGCCGACAAGGCGCGCCGGATCGGCTCGGGATTGTCCCAGGTGGTCGAGCCCGTGACCAGGACACAGCGCGGCATGTTGTCACGCATCGGCCAGCGCCACGTCCATTTACATCACCACCGAAAAATTGAACTTGCCGTTGACCGCCGCCGCTTCCTGGGCGTAGGCAATGCTCTCTTCGAGTTCCTGCACGATGTCGTCGTGCGCATTGTCTTCGTCGCCAAAGGCGATGTTCTTGTCCCGGATCAGCGCCAGCAATTGTTCGAGGGCGTCGACGGCCACGCCGGCGTCGGTCCAGACGCCGTCGGCAGCCATCAGCTCGTCGGTCGATTCGATGCCGTCGGGAAGTTCGTCCTCGTCACCGATGTTGAACGCCAGGTCGGTGGAGTCGCACCAGTCGGACAGCGGCGCCAGGCCGGCGTCGCGGCAGAGCTCATCCAATTGGTCGATATGTTCGTGCAAGGCGTATTTGTCGGACTCGTCGGAACTGACGACGCCATCGACCAGGTAATTGGCCCACAACACTGTGCTCATAAGGCTCCTCGAAAAATTGATTGCGAATCGGAATCACATTAAACCATGAATCAGGAAGGCCCCGACCAGCGCGCCAGCAAGGCCGGCAGGACAGTGCAGCCTTACTCTAGCCAGGGGGACGGGCATCGTCGTCCGCCGGCAGGACGACGCCGCGCGCCCGCGCTTCGCTGGCCAGCACCAGCCGCTCAAGCAGGCCCAGATTTTTTTCGAAGTAGCTTATCTGCGCTTCCATGAGCAGCACGGCCTTGCTGCTGCTCGATTCCTTGCCGACCAACTTTTTCAGCCCGTACATCAACACGCCAGCCATCCCCAGCAAGGGAATCCCGAGGACCAGCAATTCCCGCATCAACGGATTGACCCCTGCTTCGTCCGCGCCAGGCTTGATCGCCTCGGCGGAGACAATGCGCACCTCCTGCGAAGCGTAAGGCGCCATCTGATCGTAGATATTTTCGCGGATGCGCCATCCCACCTCGCCGGCAGGCGGTGCAATCACATTCTCGACACAACGCGTAAAGGTGTCGACCAGCACATGCTTGTCATTGAAGAAACGCAGCTCCAGCATCACATTCCTGACCCTGTGGGCGGACGCGTTTTTCAGTATGCCGAACACGAGCAGCTTGCGCCCGTCGTCGGACGGACTGAACGCGACTTTCTGCAGCGACACCTGTGTCAGCGGCACCGGTACCGCGCCGTCACGGCCGCAGGCCCATGCCGCCCCGGAACAGACCAGCAGGCAGGCGGCGCGCGCGATAAAAGTTTTCATTGGTGCTTTCGGACGAGATGGGTCAAGGCGTGGACGATGCCGCCCGGATGGCCGCGCAGTCGAGCGGCGTGCCCCCCGCGCCGGCCAGCATCGCGCCGGCCTGGAACCAGCCCCACGCGGCCAGCACCAAAGGGAGCAGCGTCAGCAGCAGGCAGGCGGCGCCGATCAGGGTGGCGCGCCGGCCGCGCCGGATACGCATGGGCCGCCACACTTTAACGCCAGCGGCGGGAAATTGTCCGCTGCGCAGGCTCTTGTAGCCGGGTACGCCCAGGATCGCGCCGAGCACCAGCGCCAGCAGCAGCGGCATGCCGACGAACACGCCATAAAAAACCAGCTTGACGCCATTCACGCCGCCGATCTCGCGGCACTCGGCCGATGCCGCGAACGCCGCCAGCCAGGGGAAGAACCACAGCTTCGTCACCACCAGCAGGGCGGCCCCGGCGGTCAGGATCAGCAGCGCCAGGCGCCGGCGCTCGGCGCGCGTGTATTGCTCGGCAAATTCATTGGTGTGCTGCACGATGTCCCTTCCGTCGCGGCCCGGCTTACTTCTTCTTGCGCGCACCGCGCGGCGCCGGCGTGGCGCACTGCTGGGCGGCGTCATGCGCGTCGAGCACGTACAGTTTGGCGTCGTCATCCTTGGCGCTGGACGGCTCCAGTTGCGCGGCGATGCGCCGCACTTCGGCGTCGAGCGCGCTGCTGCCGGCGCAACCGGCGATCTTGCGCTTGAGCGTGGCCGCCAGCAGGGCCGAGCGGCCGTGCTTGACCGTATTGGGCATGCTCACGCGCCGGATCGCCAGCACTTCCTCGAAGCGCAGCAAGGCCGCCTGCGACTGGCCCTGGTGCTGCTGCATATTGCCGATGTCGTTGAGGATGGCCACCGTTTCTTCGGACTGCGGGCCGAAGGTTTGCAGCGCCTGCGGCAGCATCGCCTCGAGCAGTTCCTGGGCGCGCTTGTGGTTGCGCTCGGCGCTGTAGCTCATCGCATGCGCGGCGCGCACTTCCAGCGTCACCGGATCGGCCATGCCGAGCGTGGCGCCGTACACCGCGATGGCGCGTTCGTACCACGCGCGCCCGGCCGCGTTGTCGTTCACGCGCATGTAACTGCCGCCGAGGTTCACGTAACTCATGCCGGTCTGGTAACTGTTCTCGCCGTAGGCTTTGCGCCGCATCTCCATGCCCTCGGTCAGCAGGCGGCGCTCGGCGCTCACGTCGCCGCCGATGCCCATCAGGCGCCCGAGTGCGTCGGTGGCGTCGGCTTCGATCTGGGCATTGGCGTTTTTGCGCGCCAGCACCAGCACCGCAGCGAGCTCCTCGCCGATTTTGGCCGACTCTTCCTTGCTCTGCAGGCGTTGTTCCGCGCTGTCGAGCATGGCTTGCGCGGCCTGGTTCGATTCCTTGCCGAAGCCGGCGCGGCAGGCTTGCACGGCGGCGGCCAGCCCGGTGCGGGCGGCGGCGGCCTCGCCACGGTCGCCGGCGCGCTGGGCGTCCAGCGCATACGCGTGGCACAGCACGCCGGAGGCGTCGTGGGTGCGGATTTTTTCGGCGCGGGCGCCGGCGATGGCGTCTTTCAGGGCGCTGGCCGAGGCAGGGGCCTTGCCTTCGTTGTCCAGCGCCAGCGCGCTGCAATACTGGCGCTGCGGCGCGAATTCGAGCGCTTCGGCATCGGCGCAGCAGTCGGCGCCGCTGCAGCGCGGGCCGGACTCGCCCGGCTCTTCGGTCAGTTGGACTTCGCGCGGCCCTACCGGTTCGGTAGTACAGGCCGCCAGGCCAAGGGCGCACAACAGGACGGAAACGAGGGGGAGAAGGCGAGGTGTGAGCATAGGGGGCAACGTTCGGAATGAGGGACGTGCCATATTATAAAGCATTGTTCCTATGCTAATTTTACATCGCTGGCGTTTGCTTCAGATGGCCGATCAGGCGCTCGACATGGCGCACCTCGTCGATACCCATGAAACCGTGGCGGTGCAGTTGCGTCTCGATCGGGGTGGTATCGTCGAAGCCGGCTTCAAGCAGCAGGTCGCCGCTGTCGTGCGCGCCGTCGGCACACAGGGCATGCACCAGGCCGGCCGGTGCATAGGTGCGCACGACCAGCGCGCCATTCATGGCGATGGTCAGGGCGCGCGCGGTCGTGATGGCGTGCACCACGCCGAGCGCGTCCCTGCGCATGCGCAATGGCTGCACCAGGTGGTAAATGCCGATCCACAGCAATAGCGAGGGCACGCCCACCACCAGCAGCAGGTCCCATCCCCGCACCGGCACATTCCACACGGCCATGGCGCTCAGTACGCCGATGATCAGCGCAAACAGCGTCCATGGAATATAGAAGAACCACTTGCGATATCCCTTTTTCAGATAACTGGCCGGGATCGGCTGCGCCGCCCACACCAGGCGCTCGTCCGGCCCCAGTTCGTCGCGCAGCGCCTGGCGCAGCCTCGCGGGCAAGGCGGAGATGACGGGCGCCGCGAGCGCGCTGAAGAAGCTGGGATGCGGGGTGCCTGGGGCCAGCGGCAGGGTGGCCGCCAGCGCCGCAACCAGCCCGTGCGCGCGCCGCACATCGGCCACCGCAAGCAGGCCGTGGCGCTCGGTGGTGTAGCCGCCGTCGCCGTCGGAGACATAGTCGGTCTCGAGTATCAGGTCGCCCCAGCCGCCCTCGTGCTCGCTGCGTTCGAGTTGCTGCAGTTGCGCCGGGGCGTACGACCTGACGCTGTCGGGTTGGTCGCCGCCGCCGAGCAGGAGCACGCGCGCGCTGGTGATGGCGTACACCGTCGAGCCAGGCAAGGCCGGGTAACCATAGGCCAGTTTCATGTAATGCGCTGCGATCGGCTGGCCGACCCACACCAGGCGCTCGCCCGGCGTCAAGGCCGCCCGCAGGCGGTTTTGCAGAAGTGTCGAAAGGTCCGCGATGTCGGTCACACTGGCTCCATGGGGGAAATCGGCGCACCCATTATCGCGCACGGCAAATCTGCGGACGAAAAAAATGCCGTTCGCGCTGAACGGCATTGTTTGGGTGCTGCAGGCTTACTTGGCGTTCAGGCCACGGCGTTCCAGCAGCGGTTCGATTTTCGCGTCGCGGCCGCGGAAGTTGCGGTACATCTGCATGGCGTCGAGCGTGCCGCCTTTGGACAGCAGCATCTTGCGGAAATGGTCGCCGTTCTTGCGCGACAGGCCGCCGTTTTCATTGAACCATTCGACGGTATCGGCGTCCAGCTTTTCACTCCACAGGTAACCGTAGTAACCGGCCGAATAACCGCCCGAGAACACGTGCGAGAAGTAGGTGGTGCGATAGCGTGGCGGCACCGGCGCAAAGTCGACGCCGGCGTCTTTCAGCGCGGCCGCCTCAAAAGCGACCACGTCGGTCGGGATCTGCGCGGCGCTCAACTGGTGCCAGCGCTGGTCCAGGATCGACGAGGCCAGGTACTCGGTGGTGCGGTAGCCTTCGTTGAACTGTTTCGAGGCGATCACCTTGTCGAGCAATTCCTTCGGCATTGGTTCGCCGGTCTTGTAGTGCTTGGCGTAGTTGCCCAGCACTTCAGGCCAGACCGCCCACATTTCGTTGACCTGCGACGGGAACTCGACGAAGTCGCGCGGCACGCCGGTGCCGGCGAAGCGCGGGTATTTGACGTCCGAGAACATGCCGTGCAGGGCGTGGCCGAATTCGTGGAACAGGGTGCGCAGTTCGTCGTAGGTGAGCAGGGTCGGCTCGCCGGCGGCCGGTTTCGGAATGTTCAGGTGGTTGCCGATCACCGGGCGCGTGCCCATCAGCTGCGACTGTGGCACGTAGGCGTTGGCCCATGCACCGCCGCGCTTGTTTCCGCGCGCGTAGAAGTCGGCCACGAAGATCGCCAGCGGCTTGCCGTTGGCGTCGATCACGTCGAACACGCGCATGTCGGGGTCGTACACCGGCAAGTCCTTGCGTTCCTTGAAGGTCAGGCCATACACCTTGCCGGCGGCGTAGAACACGCCGTTGGTCAGCACGTTGTTCAGTTCAAAGTAGGGGCGCAGCTGGCTCTGGTCGAAATTGAAGCGCTCGGCGCGCACCTTGTCGCTGTAGAAGGCCCAGTCGTGGGCGGCCAGCTGGAAGCCGCCTTTTTCCGCATCGATGACTTTCTGGATGTCGGCCGCTTCCTTACGCGCGTTGGCCACGGCCGGCTTGGCCAGCTCGCCCAGCAGCTTGTTGACGGCGCCGGTATCCTTGGCGGTCTGGTCTTCGAGCATGTAGGCGGCGTGGTTGGCGTAGCCGAGCAGTTCGGCGCGTTGCGCACGCAGTGTCGCGATCTTGAGCACGACGCCCGTGTTGTCGAACTCGCCGCCACGGCTGCCGCGCGCCAGCGAGGCCGCCAGCAGGCGTTCGCGCACGCTGCGGTTGGTCAATACCGACAGCGGCGCCTGGCCGGTGGTGTTGGTGACGGGAATGGCGAACTTGCCTTCCAGGCCGCGTTTCTTGGCGACGTCGGCGGCGACCACGATGGCGGCTTCGGACATGCCGGCCAGTTCGGCGCGGGTATCGACCACCAGCGCGGCCGCGTTCGCTTCGCTCAGCACGTTCTGGCTAAAGGTGGTTTGCAGGCTGGCCAGTTCGGCGTTGTAGCCTTTGAGCTTGTCCTTGTCGGCGGCGTTGAGCTTGGCGCCGGCGCGCACGAAGTCCTTGCGGTAGCGTTCCAGCAGGAAGGCCGATTCGGCATCGAGGCCCAGTTTGGCGCGTTTGGCGTACAGGGTGTCGATGCGGTCGAACAGTTTCTGGTTCAGCAGCATGGCGTCGCGGTGGGCGGCCAGCTTGGGCGCCAACTCGCGTTCCAGGCCCTTGATGGTGTCGTTGGTGTTGCCACCGGCGAAGATGCCGAAGGCGCCGCCGGTGCGCGCGAGCAGCTTGCCCGAGCGTTCCATGGCGACGATGGTGTTCTCGAACGTGGCCGCTTTGCGGTTGTTGGCGATGGCCTCGATTTCAGCGGCGTGCTGGCGCATGCCTTCGGCAAAGGCCAGGGCGAAGTGCTCGTTCTTGATCTTGTCGAAGGCCGGGTAGTTGAACGGCAAGGTGCTGATTTTGGCGAACGGATTGGCGGCGTCGAGCGCGGCGGCGCCCGGCGCAGGGGCGGCGAAGGCGAAGTTGGCGACGGCCAGGCTGGCCGCGATGATCATGAGTTGGGGACGGGTCATGGTGTTTTCTTTGAGAGATGCGAGAAGTCCACCGTCGTTCCCGCGCCAAGGCGGCACTTGGCGCGGGAACGACGGTTTTGAGTGTAGCGAACTGGTTAAGCGGTTAACCCTACGTGCGCAGGCTTAGTTACCAGTCAACCCACGGCGGTTCAGCAGCGGTTCGATTTTCGGCTCGCGGCCGCGGAAGTTGCGGAACAGGTCAAGCGCATCGGCCGTGCCGCCGCGCGAGAGCAAGGTCTTGCGGAAATGGTCGCCGTTCTTGCGCTGCAATCCGCCATTTTCCTTGAACCATTCCACCGTGTCGGCATCCAGCTTCTCGCTCCACAGGTAAGCGTAGTAACCGGCCGAGTAGCCGCCCGAGAAACTATGCGAGAAGTACGTCGTGCGGTAGCGCGGCGGCACCGGCGCGAAATCGACGCCCGCTTCCTTCAGCGCGGCCGCTTCGAAACCAAGCACGTCGGTCGGCACTTGCGCCGCGCCCAACTGGTGCCAGCGCTGGTCCACCAGCGACGCCGCCAGATACTCGGTGGTCAGGAAACCCTGGTTGAATTTTTTCGACGCAATGACCTTGTCCAGCAATTCCTTCGGCATCGCTTCGCCGGTCTTGTAGTGCTTGGCGTAGTTGGCCAGCACTTCCGGCGCGATCATCCACATTTCATTGACCTGCGATGGATACTCGACGAAGTCGCGCGGAACATTGGTGCCCGAGAAACGCGGATACTTTACGTTCGAGAACATGCCGTGCAGCGCGTGACCGAATTCGTGGAAAGTGGTCTTGACTTCATCGACCGTCAGCAAGGTCGGCTCGCCCGCCGGCGGCTTGGGAATGTTGAGGTGGTTGGCCACCACCGAACGCGTGCCCATCAGGCCCGACTGCGACACGTATTCGTTCATCCACGCCCCACCCTGCTTGTTGCTGCGCGCGTACATGTCGGCCAGGAAGATGGCCAGTTGCTTGCCGTTGGCGTCGAACACGTCGAACACACGCACGTCCGGGTTGTACACCGGCAGGTCCTTGCGTTCCTTGAATTTCAGGCCGTACAGCTTTTCGGCGGCGAAGAACACGCCGTTGACGAGCACGTTGTCGAGCTCGAAATACGGCTTGAGCTGGTTCTCGTCGAAATTGAAGCGCTGGGCGCGCACCTTGTCGGTGTAGAAGGCCCAGTCGGCCGCGCCGACCTTGAAACCGCCTTTTTCAGCGTCGATGACTTTCTGGATATCCTCCGCTTCCTTGCGTGCATTGGTCACGGCCGGCTTGGCCAGTTCCGACAGCAGCTTGTTGACCGCGCCCGTATCCTTGGCGGTCTGGTCTTCCAGCGAGTAGGCCGCGAAGTTCGGGTAGCCGAGCAGGGCCGCGCGTTCGGCGCGCAGCTTGGCCAGCTTGATGACAACGCCACGGTTGTCGAACTCGCCGCCACGGCTGCCGCGCGTCAGCGAGGCGGTCATCAGGCGTTCGCGCACGGCGCGGTGGGTCAGCACCGCCAGCGGCGGCTGGCCGCTGGTGTTGACCAGGGCGATGGCGAACTTGCCTTCCTGGCCGCGCGTCTTGGCGGCGGCGGCGGCGGCGTCGATGGCCGCCTCGCTCATGCCGGCCAGTTCGGCGCGAGTGTCGACGATCAGCGCCGAGGCGTTGGTTTCCTTGAGCACGTTCTGGGTGAACGTGGTCTGCATGGTGGCGATTTCGCTGTTGAAGGCTTTCAGCTTTTCTTTGTCTTCAGCCGACAAGTTGGCGCCGGCGCGCACGAAATCCTTGTGGTAGCGCTCGAGCAGGTATTTGGATTCGGCATCCAGGCCGAGCTTGGCGCGCTTGTCGAACAGGGTCTTCACGCGCTGGTACAGCTTGGCGTTGAGGAACACGGCGTCGTTGTGCGCGGCCAGCTTGGGCGACATTTCGCGGTCGATGGAATCGAGCGTATCGTTGGTGTTGGCGCCCTGCAGGGCCGAAAAGGTGGTCGCCACGCGCGTGAGCAGCTGGCCCGAGCGTTCCAGCGCCACCACGGTGTTATCAAAAGTAGGCGCCTTGCGGTTGTTGGCGATGGCGTCGACTTCGCGCAGGTGGTCGCTCATGCCGGCCGCATAGGCGGGCAGGAAGTGCTCGTCCTTGATCTTGTCGAAGGCCGGGTAGTGGAACGGCAAGGTGCTCAGTTTGGCGAAGGGGTTGGTCGCGGCCAGCGAGGTCGCGGGTGCGACAGGCGCGGCAACGGCGGCGACATTGACCAGCGCCAGGCTGGCGGCAACGATAAGCATGTTTGGACGGTTCATGGCATCTTTCACGGGCGCTAAGTAAAGCTGCCGACGGATAGCCGGCAGCGCATCAGCGCACGATCATAGCAGCATGGTCACACGCCTGTCATCCGCAACGAGATATGCATGTTCCGGCAACGATATCCGTATTGACGGACGGATGGACAGGAAAAATCAGTAATGCGGCGGGCGGTCGTTGACCATGTTCGGTCCCGACTGGGCATTGTTGCGGATGTGTTCGGCCAACTTGTTGACCATCGCTTCGAGCTGGTCGATGCGACGGCCTTGCTGGTACACCATCTGGTTCAGGGATTCGACCAGGTCTTCCTGGTGCGCGAGCTTGATCTCGATATCGACAAAACGGTCTTCCTGGCTCACGGCGGCGTCCTTGGGGGCAAAGCCGCCATTATGCCAGCCGCGCCAAGCCGGGCCGCGCTAGGTGTATCTGACTAATCAACGCGAACAGATTCTATTTTGATCGCGTTGAACGTCGTTCCCGCGCAGGCGGGAACCCAATTTCGAGCAATAGCCTATGGCGGCTCGACGAACTTGGGTTCCCGCCTGCGCGGGAACGACGGAACAGTTGCGGTTTTCTCTTCGATTCAGTCAGACACACCCTAGGCCAGGCCGTCGCCCCAACCGGCCGGGGCCAGGCCGAGCAGTTGCAGCGGCGCCGCCATGTCATGCTCCGGGGGCGGCGCGCCGAACACGGCGTTCAGTTCGCCGGCCATCACCGCCAGCATCTGCTTGATGACCGCCTGGAACGGCCCGAGGTCGCTGTCGGCGTTCACGGTAGCGAGCATGGCGCGCACCATCGATGCGGCCAGCTTGCCCGCGTAGCCGGCGATCTCGGTGGGCCGGTCGAGCGCCAGGGTGAAGTCGGACGCCACCGCCAGGGTGTTGTCGATGCGTTTGGCGTCGAGCAAACCCTGCGGGCTGGTGTTTTCCAGCGCCCCGGCCATGATCGACAGGGCGGCATTGGCTTGCGAGAGCGCGCCGCTGTCGATCGCGCGGCTCCAGAACGCCAGGCCCTCGGCGTCGGCGCTGCGCCCGAGCACGTTCTTGTACACGGCGCTGACAAAGGCGCCCACGCCGTCCGGATACAGCGCGTCCGATTCGGCGCTCTTGCCGAAACTGTCGATCAGCTGGCGCAGGGCCGGATTGCTGCCGTAGGCGCTGTTGATGCCGACGATATCGTGCGGCGCGTCGAGCCTGGACAGCTGTTCCTGGAAGTTGCGCATGCCGCCGGCGTCGGCGGCGCGGCCGAAATAGGCCACGTACAGCGCTTGCACCACCTCGTCGTATTCGACGTTGACGGTGGTGTCGGAAAACTTGAACAGCTCGAAGTTGACCAACTGCGGCATGGCGCTGGCCGCACCGTTCTTGGGCAAGACCGCATAGCCGCCGCCGGCGGTGCTGGTGATGTTGTAATCGGCGCGCACGCCGGCAAAGCCGAACAGGTCGACACCGGCGCCGCCGTTAACATGAGCTTGCATGGAAAGTCCCTTCGATCCGAACACGACGGCGCCACCACCACGGCCGGCGCCTGCCCTCACTATACCAGCGTCGGCTCCCACGACTGGTAGCCGACGCCAATCAGTTCCGCATGGCTCACAGGCAGGTCATGCCCGACGCTGGCGGCGGCCCGGGCCGGCCCCGTCATCCCGTTGAGGGTGGCGACGATGGTGGCCTGGTAATCGACCAGGTCGGTGCTCGCGGTCACGCCGCCGAGCATGCCGCGCACCTTGGCGGCGGCGGCCGCGCCGCCATAGCCTTGCACTTCCTGCGGGGTATCGATGAGCAGGGTGAAGCCGGAGGCGACGGTCAGCTTGTTGTTGACCAGCTTGGCGTCGAGCACGCCCTGGGCGGTCTTGTTATCGAAGGCCCCAGCCATGATCGAGAGCGACGCGTTGGCGCGCGACAAGCCGCCGCTGTCGATCGCCTTGCTCCAGAAGCCCAGGCCGGCGGCGTCCGCAGCGCGCCCGAACACGTTCTGGTAGAGCGCCTGGATAAAGGTGGCGGTATTGCCCGGATACAGGGCGGCCGACTCGGCGCTGCTGGCGAAGCTGTCGATCAGCTTATGCAGGCCGGCATCCTTGCTGTAGGCGCTCGCCAGGTCGCGCAGGTTGTCGGGCGCGTTCAGGGCGCCCAGCTGCTGCTGGAAGCTCTGCATGCCGCTGTAATCGGCCGCGCGGCCGAAATAGCCGACGTACAAGGCTTGCACCACCGCCTCGTAGGCGAAGTTCACGGTACGGTCGGCAAACACCACTTTTTCGACGTTGACCAGCACGTCCTGGCCGTCGTTGCCGACCTGGTCGATGACCACATAGCCTTCCGCGATCTTGGTGATATCGTAATCGGCGCGCAGCCCTTTGTAGCTGGCTTCGTCGACCCCGCCGTAGCCGTTGATGACGTCGTTGCCGCCGGCCCCTTCCAGCCGTTCATTGTCGGCGTCGCCTTTGATGACTTCGTCGGCGTCGGTGCCGGTGAGGTAATCCATCGCGCCGTGGGCGCCATACTTGCCGCCCAGGCCGTCGCCGCCGTAGATCCAGTTCAGCGCAGCCAGGTCGTACTGCCCGTAGGTGCTGTGGTAAGTCGGGCTGATGGCATCGTAGGACATCAGCGTATTGTCGGTATGGTCGTCTTCGTAAGGCAGCTTGATGCCGCCTTCGAAGGGGTGCTTCAGGCCGAGCATGTGCCCTAGCTCGTGCAGCAAGGTTTCGTAGCCGGCGCCGCCCGGGGTGAGGTCGGCATTTTCGGCGCGAAATTCCACGTTGTCGATGTAGACATACGCCTCGGCGCTGTAATCGAGCACGTAATTGAGGTACTTGCTGGTCGGGGGCGTATAACTGGTGTGCCAGCTCGACAGGCCAGTGACGTCGGCGGCGGGAATATCGATCGACGCCAGGTGAATGTCGGCGCTCGTGCCAAATTGGGTTTCGACAAAGCGGATGCCGGTCACCTGCTGCAGGTAGCTAAAGGCGGTGCGGGTGGCCGCTTGCTGCGCTGCGGAAAACGCGGTTTGCCCGCGTTGTCCGTCTTCATTGCCGGTGGCGACGGAAAAGGTGTAGCGCAAATCGGTCGGCGGGCTGATGCCGATAAAATTCCAGTCGGGGCCTTCGCTGATCAAGGCGTCGATATGGTTGGCGCCGGACAGGCGCAGGTTCTTGATGTCGGAGAGAAAGGTAAAGGGCATGAAACGCAATTCGTAAAGACGAGCCGGGAACGCGCAGCGCCGCGCACGGGCGCGGACCGGAAGACTGGCGAGGGCATGGGCCGGAGACCTTACCGGCAGATACCATTAGTATCTCAAAGGAAAGTATTGACGTCAAATATTTGCTTACAAAATAGGCAGCCAAAGCCGCATTTTGTTCAAAAAACCACATTTCCCCAATCAAACCAAGGCAACAGGCAGGCGCCACCCGCAGCGGGTGACCCCTGCCTTGGCCGACTACGCCAGATCGACCAGGTCGTTCAGTCCGACCAGCGCGATATGCTGGTCTGGCAGCGCGGCCTCATAAGCAGCCCAGGAAGCGCCGCTTTGCCCCCTGCCATTGACCATCTCCTGCAAGGTGCCGGCGATGGTGCCCTGGAAGGCCGCGATATCGGTCGCGGCCGTCACCGTGCCGAGCATGGCGCGCACCGTGGCCGCCGCGCCGGCGCCGACATAGCCGTTCACTTCAGCCGAGTTGTCGATGGCCAGGGTGAAGTCGGAAGCGATGGTGATCTTGTTGTTGACCAGCTTGCCGTCGAGCAGGCCCTGGGCCGTGGTATTTTCCAGCGCGCCGGCCATGATCGAGAGCGAGGCGTTGGCGCGCGACAGGTTGCCGCTGTCGATCGCGTTGGTCCAGAACGCCAGGCCGTCGGCGTCGGGGGCGCGGTTGAAAATATTCTGGTAGACGGCGGCGATGAAGCTGTTGGTGCTGCCCGGATACATGGCGGCCGATTCGGCGCTGCCGCCGAAGCTGTCGATCAGGCTGTGCAGGCCGGCATTGCCGGCGTAGGCCGCGCTGATGGCCGAAAACGTCAGCGGCGCCTTCAGGTCGGTCAGCTGCGACTGGAACGATGCCAGTCCGCCCGAATCGGCCGCGCGTCCGAAGTAGGCCAGGTACAGCGCCTGCACCACCTCGTCGTAGTCGAGCTGGAGAACGCCGCCGTTGAAGCGAATGGATTCCACATTGCGCAGCACGTCCACGCCGCCGTTGCCGGCTTTGTCGGTGACGACGAAACCGCTGTCGTCGCGCACCACGTAATAATTGCCGCGCGGGCCGTCGTAGCTGACCGAGTCGGCGCCGGCGAGGCCATCGATGAGATGATTGCCGCTGGCCGACAGCAACAGGTCGTTGCCGGGCGTGCCCGTGAGCGTGGTCGATCCGCCCAGCGCGAACAGCAGGTGCTTGGCGGCCGTGCTGGTGTTGCCGGCCTTGTCGAGCGCGCTGACCAGGACGTCGTAATTGCCGTCGGCCAGGGCGCTGCCGCCCAGGCTCCAGTTGCCATCGGCGCCGACCGTGCCTTCGGCAAGGGTGGCGCCGGCATTGCTCAGGCGGATCGTGCTGCCGGCTTCGCCGTTGCCACTGAAGCGGACCACGCTGCCGGCGGCCACCAGCACGCTGCCCGAGGGCGCCGCCGGCGCTACGGTATCGACGCCGAACACCAGCGCCGCGCTCGGGACCGAGACATTGCCGGCGGCGTCGGTGGCGCGCACCGTGAGCGCCAGGTTGGGGCCATCGGCCAGGACCGAGGTGGCGACCGCCCAGTCGCCGCCTGCGCCAGCCTTGGTGCTGGCCACCAGCGTGGCGCCGCTGTACACATCGATCCTGGCATTGGCTTCGGCGCTGCCGCTCACCATGGGTTTGTTGCCGGACACGAAACCGTTGGGATTCTTGGCCAGGCTGGCAGTCGGCGCGGCCGGCGCGGTGCTGTCGGCCGCCGGAGGCGTGACCACCGGCGGCGGGGTGACGACTGGCGGCGGTGTGACCACCGGCGGTGGCGTGACCACCGGCGGTGGCGTGACGACCGGCGGTGGCGTGACGACTGGCGGCGGGATGACTACCGGCGGCTGCACCACCTGGGTCGACTGTACGCTGCGGTCGTCGAACTTCAGCACTTCGACCGAGCTCAGGGTGTCGACGCCGTCGGCGCCGCTCACGCGCAGCTTGCCGCCGCCCAGGTCGGTGAAGGCATACGCGGAGAACTTGCCGCGAAAGACGGCGGTGTCGGTGCCGTTGCCGCCGTTGAGCGTATCGTTGCCGCCGTCGCCTTCGAGGCGGTCGTTGGCGGCGCTGCCGGTCAGGGTGTCGGCCCCGTTGGTGCCGGTGACGTAGCGCGCGCCGTCGGTCGAGTTGATGCCGAGTGCGCCGCCCAGGCCGTCGCCGCCGTACAGCCAGTTGAGGGCCGCGACGTCATACTGGCTGAAGGTGGCGTACGGACCGCCCTTGGTGGTGTACGAGAGCAGCGTGTTGCTGGTGTTGTCCTCGGCGGCCGGCAAGCGGATCGCGTCGTCGAACGGGTGCTTCAGGCCCAGCATATGACCGAGTTCGTGCAGCAGGATCTGCAAACCGCCCGAGCCGGGGGCCAGGGTGGCGTTCTCGGGCAGGGCGGCGGCGACGTCGTCCAGATACACATAGGCTTTGGCGCTGTAACCGAGCAGCGTTTCGCCCGAGTACGACATGCTCGATTTCCAACTGGCCAGGCCGGCCGTGCCGCCGCCCAGGTCCTTCGAGGCCAGGTGCACGTCGGCGATGGCGGTATCGGCCGTTTCGGCGAACACGATGCCGGTGATCGTACCGAGGTAGGACAGGGCCGCGCGCGTACCGGCTTGCTGGCCGGCGCTAAAGGCCAACAGGCCGTTGGCGGCGCTGTTGGCGCCCTCGTTATTGGCGGCAATCGAAAAGGTGTAGCGGATGGTGTTGCCGACAGGCGTCACATAGTTCCAGTCGGGGCCGCCACCGAGCAGGGCGTCGATGTGGTTCAGGCCGGAGAGGACGGTATCGAGATCGGAGATATTGGGCATGCAGTGGCTAGTGTTGGATGTGGAAAGGTTTCCAACCGCGAACCGACCTTGAACGTCCGGCAAACAGATATGGAATATTGCCGCGTTTTACTCGACAAGCGCCGCAGTATTCCAAATTTATGTAATGACGTCAATTAAATTATGAAATGTGCATCTTCGGCTGTGCACGACGCGCCGCTGCCCGCGCATGGCAAAAAGCCGGCGTCGCCCGAGAAGGGCGACGCCGGCCGCGAGCCCGGCAATCTGGCGCGGCAAGCCGGTGCGCTTACAGCGGCAGGTCGACCAGGGACGTGTGGTTGACGCCGACCAGGGCGATGGGCTGGGCCGGCAGGTCGGCTTCGTAGTAGGACGAGGAAGCCGACCCCTGCACCCCGGCCCCGCTCATCTTCAGCAAGGTGCTGGCGATGGTGGCCTGGAAGGCCGCGATATCGGTCGTGGCCGTGACCGTGGCGAGCATGCTGCGCACCGTGGCGGCCGCCGTGTTGCCGACATAGCTGCCCAGCTCGGCTGGGGTATCGATGGCCAGGGTGAAGTCGGAAGCGATGGTGATCTTGTTGTTGACCAGCTTGCCGTCGAGAATGCCCTGGGCCGTGGTGTTTTCCAGCGCCCCGGCCATGATCGAGAGCGAGGCGTTGGCGCGCGACAGGTTGCCGCTGTCGATCGCGTTGGTCCAGAACGCCGCGCCGCCGGCGTCGGGGGCGCGGTTGAAGATGTTCTGGTAGACGGCGGCGATGAAGCTGGCGGTGCTGCCCGGATACAGGGCCGCCGATTCGGCGCTGGCGCCGAAGCTGTCGATCAGATTGTGCAGGCCGGCATTGTTGGCGTAGGCCGCGCTCACGCCCGAAAACGACACGGGCGCCTGCAGGTCGACCAGCTGCGACTGGAAGGACGACAAGCCGCCCGAATCGGCCGCGCGCCCGAAGTAGGCCAGGTACAGGGCCTGCACCACGTCGTCGTATTCGAGCTTGAGGGTGCTGTCGCTGAACTTGACCGCTTCTATATTGCGCAGCAAGTCGACGCCGTCGGTGCCGCTGCGGGCGGTGAGCACGAAACCGCTGTTGTCGCGCACCACGTCGTAGTTGCCGCGCGGGCCGGTGTAGTTGACCGTGTCGGTGCCGGCGCCGCCGTCGATGACGTTGTTGCCCGCGGTCGGCTGCAGGGTATCGTTGCCGGCGCTGCCACCGATGGTGCTGCTGGCCCCGACCGTAAACAACAGGTGCTTGGTGGACGTGGTGTTGTTGTCGGCCTTGTCGAGCGCGCTCACGGTGACATCGTAATTGCCGTTGGCCAGGGTGCTGCCGCCCAGGCTCCAGCTGCCGCCGGCGCCAACCGTGCCTTCGGCGATGATGGCGCTGGCGTTGGTCAGGCGGATGGTGCTGCCGGCTTCGCCGTTACCGCTGAACAGCACTGCCCCATTGGCCGAGACATTCACGCTCGCCGTCGGCGCCGTCGGCGCCACGGTGTCCACGCTGAACTGCAGCGCCACGCTGGGGAGCGAGACATTGCCGGCGGCGTCGGTAGCGCGCACGGTCAGCGCCAGGTCGAGCCCATCGGCCAGGGCCGAGGTGGCAACCGCATACGTGCCGTTGGCCGCCGCCGTGGTGCTGGCGACCAGGCCGACCGCGCTGTAGATGTCGATCTTGGCGTTGGCTTCGGCGCTGCCGCTGACCAGCGGCTTGTTGCCGGACACGAAACCATTGGCGTTCTTGACCAGGCTGGCAATCGGCGCGCCCGGCGCGGTGATGTCGCCGCCGGGCGGCGTCCCCACCTGCGGCGACGGCACGCTCTGGTCGTCGAACTTGAGCAGTTCCACCGAGTTCAGGGTATCGGTGCCGTCGGCCCCGGTCACGCGCACGCTGCCGCCGCCGAGGTCCAGCACGGTGTACGAGCCGTAATTGCCGCGGAACACGGCGGTATCGGTGCCGCCGCCGCCGTTGACAATATCGTCGCCGCCGTCGCCCTCGAACCGGTCGGCGCCCGTGCCGCCGGTGAGGGTGTCGGGCAGGCTGGTGCCGACCAGGTAGCGCCCGCCGCCGGTCGAATTGATGCCGAGCGCGCCGCCCAGGCCGTCGCCGCCGTACAGCCACTTCAGGGCCGCCACGTCGTACGGGCTGAAGTCGGCGTAGGGGCCGCCCACGTTGGTGTACGAGAGCAATGTGTTCGAGGTATTGTCGTCGCCCACCGGGAGATGGGTGCTGCCTTCGAAGGGATGCTTCAGGCCCATCATATGGCCCAGTTCATGCAGCAGGGTCTGGTAGCCGCCGGTGCCGGGCGCGAGGCTGGCGTTGGCGGCTCCGAACTCGACGTTATCGAGATAGACATAGGCTTGCGCATCGTACGCGGTCACGGTGCTGCCGCTGTAGTTATAGCTCGAACTCCAGCTGCACAAACCGCTCGTGTTGACGCCGCTGATATTGACCGAGGCCAGGTGCACATCGGCCGCCAGGCCGTTCGCCGTTTCGGTAAACGTGATGCCGGTCAGCGCGGCCAGGGTGGCAAACGCCGCGCGCACCCCGGTTTGCTGGGACGCGGAAAACGCGCTCTGGCCGCTCTGCGTCGCTTCATTGCCGGTCGTGACAGAGAAGGTGTACAGGATGGTATTACCGGCCGGCGTGAGGTAGTTCCAGTCCGGCCCCGAGTCGAGCAGGGCGTCGATGTGGATCAGGCCGGAGGTGGGGGTAACGGTGATGTCGGATACGGTCGCCATGCTTGTGTGCTCGTCATTGGAAGTGAAGGGTCCAAATGACGCGCGACCGGTGCGCTGACAAGCCCCGGCAGGCGATTTGGAAAGTGGCGGGCGCATGCGCCGGCGGTGAATTCAGTATTTCAAACTCGGAAGTTACCGTCAAACAAAATTTGAATCGTGCGTGCAATTTATCGCAAATAAACACCACCGCAGATGATCACATCCTCGCTCGGCTGGCAATACATTGCCTTTGGTTCAATCTTACCGCTCACAGGATTAGTGAACTTATATTCTTGCCAAAAAGAAGGATTCTTTTCAGCCATCTCGACCCGTTCTTTCACGAACACCTTGCCGTCGATATCCTTTCACTCCATCAGATTCTTGTTCAGCATTTTCGGATTGGCGCCATGCGCGCGCACCACGCCATCGAAGTTCGGACAAGCGCGCCAGGGCGGCGCGTCGGGCCATCCTAGCACTTCTGTGAGGTGCTGCCGAGTGTTAAGTTTTCGGTGTTGCAAGCAGCGCCTTCAGGCTGGCCAGGCGGTCCTTGGGCGAGATCGTTTCGGCTTCGGTGGGCGGAGCGTCGCCGACGTCGAGCGCCATTTCCTTGATGAAACGAGAGACGTCGCAATGGACTTGTTCGCCGGCGCGCTTGCGTTTCTTGCACCAGGTAATGTGCAAGGTGCGCTGGGCGCGCGTGATGCCCACGTACATCAGGCGCCGTTCTTCCTGGATGCGCGCGCCGATGGTTTCCACCGACGCGTCCGGATCGCCCTTGTGCGGCAGGATGCCCTCCTCCACGCCGACCAGGAAGACGTGCGGAAATTCCAGTCCCTTGGACGCGTGCAGGGTCGACATGCGCACCGCGTCCGGCTCTTCGTCCTTGCCTTCCAACATGCTCATCAAGGCCACCATCTGGGTCAGTTCCAGCAGGTTTTTTTCCTCGCCGGATTTATCCTTGCCGCCACAGCCGCGCTCCTTGAGCCAGTTGGTAAATTCGAGCACGTTTTGCCACTTGCTTTGCGCCGCGCGGTCGTCGAAGGTATCGTACAGATAACTCTCGTACGCGATCTCTTTCATCATGTCGTCGAGCACGGCGGCCGCGTTCTCGCCGCTGCCGGACGGACCGGGACGGCTGGCGCGCGCTTCGAGCTGGTTGATGAAGTTGCAAAAGGATCGCAAAGGCAACAACTGCCGGTCCGGCAACTTCGCTTCGATGCCGCCCTTGAAGGTCGCTTCAAACAGGGAACAGTTCCACTGCTTGGAAAACGCGCCCAGCACTTCCAGGGTGGCCATGCCGACCCCGCGCTTGGGCGTGGTGACGGCGCGGATGAAGGCCGGGTCGTCGCCATCGTTGGCGATCAGGCGCAGGTAGCTGATGATGTCCTTGATTTCGGCCTTGTCGAAAAAGCTCTGGCCGCCCGAAATCGTGTAGGGAATGCGCTCCTTGCGCAGGCATTGCTCGATCACGCGCGCCTGGTGGTTGCCGCGATACAAAATGGCGTAATCGGACCACTTGTTCTTGCGCTGGAAGCGGTCGCTTGAGATCATGATCGCCACCTGCTCGGCTTCCTGGTCGTCGCTCTGCATGCCCAGCACCGAGATCGGCTCGCCCAGGCCGTGCTCGGACCACAGGGCTTTTTCGAACAGCTTGGGATTGTTCGAAATGACCGCGTTGGCCGCCTGCAAGATGCGCGTGGTGGAACGGTAATTCTGTTCGAGCTTGATGACGCGCAAGTCCGGGAAATCGTCGCCCAGGGTTTTCAGGTTTTCCACCGAGGCGCCGCGCCAGGCGTAGATGGCCTGGTCGTCGTCGCCCACGGCGGTAAACATCGGTTTCTTGCCGATGCCGGTGACCAGCAGTTTGACCAGCTCGTACTGGCAAGTGTTGGTGTCCTGATACTCGTCCATGAGCAGGTAGCGCAGGCGGCGCTGCCATTTGTCGCGGATCGGATCGTTGTTGCGGAACAATTCCACCGGCAGGCGGATCAGGTCGTCGAAGTCGACCGCCTGGTAGGCCGCCAGGGTCGCCACGTAGCTGCGGAACACGCGCGCGGCCTGGGCTTCGTCCTCATCCTTGGCGTTGTTGACGGCGTCTTCCGGGTCGATCAGGGCGTTTTTCCACAGCGAAATTGAATTCTGTATGCTGCGGATCAATTGCTTGTCGGTGGTAATGGCCAGATCCTGGACCAGGCCGAAGCAGTCGTCGCTGTCCATGATCGAGAAGCGGTCCTTCAAGCCCACGCCGGCCGCTTCCTGGCGCAGGATTTTCACGCCGAGCGAGTGGAAGGTGGACACGGTGAGCTGCTTGGCCTGGCGCGGTTGCTTGAGCAGCTTGGCGATGCGCTCCTGCATTTCCAGCGCGGCCTTGTTGGTGAAGGTCAGGGCGGCGATGGTGCGCGGATCGTAGCCCCGGTCCTCGATCAGGTGCGCGATTTTCTGGGTGATGACGCGCGTCTTGCCCGAGCCGGCGCCGGCCAGCACCAGGCAGGGGCCGTCGAGGTACATGACCGCCTCGCTCTGCGGAACGTTCAGGCCGAAACTGGGAGTGGTGGACATCGGGCGGGGCAATCAGGTGGGGGACGACCGGGCATTGTAACGCACCCCACCGCCGTTTCCGTCGCCCCGGGCGCGACCGTCCCAGGCGTCTCAGAAGCCCGACAAGACAATCTTCCCGATCGTGCTTCCCGCCTCCAGCGCCGCGTGGGCGCGCGCCAGATTGGCGGCGTCGATCTTGCCGCCGCTTTGGCCCACGGTGGTTTGCAAGACACCGGCGTCGACCAGCGCCGCCACCTCGCCCAGCAAGTGGTGCTGCTCGATCATGTCGGCCGTGCCGAACATCGAGCGCGTAAACATCATCTCGAACACCACGGTGACGCTTTTGCCGAACACCAGGTCCATCGGCAGCGGCCGTTCATTGCGCACGATCGCGCAAATCTTGCCCTGTGGCGCGATCGCCGTCGCCATGGCCGCGAAATGCAGGTCGATATCGTTCAGGCACAAAATGTAATCGACTTGCGCCAGCCCCAGCGCGGCCAGTTGCGCCGGCATGTCGCCGTGGTGATCGATCACATGGTCCGCCCCCAGCGCCGTGCACCACTGGCTTGAGGCCGGGCGCGAGGCCGTCGCCACCACGGTCAGCCTGGCCAGTTTTTTGGCCAGCTGGATCGCAATCGAGCCCACCCCGCCGGCGCCGCCGATAATCAAGACCGACTTGCCCGCGTCGGCCCCGCTGCGCGAGACGCCCAGGCGCTCGAACAGCGCTTCCCAGGCAGTGATGCTGGTCAGCGGCAAGGCGGCGGCCTGCTCCATGCCGAGGCTGGCCGGCTTGCGCCCGACGATGCGCTCGTCGACCGCATGGAACTCGCTGTTGGCGCCCGGACGCACCACGCTGCCCGCGTAATAGACCGCATCGCCCACCTTGAACAGGCTGGCCTGCGGACCGACGGCGCTGACGGTGCCGGCCACGTCCCAGCCGAGCAGCTGCGGTTCGCCATCGTGGGCGGCCCCCTGGCGCTGCTTGTAGTCGACCGGGTTGACCGAGATCGCCTCGACCTTGACCACCAGGTCGCGCCCTTGCGACTGCGGCTGGGGCAGGTTGACGTCGTGCAGGGCTCCGTTAATGACGGCGATGGCTTTCATGTTGTTTCCTTGTCTGGTTGCGAGAAGAGCCAGTGTAGACCGCCCCGATTCGATTTATAATTGGCATAATGATTGAATATCTCTTCACCAAAACAAAAAAATGCACCTCGACCTGACCGATGTGGCGCTGTTCGTGCGGGTCTGCGCCACCCGCAACCTGTCGGCCGCCGGGCGCGAGTTCGGGCTGTCGCCGGCGGCCTCGAGCGCGCGCATGGCCCAGCTCGAACGCCAGCTCGGCGCGCGCCTGCTGCACCGGACCACGCGCCAGATCGCCCTGTCGCAGGATGGCGAAGTCTTTCTCGAGCGCGCCGTGGCCCTGCTCGACGCCGCCGAACAGGCGCGCGCCTCGGTCGGCGCCGGGCGAGAACCGCAGGGCTTGCTACGGGTGGCGGCCTCGGTCTCGTTCGGACGCCTGCACCTGATGCCATGGCTGCCGCAATTCCTGGAACGCTATCCGGGCCTGCAACTCGACCTGCGCCTGTCGGACCGGGTGATCGACCTGGCCGCCAACGGCATCGACGTGACCATCCGCAACGGGCCGCTGCACGATTCGGCCCTGATCGCGCGCGTGCTGGCGCCCAGCCGCCTGCTGCTGGTGGCCGCGCCCGATTACCTGGCGCGGCACGGCACGCCGCAGCGCCCGCAGGAGCTAAGCGAGCACCAGTGCCTGGTGCTGGAAGGCCTTAATCCATGGAATTTCAGGGATACTGACGGCAGCCTGATCAGCGTGCGGGTGGGCGGGCGGATGCGCAGCGATAACGGCGAAGCGATGCGCGACGCCGCCCTGGCCGGGCTGGGCATCGCGCTGCAATCGACCTGGGCGGTGTACCAGCAGCTCAAGAGTGGCGCGCTGGTGCCCCTGCTGGCGGCGTATCCGATGGCGTTGAATTCGGTGGTCTCGGCCCAGTACCTGAACCGCAATTTTTTGCCGCCCAAGACGCAAGCGTTCATCGATTATTTTGCCGCCCGCTTCGGACCGACCCCGTATTGGGACGAGGGCTTGCCCGGGATCGGCAATTAGGTGGCGACCTTGTTGTCCGCGCACAGGGCGTTGAGCAGGCGCAGCTGTTCATGCTGCATGTCGAGCAGTTGCTGCTTGAAGCCATCCATCTTTTCGTGCAGGGCCATGATTTCGAGCTCGGCCTTGAGGTTGATCTCGTAATCGTTCTGGGCGTTGAGGCGGTCGATTTCGCCCTGGCGGTTCTGCGACATCAGGATCACCGGCGCCTGGATCGAGGCCAGCATCGACAAAAACAGGTTCAGCAGGATGTAGGGATAGGGATCGAAGGGTTTGGCGCCGCCGCGCGTAAGCAGGAAGGAATTGAGCACCACCCAGCACACCAGCACCAGCGCGAACAGCATGATGAAGGTCCAGGAACCGCCGAAGCGGGCCACGGCGTCGGCCGCGCGCTGGCCGAAGGTGGGGTCGTCTTCCGGATCGGGCTGGCTGGGGGTGAGCGCGCGCCGTTCGGCGATGTGCTTGGCCACGGTATCGTCGCTGCGTTTTTGCAGCTCTTCGATATGCGCCAGATAGTCTTTGCGGGTGGTCCTCATGCTGTGTTCTTCGCTGGTGGTGCAGACCGGTTGTCTGCTCGATAACAGTGTATCCGCAAGTCACTTTTCAGCGCGCACAGATCGCTTGCGTTACCATCGCACTATCCGGGCTGCCATGCCCTTTACCGACGAGTCAGAGCACCATGAAATTTGAACACTTAATTGAAATTAACGATCCCTTGAACCCGCTGATCGACACCCTGACGCGCGAGCAACTGTGGCGTGGACTGGTGCTGTGCGCCGAAATGCCCAAGCTGTTCGTGC
The DNA here is from genome assembly GCF_011682155.1 of Massilia sp. CCM 8734. Classification (NCBI taxonomy): domain Bacteria; kingdom Pseudomonadati; phylum Pseudomonadota; class Betaproteobacteria; order Burkholderiales; family Oxalobacteraceae; genus Massilia; species Massilia sp. CCM 8734. The sequence continues at coordinate 157,402 of NZ_WHJI01000003.1, forward strand.
CGCATCTGGACGAGTGCACGATCGACGAGCGCGAGAGCGGCAGTTTCCGGCGCAGCCGGCGTTTCGGCGAGCTGGTGGTGCTCGACCGCGTGCTGCTCACGCCGCTGCAGGAAGTACGCTACGAGGTGCCGGAACAGGGCGAGATCGCCGCCTCAAGCCTGACCGTGACGATCGAAACGCCGGCCGAGCACACCCTGTTCGTGCGCTTCAAGTACGACGACGGGCATGATGCCGAAACCGACAAGGTCAATGCCATGTATGACGAGTACAAGAAGTCGGCGTACCAGGAAGCCGATATCGACACCATCCGGATCGTGCGCGAGATGGCGGGGGCGGGACGGCTCGATGCCAGTTATTTGAACTAGGGGCGACGGGCGGCCGGCGACGGGCGCCTGGCCACCCCCAGGCTCACACGCCCGGCGTCGTGTCCGGCGCGCCACTCGCCTTCGGCGCGCCTTTTTCCAGCTCCAGCGCCAAGTCGCGCAGCGCGGTGCGCACGCCCTCCTCGATCACCGGATGGTAGAACGGCATGTCGAGCATCTGCGCCACCGTCATGCGCGCCTGGCAGGCCCAGGCCAGCAGGTGCCCCAGGTTCTCCGCGCGCGGCCCGATCATCTCGGCGCCCAAAAAGCGGCCGGTGCCGTACTCCCCATACACGCGCAGCATGCCGTGGTTCTGCAGCATCACCCGGCTGCGCCCCTGGTTCTCGAAGGACACCTTGCCGAGCGCAAACTTGGGCTTGCCTTCAGCACACAACTCCTTGTAGCTCTCGCCCAGGGTCGCGATCTGCGGCTCGGTAAACGCAATCGTGAGCGGCGTGCGGCGCAGGCCCGGGCGCACGTCGGGATAGCGGCCGGCGTTGTCGCCCGCGATCTTGCCGTGGTCGGCCGCCTCCGGCAGCACCGGGCGCTCGTTGTTGGCGTCGCCGGCGATGAAAATGTGGCTGGTGCCGCACTGCATGGTGGTGGCGTCGAACAAGGGAATGCCGCGCTCGTCCAGCGCCAGGCCGGTGTGCTCGATGCCGATCTGGTCCACATTCGGCGTGCGCCCGGCCGCCACCAGCACATACGAAAAGCGGTCGGTATGCTCGGCGCCGGCGGCGTTACGCGTTGTCAAGACGACTTCCTCTCCCTGCTGCTCGGCGCCGATGATCCGTTGCTGGAAGCGCAGGTCGAGTTCGCGCCCGAGGGCCTTGCCGGCCACGTGCAGCACTTCCGGGTCGCTCAGCTGGGCCACGCTGCCGCCGCGCGCGAACACGCTCACGCGCACCCCCAGGCGATGCAGGGCCTGGCCCAGTTCCAGGCCGATCACGCCGGTGCCGATCACCGCCACCGATGCCGGCAGGTCGGTCCAGTCGAACACATCATCGCTGACGATGACGCGCGTGCCCACCTCCTTGAGCTGGGGCAGCATGACCGGGGTGGAACCGCTGGCGATGACCACCCGCGACGCCTCGACCGTGGTGTGCTCGCCGACCTGCAGCGACTGCGGGCCGGTGAAGCGGGCGTGGCCGCGCAGCTTGTCCTGGTCCGGGATGTTGTCAACGCTCTCGAGCACGAAGCCGACGAAACGGTCGCGTTCGCTGCGCACGCGCGCCATCACGGCCTTGCCGTCGATGCGCACGCCATCGGGATGGACCCCGAATTGCGGCGCCAGCGCCAGCATGTGGGCCGCCTCGCTGGCGGCGATCAGCAATTTGCTGGGCATGCAGCCGACGCGGGCGCAGGTGGTGCCGTAGGGGCCGCTCTCGATGAGGAGCGCGGTTTTCCCTTGGGCGCGGGCGGCGCGGTAAGCGGCGAGACCTGCGGTTCCGGTGCCGATGACGGCGACGTCGACGTGTAACTTGTTCATGGCGGACTCTTTTTCAACTGGACGTACAAAGGATGCGGGCGGGTGCCGTTTTCAGGCGTCAACGATACGCCAATTTTCGGTTTTCCGTGGGCTGCGGCTGTTGCGCGTTGGCAGCCTGAGGCGAAGCGTATTAGTATCGCTAATCAATTTCACCATGGATAAGCTTAGCTGATGAGTAATCTCGACTATCGCGGCCTGGCCGTACTCGACGCGGTGGCGGCGAGCGGCAGTTTCGACAAGGCGGCGCTGCTGCTGGGAATGAGCCAGTCGGCCGTATCGCAGCGCATCAAGGCGCTCGAAGACAGCTGCGGCCGCCTGCTGGTGGTACGCGGCGCGCCCTCGGCGCCGACCGGGCTGGGGCAGCGGCTGGTGCTGCATTTCCGCCATGTGAAGCTGATGGAAGCGGCGCTCGACATCGACCTCGGGCGCGACACCAGCCTGCCGACCCTGGCCCTGGCGCTCGACGCCGACAGCCTGGCGACCTGGTTCGCGCAAGCGCTGCCGGCGCTGCTGTCACCGCCGCGCTGCCAGTTCAACATCGAACTGGCCGACGGCGAGCGTGCGCTGCGGCTGGTGCGCGAAGGCGCGGCGTTCGCCTGCGTGGCCGAGGCCGATGGCGGCGGCGCCGGCGAAGCGGCGGTCGGCACCACCGCCACGGCGCTGGGATTGCTGCGCTACACCTGCGTAGCCACGCCCGCGTTTGCGGGGCACTGGTTCGGCGACGGCTTCATTGCCGAGGCGGTGGCGCTGGCGCCGGCGGTGGTCAGCGAGCGCAAGCAACTGGCGCGCTTCCTGGCGCGCCAGTTCGACGGCGAGGTGGCCTTCCCGCACCACACCATGCCGGTCTCGGCGGCGCTGGAGAACTGCATTTTGCACGGCGTGGCGTACGGCCTGATGCCGGAACTGAGCGCGCTGAGCCTGATTGCCGCCGGCCAATTGGTCGACCTCGCACCGGGCCGCACCTGGAACACGGCCTTATCGTGGCACGCCTGGAACATCGACACCCCCTTCACGCGCGCCCTGACCGAGCACATCGTCACCAGCGCCCGCCGCTACCTCCCGCAACCGGGGTCTCAACCGGGGTCTGACCTCTGATTAGCAATTACTTGCCCAAAAGCCCTACCCCCCCACACCGGGGTCAGAGCTTTAACTTGCAATAGTTGCTGAACGGATCAACGTTACAGAGAAAACGGACGAATGCCGGTTCAGTTGTGGCAAACGGCGTGGAGAACCACCGAAGCCGTCGTGATAAGCCCACAAAACGGTTGCGGCCAAGCTGTTTGTTGCTAGTTAAAGCTCTGACCCCGGTGTGGGGTTTGTTGCCGACTGGATTTTTATTGCTAATCAGAGGTCAGACCCCGGTGGAGGGGAACTGTTGCTTCAGATGTCGAGGGGGTCGACTTCGAGCGACCATTTGACCCGGCTTTTCATGGCGCGCAACAGGGCCAGCCATTCTTTGAGGAAGGCTTGCAGCGCCGGCCGCGAGGGACTTTCCACCAGCAGCTGCGCACGGTCGACGTTGTGCACCCGCGTCATCGTCATCGGGATCGGGTCATTCAAGGTGATGCCGTCGAATACCAGCGCGTCACGCGCACTCTCCAAGAAGCTAATCGCCGTTTCGAGCTCCGGCGCTTCGGCCCGCAACAGCGCCTGGTACAGGTACGGCGGCAGCGCGGCAGCGCGTCGCTCTTCCAGCAAATCGGTGGCGAAACGGTCGTAGTCATGGTTCACCACCGCCGTGTACAGCGGATGGCTGGCGTAACGCGTCTGGATCAGCACTTCGCTCACGCTGCCGCCTTCCGTGCGCGCCGCCCTGCCCGCGCGCCCCGCCACTTGCATCAACTGCGCGAACAGGCGCTCGCTGGCGCGGTAATCCTGCGAGAACAGCGCGGTGTCGGGATTCAAAATCCCCACCAGGGTCAGTCTCTTGAAGTCGTGCCCCTTGGCGACCATCTGGGTGCCGATCAGGATATCGACTTCGCCCCGGTGCACCGTGTCGAACGCGGCTTGCGCACTGCCCTTCAGGCGCGTGGAGTCGGCGTCGATGCGCAGGATGCGCGCCTCGGGAAAAACCTGCTGCAAGCCTTCTTCCACGCGCTGGGTGCCGCGCCCGAGCGGCTGCAGGTCGACATTGCCGCAGTCCGGACAATGCCGGGGTATGCGCAGCTCCAGGCTGCAGTGGTGGCAGCGCAGCCGGTGCTCGGGCTTGTGCAGCACCATGAACGAGGTGCAGCGGGTGCAGTTGCTGATCCAGCCGCACGATTCGCAGCAGATCACGGGCGCATACCCACGCCGGTTCAAAAACAGCAGCGATTGTTCGCCGCGCTCGAGGCGCTGGCGCAGCGCCGCCATCAGGTGCGAGGTGATTCCGTCGACCGGCTTGTCGCGCTCCATGTCGAGCAGCTTCACGCGCGGCAGCACCGCGTCCTTGACGGCGCGCTCGCGCAGTTCGAGCTTGCGATAGCGCCCGGAGCCGGCATGGTGCCAGCTCTCGAGCGATGGCGTGGCCGATCCGAGCACGATCGGAATGCCGAGCTGGCGCGCGCGCCACACCGCCAGGTCGCGCGCAGAGTAGCGCAGCCCTTCCTGCTGTTTGTACGAGGGGTCGTGCTCTTCGTCGATGACGATCAGCTTCAGGTTCGGCAGCGAGGCCAGGATCGCCAGCCGGGTGCCGAGGATGATGCGGGCCTGCCCCTGGTGCGCGGCCAGCCAGTGCAGCATGCGTTCGCCCTCCGACAGGCTGCTATGCAAGGTGGCCAGCATCACGCCCGGAAAGCGGGCGCGGATGTTCCCTTCCAGCTGCGGGGTGAGGTTGATCTCGGGGACCAGGATCAGGATCTGCCCTCCCTCTTCGCGCGCCAGCACCTGGGCGCAGGCCTGCAGGTACACTTCGGTCTTGCCGCTGCCGGTCACGCCGTACAGCAGGATCGGCGTAAAACCCTGGGCGAGCCCGATGGCGTCGGCCGCTTGCTGCTGCGCCTCGTTCAGGAGCGGCATGTCGAGCGGCGTGTGGTCGTGCGCGGGCGCGCTCTTGGCCAGCTTTTTCAGCGCGCGGTCGAGCGCCACGGTGGTGAGCACGCGCAGGTTCTTGGGCAGCCCGGGCAAGGCCACTTCGCCGAGCGGACGCTGATAGTAGTCGGCCGCAAACGCGGCCAGCGCGATCCATTGCGGCGACAGGGGCGAGAGCTGGCTGCGCACGGCCAGCGCGTCTTTGAGCTTGTCGGCCGGGACCTCGGTGTCGTGCTTGATGGCGACGATGAGCCCGACTACCTCGCGGCGCCCGAAGCTGACCAGCGCCAGCTGGCCCACGCGCGGCTCGTCGCCGGGCGCGCACGGCCAGCGGTAATCGAAGCAGCTGGTGAGCGGCGTGTCGAGCGCGATGTTGAGGATGCAGTACGCCATCTGGGTCGGTTCGGTCAGGTTGAAGGAGGCACGCAAAGCCCATCGCCATGGATGTCCAGGACATCGTTTCAAGCACGCTCAGCTTGTGGACAACTTTGTGGACAAACAATTTGTGCGAGGCCAAAAGCTTTGTGCTTGCACAATAGATGAGCCTAACAACTGAAAATCAAAGAAATTTAATCCTTAAGAATCAATCACTTGCGAAAACAGCCTTGGGAAGGCGGGAAAACCAGGTTTTACCGCCGTTCTGTGCATAAGTAGGGCGTGGAGCACTAAAAATGTAGTCGGATTGGCCGCTTGCGGCTGTGGATAAACAGCTCACGCAGCCGGCTGGCCGGGCCGCTGCGGGACCCGGCGCGCACCTGCGGCTGGTTGCCGCCGACACAGTCCGGCACCATCATGCAGCACAGCAAATCCTCAGGTAAAACCTTAACAATTGCGCTAAGTCGCGGTAAACGCGAGACTTTTCATTTTTATCCACACTGCCTGTTGATAACTTTGTGGACAATGCTTGAAAACCCGCGCTTTCCCTCTGTACCTTGTCCACATTTTCGCCACCCATCTCGACAGGCAAATTTTATAAACTGTTTTAAATCAACGACTTAAAAGTTCAAGAAACTTTTCTTGGCCGCCTTATTTTTAATCAGTGATGTTCAGAAAAATTGTGAATAAGTGGGATATTGTCACTCAGAAAACGTCTTCCGCAGCGCAGCGCCACCACCCGGGCAAGGGGGCATCGCTGTAGCCAGACTACAGGCCGGCGCGTTGCTGGCGGCTGAAGCTATGCACTGCCTCGACCATGGCGCTGACCGACTCGGGCGGGGTGAATTGCGAGATGCCATGCCCCAGGTTGAACACGTGACCTGAGCCCTCTAGCGGCTTGCCGTAGCTGGTCAGGGTACGCTCGACTTCAGCGCGGATCTGTTCCGGGCTGGCGAACAGGATGGCCGGGTCCAGGTTGCCCTGCAGGGCAACCTTGTGGCCGACCAGCGCGCGCGCGCGGCCCAGGTTGACGGTCCAGTCCAGCCCGACCGCATCGGCGCCGATGTCGGCGATCTGGTCGAGCCACAGGCCGCCGCCCTTGGTGAAGACCACCGCCGGGATGCGCACGCCGTCTTTTTCGCGCTTGAGCTGGCTCATCACCTGGCGCATGTACTCCAGCGAGAAGGTTTGGTAGGCGCCGTCGGCCAGCGCGCCGCCCCACGAGTCGAACATCATCACGGCCTGGGCGCCGGCGTCGATCTGGGCGTTCAGGTAGGCCGCCACCGCCGCCGCGTTGGTCGACAGGATGTGGTGCATCAGGTCGGGGCGGTTGTACAGCATCTTTTTGATGGTGTGGAATTCCTTGGAGCCGCCGCCTTCGACCATATAGCAGGCCAGGGTCCACGGGCTGCCCGAAAAACCGATCAGCGGCACGCGCCCGTTCAGGGCGCCGCGGATCTGGGTGACCGCCTTGAAGACGTAGTCGAGCGAGTCCAGGTCGGGCGCGCGCAGGGCCATGACGTCGGCTTCGGTGCGCAGCGGACGCTCGAACTTGGGACCTTCGCCATCGACGAAATACAGGCCCAGGCCCATCGCGTCGGGCACGGTGAGGATGTCGGAAAACAGGATCGAGGCGTCCAGCGGGTAGCGGTCGATCGGCTGCAGGGTCACTTCGGTGGCGTAATCGGGATTCTTGGCCAGGCCCAGGAAGGAGCCGGCCCGCTCGCGCGTGGCGCGGTATTCGGGCAGGTAGCGCCCCGCCTGACGCATCAGCCACACAGGCGTGTAATCGGTCGGTTGGCGCAGCAGCGCGCGCAGGAATGTATCGTTCTGGAGCGGGGCGAATTGGGGCATGGGGAACCGTCGAAAGCTTGGAGAAAGGCGCTATTATCGCATTCTCCCGCATTCTCACCCCCTGCCCCGCGCGAGCGCATTTGCACGGGCGCGGGGTATTAACTATCATGCCATACCGCCGCCAACCCAGAGAATCCCCCATGACAGCCTCCACCAGCGAACAGAACGCCGCTTTCGGCCTCTGGCCTTCCCCGATCAGCGCCGCCGTCGTGGCGGCCGGCGCCACCCCGCTGTCGCAGCCGCAGGCCGATGGCGGCGACGCTTACTGGCTGGCCGGACGCGCCAGCGAAGGCGGGCGCACCACCCTGCTGCGCCAGCGCGGCGCCGACCTGGTCGAGCTGACCCCGGCCCCGTTCAATGTGCGCAGCCGCGTGCACGAATACGGCGGCGGCGCCTACCTGGTGGCGGCGGGCACGGTGTACTTCTCGCATTTTGCCGATAACTGTATTTACGAAATCGCTCCCGGCGCGGCGCCGCGCGCGCTCACGCGTGCGGGCAGCGCGCGCTACGCCGACTTTGCCCACGATGCGGCGCGCGGCCGCCTGGTGGTGGTGCGCGAGGACCACGCGGGCGCCAGCAGTGCATCGGATATGCAGCCAGTCAATACGCTGTGCGCGATCGACGCCGACGGCAGCGAAACCGTGCTGGCCCAAGGCAGCGACTTTTACGCCGCGCCGCGCCTGTCGCCGGACGGCCAGTCGCTGGCATGGCTGAGCTGGGACCATCCGCGCATGCCGTGGCAGGGCACCGAACTGTGGCTGGCGCAGGTCAATCCGGACGGCTCGCTTGGCAGGCCGACGCTGGTCGCGGGCGGGCCTGAAGAAGCGCTCTGCCAGCCCGAATGGTCGCCGGCCGGCGTGCTGCACTTTGTGTCGGACCGCAGCGGCTGGTGGAACCTGTACCGCCTGGCCGAGGGCGAGGTGCAGCCGCTGTGCGAGCGCGCCGCCGAATTCGGCTCGCCCCACTGGACGTTCGCGGTGTCGATGTACGGCTTCAGCCAGGGAAACGGCGGCGACGGCGAGATTATCTGCACCTACATCGAAAATGGCGTCTCCCGCCTGGCGCAACTCTCGCCCGACACCGGCAAACTGGCGCCGATCACCAATCCCTACGAAGAAATCCGCGAGCTGCGCGTGGGCGGCGGCGTGGCGCTGATCCTGGGCGGCTCGCCGCACATCCCGCTGGAGCTGGCGCGTTTCGAGCTGGCCAGCGCCACGCCCCACGTGCTGGCGCGCTCGATCAGCGCGCTGCCGGCCGACGGCTACCTGTCGGTCCCCGAGAGCGTCACCTACGCCAGCGGCGCCAACGGCCAGCGCAGCGCGCACGCGTTCTACTACCCGCCCTGCAACGCCGACGTGAGGCCGGACCCCAGCGCCAGGCCGCCGCTGATGGTGATCAGCCACGGCGGCCCGACCGGCATGGCCACCAACACCCTCAAGCTGGCCACCCAGTACTGGACCAGCCGCGGGTTCGCGGTGCTCGATGTGAACTACGGCGGCAGCAGCGGCTTCGGACGCGCCTACCGCGATGCGCTCAAGGGCCAGTGGGGCGTGGTCGACGTCGACGATTGCGTCGCCGGCGCGCGCTACGTGGCCACGCGCGGCCTGGCCGATCCGGAACGGCTGGTCATCCGCGGCGGCAGCGCCGGCGGCCTGACCACCCTGTGCGCCCTCACCTTCCATGATGTGTTCAAGGCCGGCGCCAGCTACTACGGCGTGTCGGACCTGAAGGGCCTGGACGACGACTCGCACAAGTTCGAGTCGCACTACAACGAGTACCTGATCGCACCAAAAGCGCAGTCGGAAAGCCTGTACCTGCTGCGCTCACCGATCAACCACGCCGACAAGCTGACGCGCCCGATGATCTTCTTCCAGGGCCTGGACGACAAGGTCGTGCCGCCGCAGCAGTCGGAAGTGATGGTCACGGCGCTGCGCGCGTCCGGCGTGCCGGTGGCCTACATGACCCTGGAGGGCGAAGGCCATGGCTTTCGCAAGGCCGACAGCATCGTGCGCACGCTCGAAGCGGAGCTGTATTTCTACCTGCGCATCTTCGGTTTGACCACACAAGGCCAGCCGGCGGTGGTGGCGATCGAGAATCTGCCCGGCGCTGCATGAACCAACAGGAAACAGCGACCATGCGCGAGCAATTCACGCACATGGACACGGTCGAGCAACATATCGTCGCCATGCTGGCGATGGCGGGCGAGCCGATGGGCCGCATCCGCCTCCAGGAACACCTCGCCGCCGCCGGTGTCGCGCTCGACAACGAGCGCATGGTGGCGGCGATGGATGCGCTGCGCGGCGCCGGCATGGCGAGCGAGTTGCAGCACCGCGGCTGGATCATCACGCCCGAGATCACCTGGCTGGCATTGAGCGCCGCGCTCGACGCCGGCACCTTCGGCGCGCTGGCCCTCGCCTACGACAAGCTGACCCCGCTGCGCCGCAACTGGGAAGGCTTTGCGATCCTGCGCAGCTACCGCCAGGGGGTGGCGCTGCTGCGCATCGCGCTGGCCAGCGGCCAGGGCCCGGCCCAGGTGGCGCCGCTGCTGGCGGCCTGCATGAACTGCCACGAGGCGGGCTACCTGCATCCGCTGGTCGATATCTGCGCGCGCCCGTTCGAGCCGGCGCTGTTTGCGCGCATCCACCCGCTGGTGCGCGACGAGGTGCTGACGGTGCTGCTGGAAAATGCCCAGCGCGAACCGGGCAGCGCGGCGCAGTTGCGCGGCTTCGCCGAACGCCACCTGGCTAAAGGAGCGCCATCGATGGCGCTGCGCATCGTCATGGCCGAACACCTGATTTTATGCGGCCGCCTGGACGACGCCTCGAACCTGCTGGCCGAGCTGGACGACTCGATGGCGCTGTTCTACCGCAGCGTGATCCTGCTGCTGCGCGAGCACCACATGGAGGCGCTCACCGGGTTCGAGCAGGCGCTCAAGGCGCTGCGGCGCGAAACCGGCAAGCGCAAGATGGCCTTTCCCGGCATCGGCGGCCACCTGTACGTGCTGGCGCTGCTGCGCAGTCTTGACCCGAAGCATGCCAAGGCGGCCGAGGCCTATCTCGACATCGTCACGCGCACCGCGCAAAGCCACGACACGGCGGTCTACCAGCAACTGAACCTGCTGCGCCAGATCCGCGGCGGCACGGTCGACGCCGCGGTACTGCCCACGCGCAGCTGGGAAAGCGCGCTGCAACCGTTCATGTTCCGCGCGTTGCTGCACTACTGGCTGGCGTTGCCGCAGCTCGACGACAAGCGCGCGCAGCTCGAACAGATGATGACGCAGGCGTGCGAAGGTGGTTTTGACCTGGTGGCGGCGCAATTGGGCGCACTGCTGGGCCGCATCGGCGCCGTCTCGTGCGACCAGCAAGCGACCGCCCTGCGCCAGCGCCTGCGCTTTGCCGACATGAGCGTCTGGTTCGAGCGCGAGGAGCCGTGGGAACGCCAGCTCAATGCGCTGATCAACCTGCAGCCGGCGGTGAATGTCGAAGTCGTGAAAGAAGCGCGCCTGGTGTGGGGCCTGCGCTTCGATCCGCTGTACGGCGTGCAGGACATCGAAGCGCGCGAACAGAAGCGCGACGCCCAGGGCGGCTGGAGCCGCGGCCGCGCCATGGGCCTCAAGCGCCTGTCGGAGGACGCGGCCAGCTTCGACTTCTTGACGTCGCAAGACCTGCACGTGGTGGCGACCCTGAACGCCTATAAATACTACAGCGGCGGCGGGGTGCGTTACGAATTCGACATGGACAAGGCGGTGGCCGCGCTGATCGGCCACCCGCTGCTGTTCTGGATCGATGCGCCCGGCACGCGCGTGGAACTGCTGCCGGGCGAACCGGAACTGATGATCAAGGCGCGCGCCGGGAATGTGACCATCACCCTGCAACCGTCCATTGTGGACAATACCGACGACGTGTGCGTGACGCGTGAAACGCCGACCCGCCTGCGGGTGGTGCGCATCAGCGACGAGCACCGCCGCATCGGCGCCATCGTCGGCAATGGCCTGGTGGTGCCGCTGCACGCGGAAAAGCAGGTGCTCAAGGCGATTGGCGCGATTTCGTCGATCGTCACGGTGCAATCGGACATCGGCGGCAGCGCGGCCGACATCGCCCGGGTGGAAGCCGACAGCCGCCTGCACGTGCACCTGCTGCCCTATCAGCAGGGTCTGAAAATGCAGGTGCTGGTGCGCCCCTTGCCGGACGCCGGCGCCTATTACCCGCCCGGTTCGGGCGCCGAGAGCGTGATCGCCGATCTGAAGGGCGCGCGGGTCGAAGCGCGCCGCAACCTGAACGCCGAACGCGAAGCCGAACGCCAGTTGGTCGGCTCGCTGCACGTGCTGGAGCAATCCGAAGCCGACCACGGCGAATGGCTGCTGGCCAATCCGATCGCGTGCCTGGAACTGCTGGCCGAATTGCAGGAACTCGACCCGGCGAACGTGCTGCTGGCCTGGCCCGAGGGCGAGCCGTTCCGGCTGGCCAAAAAGGCCGATTCGGCGTCGGTGCGCCTGTCGATCAAGCGCGACAAGGACTGGTTCGCGGCCAGCGGCGAAGTGCAGATCGACGAGAACCGCATCATGGACCTGCGCACCCTGCTCGATATGCTGCGCGAGAACGGCAGCCGCTTCGTGGCGCTGGGCGACAACCAGTTCATGGCCCTCACGTCCGAACTGCACCGGCGCCTGATGGAGCTGTCGGCTTTTGGTACGCCGAGCGCGGACGGGGTCAAGGTGCATGCGCTGGCCAGCTTCGCGCTGGAAGACCTGGCGCAGGACGCCGGCAGCGTCACCACCGACAAAGCCTGGATCGCCCACCTGGCGCACATGGAGCGCAACGCGGCCTTCGTGCCGCAGCTGCCGAGTACCCTGCAAGCCGAGTTGCGCGACTACCAGGTCGAGGGCTTCGAATGGCTGGCGCGCCTGGCCCACTGGGGCGTGGGCGCCTGCCTGGCGGACGACATGGGGCTCGGTAAAACCTTGCAGGCGCTGGCGCTGCTGCTCTCGCGCGCGCCGCAAGGGCCGGCGCTGGTGATCGCGCCGACCTCGGTGTGCATGAACTGGATCAGCGAGGCGGCGCGCTTTGCGCCGACCCTGAACGTGAAGCTGTTCGGCAGCGGCGACCGCGCCGCCATGCTCGATGAGGCGGGGCCGTTCGACCTGGTGGTCGCCAGCTACGGCCTGCTGCAACTGGAAGCGCCGGCGTTTGCCAGGGTGCGCTGGAACAGCATCGTGCTCGATGAAGCGCAGGCGATCAAGAACACCGCGACCAAGCGCTCGCAGGCCGTGATGGCGCTGCAGGGCGAGTTCCGCATGGTGGCCACCGGCACGCCGCTGGAAAATCACCTGGGCGAGTTGTGGAACCTGTTCCGCTTCATTAATCCGGGCCTGCTCGGCACCAGCGACCAGTTCAACCTGCGCTTCGCCGGGCCGATCGAGCGGGCGCAGACTGCAACAAAGACATCAACGCGCGCTGACGCCGGGGCGCGCCTGCGCCTGCGCCGTTTGATCCAGCCGTTCATCCTACGCCGCACCAAGGCGCAGGTGCTCTCCGAACTGCCGCCGCGCACCGAGATCGTGCTGCCGGTCGATTTGACCGAAGAAGAAACGGCGCTGTACGAATCGCTGCGGCGCGATGCGATCGCCAAGCTGGCCGCGCTGGAAGCGCCCGAGAGCCAGAAGTCGATCCAGATCCTGGCCGAGATGATGAAGTTGCGGCGCGCCTGCTGCAATCCGGCGCTGGTGGCGCCCGAGCTGGGCCTGCAAAGCAGCAAGCTCACCGTGTTCGCGCGCCTGCTCGACGACCTGCTCGACAACCGCCACAAGGTGCTGGTGTTCAGCCAGTTCGTCGACCACCTGACCCTGATCCGCAAGCATTTGGATGAGCGCGGGATCAAGTATCAGTACCTCGATGGCTCGACCCCGATGCAGGAGCGTAAAAAGCGGGTCGATGCGTTCCAGGCCGGCGAGGGCGATGTGTTCCTCATTTCGCTCAAGGCGGGCGGGGTCGGGATCAACCTGACGGCGGCGGACTATGTGATCCATATGGACCCGTGGTGGAATCCGGCGGTGGAAGACCAGGCGTCGGACCGCGCGCACCGCATGGGGCAGCAGCGGCCGGTGACCATTTACCGGCTGGTGGCACGGCATACGATCGAGGAAGGCATCGTCGACCTGCACAAGCACAAGCGCGACCTGGCCGACAGCCTGCTCGAAGGCAGCGACGTCTCGGCGCGCATGTCGCCGGGGGATATGCTGCGCATGCTGCAGGAGGGCTTGCGGTAGGCCGCCACGTCGTTCCCGCGAAGGGGGCCGCCAAGGCCGGGAACGACGTGGTAGCGGTCGGAGTAGCGCCCTGCGCCATTCCATGACATCATGCGTTTTTATCAAGCGGCGCCAAAATCCATGGAAGAAGACAACGCATCGAAAAGCTCCCCCGACGCTCACGTGATCGGCGTGAAGTCATGGCTGGCCTACACCGGCGTCGTGATCCTCGCGGCCCTGCTGTTCGGCGTCGCGCTGCCGCTGGCGTTCAGCTACGGCAACGAGATCGCCGCCGCCGTCGTCTTCGCCATCTCGGCGATCGTGGTCGGCTACCGCTTCCTGCTGCTGCGCAGTATCCAGCTGTATTACGATGACGTGGGCGTGTGGCTCTACTCCGGCGTGCTGCCCTGGAAAAAAGGCGTCACCGGCGTCAAATGGCGCGACATGGAAGACGCCAGCTTCGCGCAGGGCTTCTGGAGCTGGGTCACGCGCTCTTACACCGTCCGCATCGGCCACCGTTTCACCAAGTCGAGCGAGATTGTCCTGACCAATATCGCCAACGGCAAACACACGGTCGCCACCCTCAACGCGCGGCAGCAGGAAATGATCCGCGCCGGCGCCATCGACTGATCTCCCCTCTTCAACCCGACAAAAGCGCGCAAGCGGCGCGATTGATGCTAATCTGACGCCCCGCCGCATGCGTGCGGCTGCTCCTGTCCCTGTCACTACAAGGCCCAACACAATGTTGAAAACGAAAATTGCGCTGGCTGTTTTAATGACGTGCTTCGCGCTGGCGCCCGCAGGCGCTGCCAAGCCGAAAAAACAGTCCCAAGCACACAGCACCAAGACGGTGAAAGCCGCCAAGCCAGGCAAGCCAACCAAATCGGGCAAGGCCGCCAAGCCTGCCAAGGCCGCGGCCATCGCCGCGCCGGTCGCCGCCGCCGTTGTCGCCAGCGCGCCCGCCGCCGGCGCCGAACGCTCGCAGGACCGGCGCTTCAATACGGTCAGCATGCAGTTCCTCGGCGCGCTGTGGCGCATCGATCCGGAAAGCGCGATCTATTCCGGCAAATACGACGGCGCGGCCAACCTGACCATCCCGAGCGCCGCCACGCGCGCCGCGCAACTGGCGTTCGCCGACGAATGGCTGCAAAAGCTGGCCAAGCTCGATACGCGCCAGTTGTCGGTCAAGCAGCGTACCGACCACGTCCTGCTGGTCAACAAGCTCAATGCCGACCGCTTCTACCTGACCACCCTGCGCGAGTTCGAATGGAATCCGGCGCTGTATAACATCGCCGCTCCGATCGACTTGATCATGGGTTCCGAGTACGCGGCCAAGCCGCAGCGCCTGCGCACCCTGCTCAAGCGCCTGACCAATGTGCCGGCCTATTACCAGGCGGCCCAGGCGAGCATCGTCAACCCGACCCACGAACACACGCAACTGGCCTTGCAGCAGGCGCCCGGCACCATGACGGTGCTGGCGGACCTGGGCAAGGCGGCGCAGGAATCGATCCTGAACCAGGCCGAAAAAGACTTGTTCGCGCGCCGCATCGCGGCCGCCGGCGACGCCCTGATCGGCTACGTCAACTTCCTCACCGATCTCGATAAAACGCAGCAGGCCAACAACAGCGCGCGCTCGTTCCGGATCGGCAAGGCGCTGTACGAACAAAAATTCGGCCATGACATCCAGGCCGGCGTGAGCGCGGAGCAGATGTACCAGAAGGCGCTCGGCGCGCGCGAGCAGCTGCTCGCGCGCATGGATACCCTGTCCGACGAGCTGTGGACCAAGACCATGGGCGGCGCCGCCAGGCCGGCCGACCGCACCAAAAAAATCGGCATGGTGATCGACAAGCTGTCGGCCAAACACGTCTCGCGCGAGGAGTTCTTCCCGGAGATCCGGCGCCAGATCCCGCTGCTGCAGGACTGGGTGGTGAAGAACAAGCTGCTCACGCTCGATCCGAAAAAGCCGCTGGTGGTGCGCGAAACGCCGCTCTACCAGCGCGGCGTGGCGGGCGCCAGCATCGATGCGCCGGGGCCGTATCGCCCGCAGGACCGCACCTTCTACAATGTAACGCCGCTCGACGGCCTCTCGCCCGAACAGGCCGAGAGCACCCTGCGCGAATACAACCACTGGATTTTGCAGATCCTGAACATCCACGAAGCCATTCCGGGCCATTACGCGCAACTGGTGTATGCGAACAAGTCGCCATCGTTGATCAAGTCGTTGTTCGGCAACGGCGCCATGATCGAAGGCTGGGCGGTGTACGGCGAGCGCATGATGCTCGAATCGGGCTATGGCGACAATACGCCGGAAATGTGGCTGATGTACTCGAAGTGGAACCTGCGCGTGGTCACCAACACCATCCTCGACTACAGTGTGCACGTGCTGGGCATGAGCGAAGCCGATGCGATGGACATGCTCACGCGCCAGGCCTTCCAGACGCGCAGCGAGGCGAGCGAGAAGTGGCACCGCGCCAAAGTGAGCTCGGTGCAGTTGACCAGCTACTTCAGCGGCTACAGCGAGATCATGGACCTGCGCGAGCAGCGCAAGCAGGCGCTCGGCGCGCGCTTCGACCTGAAGCAGTTCCACGAGCAGTTTCTCGGTTACGGCAGCGCGCCGGTGAAGATGATCAAAGAGTTGATGCAATAAGGAGAGCGCGATGCGCATAGTAATAGGTGTGATGCTTGCGGCGCTTGCCTTGTATGTCGTCGCCTGCGTCGGCCTGTTTCTCGCGCAGCGTTCCTTGATCTACTTCCCGCAGCCGCGCCGTTTCGGCACGCCCGACTCGCTCATCAAGCTGCCCGTGGACGGCGCCGTGCTGGACGTGTCGGTGCGGCCTGAAAGCGGGCCGCGCGCGCTCATTTACCTGGGCGGGAACGCCGAGGATGTCTCGGCCAGCCTGCCCTTCCTGGGCCAGACCTTTCCCGGACAGGCGGTCTATCTGCTGCATTACCGGGGCTACGGCGGCAGTACCGGCAAGCCGACCGAGGCGGCGCTGTTCGCCGATGCGCTGGCCCTGTTCGACATGGTGCGGGCGCGCCATCGGCAGGTGACCGTGATCGGGCGCAGCCTGGGCAGCGGCGTGGCGGTGCATCTGGCGAGCATGCGGCCGGTGGACCGGCTGGTGCTGGTGACGCCCTACGACAGCATCGTCGGCATCGCCGAACTGCAGTTTCCGTGGTTTCCGGTGACGCTGCTCTTGAGGGATAAATTCGAGTCGGGCGTGTACGCCACCAGGGTCAATGCCCCCACCACGCTGATCGTCGCCGGGAACGACGAGATGATCCCGCGCGCCAGTTCGGAACTGTTAATGACGCGCTTTAAACCCGGCGTGGCGCGCTATATCAATGTGCCGGAGACGGGGCATAACTCGATTTCGGACAGCCCGCTGTACGGGCCGGGGCTGGCCGGTGAGACGGTGCGCCAGCCTGCGCTGACGGCGAACTAGTGTGCGTTCGATGGGCAGCGTGAGCTCGTCGGGAGCGCGCCGCTATGTGCCCGCTTCGTTTTCGGGGAAGCGAGGCGTGGGATCGGGCAGGGTCTTCAGGCACGCCGGAGCCGGACGCTCGCTCAGGCACGTGCGCCACTGCGTGTCCCAGTAGGCGCCGGTGGCGCTTGCGCAGCCAGGTCCGGGCCGTTGCTTGCACGCCTTCGTGGTCGCTTCGAATACCTTGTTGCCCCATTCATTCGATGCGAACTGGGCGCGTTTGCCGTCCACCCCGGTACTGGAAAAGACGGTGGGATCGACGCTGCCGCTTGGCCCGGTCCATGCCTTTCCGCCATCGGCCGAGACAAACAAGAGAAATTTGTCGAAACGGAGCGGGTCCGTGATCTCCAGCTGATATTGGCTGCCCACGACCCGGAAGCGCGATCGGTAGTAACCGAACGCTTGGAAAGCCGCATGGATCTGCTGGTTTCCGCCGGCCTTTTCAAGCGCATTGGGATGAATGTTCTCGCTGAAGGTATGGCCACCGTCTCCGCTGACGACCAGCACCGAGCCCCCGCGCTTGCCGTTGGCCGCCATGAAACGAAAGATGGCTTCATCGGTCAGCGCGTAGAGGGTATGTTCGCTGATGGCGTAATTGACGCAATCGGGGTGATCGTCGTTAAATGAGGTCAGGGTGGTGGAGACATTCTTGCCCTGGTATTTGACGTAAAACGCGGCAGCGAACGAATCCCGGACCCTGCCGCTGTGAAACGCATCGTGCTTGCCGAGGTCGGGGGCGTCGGCGGTCAAGACAAATGCGGAGCCGTCCGGTAAAGAACATGTCCGCCATCGCCCATCCTGCGAGCGTTTTTCCGTCTTGCTCTCGCCAGGCTGGAGCTCACCCTTGTCGAGCTTGCACGCAGCCAGGGACATCACACCGACGGTGACACATATTGCCAATACAGCTTTTTTCACATGGTTCCCGGTTGTTGCGTTATCCACAGATCGCAATGATCTGATTGAGAGAGTCGCACGCCAGCGCAAAAACCTCTTCAGGCGCTTGCTTCATCGGATGCGGCTTCGCACCGCGCATCTTCCAATCAAACGATTTTGGCTGATGCGTCAGGATGTAACTGGCGACGCCTTTCATTCCCGAGAATTTAATCGCAAATGGATTCGTTTCGTTGGATGCGGCAGTCGTCATTGGTAGTCCTATCACGATGCCGGTCCGCTCATTAAACGCCTTCGGCGACAGGACCAGCAGCGGGTGGACGTCACGCATTTCTTTGCCGATTTGTCGATTGCAGTCGATCCAGATAACGTCGCGACGCTCAGGCACCCAAAATTTACCCGCAGCCATCAAACGACCTCGACGCCGACAGGGCCGGTCGCCATTGCCTCACCGCCGTGCCTGGCCGGATCGAATGCATCCAGCTTCTGGGCGAGAGACAATTTCGGGGCACCGATACATTTCACGACGACCCCCTCATCCTGGAGCGACACCTCGACAGGCTGCCCAACGGTAAAGCGTGCCGACCTGGCGATAGCGGCGGGAATCCGCACAGCAAGACTATTGCCCCACTGCTGAACGGTAAGAATTGCTTTGGCCATCTCAATGCTCCCTGGGCAAATAATGTAGATACAAGTATATACATAGAAGCCAATGTGTCAACTTGACCACGATGACGCTTCCTGCCCCTGCCGGCTGGCTATCAACAAGCACTGTGGTATTTCGCGCACCTTCCGCTTAAGTTGACTACGTGCAAGTTACTTGCCATATTGCATCGTTAGAATGTGTGAAGTTCTTGTTCAACTCCACGCAAAGGATACGCCATGACGCCAGGCCCAAACCCTGCCCTGCTCATCGCGCTGACAGCCATGGCCCTGGCCGGCTGCGCCAGCAAACCGCCTCCGGCCGCAGCGCCGCCTGCCGGCATCAAACCGCCCAACAGCCAGCTCGAACACTGCCCTGGCGCCTTGGGAACCCTGTCTTTCGGCAAAGATGCCGAGCAGTCCGGCACGCTGCCGCTGCTGCGCCTGATGGTGCGGGCGTCGAACTGTTTCACGCTGGCCGATGCGGCTCCCAAGCCCGGCAGGCGCACATTCGCATCATCCGATTACACGGCCACGCCCTCGCTGAGCTTCGGCGACGGCGCCGCTGTCGGGCGCCTCGGTTCCCTGCACGATGTCGCCCTGCAACCGTCCACCCTGCTCACGCTGACCGACAACCGCTCGGGCGCCGCACTGGCCGTGGCGCAGGGCAGCGCCAGCCACTGGCGTTTCGGCGCGGCGGGCGGCTTTTTCAATGGGGGCTTCGCAGGCGCCGACAGCTACACCGGCACGCCGCAGGGCAAGGTGCTGGTGGCCGCCATGGTCGATTCATACAATCAAGTGGTGCGCTCGCTCAAGCGCCACGCGGCGCACGCCGACGCCGACGCGCTCAGGCCGGCGCAGGTGGCGCGGCATGATCCGCCACGTTCTCAATAAGCATCAACAAGTCGGTCACGCCGAGGTCGACGCCCGCCTGCGACAGCAAGGTGCTCGCTTGCCCCCGATGGTGGGTCTGGTGATTGAAAAAATGCAGCAACAGGTCGCCGAAGCGCTTTTGCGAGCGAATCCCTTTGGTGCTGGCGTAATGCAGCACATGGTCGAGGTCGGCCTCGGCCAGCTGCGCGAGCCATTTTTCGATCAGCCCGTCGAGCCAGCGCCGGTGCGCGGCCAGCACGGCCAGGTCGTCGCTGTAGACGGCGTCGAGCGCGCCTGGTGCGGGCAGCGCCAGCACCGCATCGAGCGCGCCAAAGCGCGCCGGGTGGGTAGCGAAACGCCGCAGCCAGATGGTATCGGCCGCCACCAGGTGGTTGAGCGTGCCAAGCAAGGAACCGAAGAACGCGCCACGCTCGGCCGCCAGTTCGTGCGCGGGCAGCGTGGCCGCGGCGTCGACGATCTTCTGGTTCATCCAGCTGTTGTAGCTGGCCATCAATCGAAGGTGACTCAGTTCAGACACGGTAACCCCTCTCACGCACTTGTTGGAGGACGGCGCCGTGGCCGCTGAGCAGCACCGACAGGCGAATCACGCTGCCGCTGCGAAATGTCAGCACATACATGGCGCAGTACGAACGGTAGCGCACGCTGCGCAGGTCGCGCCACGCCTCGTTGCGCCGGCCGCCCCACGGCGTGATGAACACGATGCCGCTATCGTCAACCTTGCCGCGCGTCATGATGCCTTCGCACAGGCAATAGACGCCGCCGATGGCCAGCGCGAGCGCCAGCGCGATCAAGGCCGGGTAATTGTCGTGCTCGCGCGAGAACGCCACCCAGGCCAGCACAGCCACGCCCAACAATTGCAGGATGCCGAGCCGTTCCAGGAAAGGCGCGAACACCAGGGAGCCGTCGCCGGCGCCGGTGCGCAGGCGCGCGCCGATCCAGCGCACGGCGAACCAGGCGGCAAAGGCACCGAACAGACCTGCGGCAAGCACCGACACAATCACTCCTCCAGGAAACGCAGCGTGTCATTGTGCCTCACATCGCGCGCGCCTGCTGTGGCCCTGTGCAATTACGCACAAGCATCGTGCCGGTACGCTCAGCTGCACCAGGAAGATAATTGATGCCCGTCCGGTAGAATTATTTCCGGCTGTTACTTCCCGTGAACCGTCCCGAAGGCTGGCCGCCCAGCGCGGTACCCCCTCTACGCCCCCACCGAGCTCTTCCCTGCAAGCACTCGCAGCCTTCCCGTATTTTTAAGACAAAAAAATGGAGACATCATGGACATCAAGCACTTTCTCGGCCGCCGCGCGGCTTCCTTACTGCTGTGCCTGCCAGTGTGCGCGCTGGCCCAGGTCCAGGCCGGTCCCGGTGCCTGGAGCGGCAACCAGACCTGGGGCGCGGACAGCGTCAACGGCGGCAACCTGAGCGGCTACTTTTACTGGCCCGCCACTCAACCGGTGCTGGGCGGCAAGCGCGCGCTGGTGATGGTGCTGCATGGCTGCCAGCAAACGGCGGCCGGCGACGTCATCGATTCCGGCGCGGACAAGGGCTTTAACTGGAAGGGCGTGGCCGACCGGTACGGCGCCGTGGTGCTGGCGCCTAACGCCACCGGCAATGTCTCCGGCAGCCATTGCTGGGACTACAGCCTCAGCAACCACAACCGCGCCAGCGGGCACGATGGCGTGCTGCTGAACCTGGTCAGCCGTTTCCTGGCCGATGCGCGCTACGCCATCGATCCGAACCAGGTGTACGTGACGGGCCTGTCCTCGGGCGGCGGCCAGACCATGGTGCTGGGCTGCCTCGCGCCGGATGTGTTTGCCGGCATCGGCATCAACGCGGGGCCGCCGCCGGGCACCACCATCATGCAGATCGGCAGCGTGCCGTCCGGGTTCAATGCGAACACGGCCGGCAACAAGTGCACGACCATGGCCGGCGCCCAGCAAGGCAAGTTCGCCACCCAGATCGCCAGCGTCATCTGGGGCACCAGCGATTACACGGTGGCGCCCGCCTACGGACCGATCGATGCGGCGGCCATGCGCATCGCCTATGGCGGCGTGTTCACCAAGGGCGCGCAAGTGCTGGTGCCTGGCGGGGGCAACAACACGCCCTACACCGACGGCAACGGCAAGCTGCGCACCTCGGAAATCGCGGTGACCGGCATGGGCCACGCGTGGCCGGCCGGTCCCGGCGGACAGAACAACCACTTCGTCGACGCCACCAAGGTCGATTACCCGGCCTTTGTGATGGATTTCTGGTTCAGGAACAACCTGCGTGCGAGCGCCATTGCGGCGCCGCTGATGACGGCCTGCGCGGCCAGCGTGTCGGGCAACACCGCCACCATCGGCGGCGCCGCCGTGGATGCGGCCGGGACCATCGGCAGCTACCGGGTGGCGCTCTCCGGCGCCACCCCGGTCAATGACGGGCAAGCCGGCAGCGGCGCCGCTTTCAGCATCGCTTACGCGCTGGCCAACGGCTACTACAGCGGCACGGTCACGGCCACCAGCGCAAACACCGGCCAGACGTCGGCGCCATGCACCCTGCCCCAGTTCCTGGTGGGACCGGTGCCGGCCGTGCAGCCGCCCGCCGGCTTGAAGGCCGGCAGCGCCAGCGCCAGCACCATCGCCCTGTCGTGGAGCGCGGCCCCCGGCGCCAGCGGCTACAACGTCTACCGCAACGGCGGCAAGGTCACGCCGACCCCGGTCACGGGCACCTCCTACACCGATACCGGGCTGGCGCCGTCCACCAGCTACACCTATCAGGCATCGTCGGTGGCGGGCGCGCTGGAAAGCGGCTTGTCGGCCGGCGTGCGCGCCAGCACCAGCAGCGGCTTTAGCTGCAGCACGGTCACGGCCAGCAACTTTGCCCACGTGCAGGCTGGGCGAGCGCACGACAGCGGCGGCTTTGCGCTGGCCAACGGGTCGAACCAGAACATGGGCCTGGACAACCTGTTCTACATCCAGACCCTGGCGCAGACCTCGGCCGGCCATTACGTGGTCGGCAACTGCCCGTAAGACCGGCGCGGACAGCGCCCGGCCGCGATTATCGCACCGCGATGGTTGACGTACCTCACGCGGGCGATCGCTGCGGCTCCTAATGTGGAGGTGCCAGGCGGGCGGTCATCATGGCGATGACGGCCGCGCCTGGCTTCACTGTCAAGGAGCCGCCATGTCTATCCATCTGCCAACTTTGCGCACCACCCGTCCTGCCCGGGTGGGAGCGGCGCTCGCCGTGATCGCGCTGGCGCTTCCCGGCCTGGCGCTGGCCGGCAGCAACTGGTCGTCCGTGGGATCGACCGGCACGCCCGATGAGTCGTGCAGCGGCCGGGTGTCGTTCAACAATAACGATGCCGGCCTCGTCAGCGGCGCCACGGCCCTGACCTGCACCATCCGTTACCAGGTGCACGATACCTGGGACGGCAACGGCATCTTGAGCGTGTATTCGGGCGCGCGGTTTACCGACAACGGTATCTATTCCGAAGTGCGCACGCGCCTGCGTTCGCACAATACCGCCACCGGCGCCTTGAGCACGCTGGCAACCCTGTCGAGCAACAGCTATGCGCCGGCGGCCACCCCGCAAACGCGCTACCTGAGCAACTGCGTGGCGCTGAACTTCAACGCCAACAGCTACTTCATCGAGGTCGACCTGGTGCGCACCGCCTCGCCCGTCGGCGCGATTCCCGGCTTGCCCGTGCTGGGACAACTGCGCCTGCTGCGCTGCCAGTAAGGCCATGCGCCCACCTGTACCGCACCGCCAATGCCCCAAGGGAGAGCAATGATGCGACTGATTCCCGACACCGCGCTGCTGGCCGTGATCGTCATGCTGGGCGCCTGCGGCGGCGACGACGACCCGCCCGCCGCACCGGCGCAGGCGCCGCCAGTGCAAGTCGCCGCCGCTGCGCCCGCACCGGCGCCGCGCGCGCCGGTGCGCGCCGCGCCGACGCCGCAGAGCGCGCCGGCGCCGCCAGGCACGGCGCCGTCGAACGACATCGCGCAGCTGAGGCAAGAAGTCGCCAGCCTGCGGCGTGAAGTGGCCGAGCTGCGCATGATATTGACGCGCGCGCCTCCCCCCGCACAGAGCGCGGTTGCGCTGCCGGCGGAGACGGCGGCGGTGGCGCCGGCCGAGACCATGTTTCGCGCCGAACAGGTGGACCATGTGTGGAGCGGCCAGGCGTCGGCGGCCGTGCGCGCCGCGCTGGCGCGTGCCAATGGCGGGCTTGAATCGCAGGTCAGGCGGCTCGAATGCCGCACGAAAACCTGCCGCGTCGAGGTCAATCCGGCCAGCGCCGACCTGCTCGAAAGCGCCACGCCGGCCGTGCTGTTAAATCTCGGGGCAACGCTGCCGAACATGACGGCAACGCAGGTGGGGAGCGATGACGGCAGCGAGGCCACGGTGCTGTACCTGGCCCGTCAGACGCCCTGAGGGGGCGGCGGGCGGCACGCCCGCTTCGGCCTTTGCGATGACGTTCTGGTTCAGCAACAAGCCGCGTGCCAGGCGTCTGCGCGGCAGCAGGAGATTACATCGTCAGCACTTGTCCGTAAGGGCGCTTCAGGCGCCGTCCCAGGCCCGGCACCGGATTCTTGCCCTCGACCAGCCGGTAGCGCTTGCCGTCGAAAGCGTAGCGCGCGGATGCCTTGACCGGGGTGATGATGGGGTCCGGGACGCCCTTGCGAAGGGCCCGATTGCGCGGTTTCCTTTGCCTGACGTGTATGCCGCTAAACTCGAACACCAGGTCGTCATAGGCGGCCTGCCTGGTCGGCGGCGCGAAGCGCCACTTGCCCCGAATGATCCAGCAGGGGTGTACCGGTTCATGCGCACAGTCATCCTGCCCGCCCGAGGCCGCCCGCATGCTGCCGAGCTTGTGCATGACCTCGTCCGCAGGGTCGAACAAGGCCAGCCAGTGCATGAAGTAGCCGTCCCAGGCACCGTCCGTCAGCACGGCCATCCCCGGCTTGCCGGCCCCCAGCGTGACCCACTGGACCTCGCCGAACGAACCGAAGCTGCCCAGCTGTGCAATGTTCTCGTGACGCTTGAGCACGTTCCACTTGCCGTCTTCCTGGCGCAGGATGAAAACATTCAGGAATCCCGGCGACGCAACGCCGTCGAGGCGAACCCCGCCTTTGCCCATTTCGACCCCGTTCGCCACCAGTACCGTGTCGCCATTGGCCAGCCGGGAATGGCTGACCGCATCGATGAAAAAACGGCCGCTGGTGTCGACCTTGTTGCGCCGCAGCGGCATGCCGACCAGGGCATCGCGCGTGGCGGGGCGATAGTGCTCGCCGAAGACGGCTTGCATCAGCACCACGCGTTCCCGTTCCTGCGGCGTCATCGGTGCAAGCGGCGCCGGCATGGCCGCTTGCGCAAGCGGCGGGGGCGCCATGCGCGCGGGCGGCACTTGCGGCGGTTGTTCCTTGCCGGCGCTTAAAGACGCGGCACACAGGAGGCCGGCCAGCAGGATGCCAGAGCGCATGCGAACCAGGCGAAGGGAATCCATGGTCAGTACTCCTGCGCCGGATTCTTGCCCTCGACCAGCACATAGCGCTTGCCGTCGTAGGCATAGCGCGCCGATCCCTTGTGGCCGGTCATGTCCGCCGCCAGGACCGGGCCTTGCTCGCCCTTCCTGCGCCCGTCTTTCTTGCCGTCGTCCTGGCCCGTGAAGGTGAACACCAGGTCGTCATACGCGGCCCCGCTGGCGGAGGCGGCGAAGCGCCAGTTGGCGGCGATCTCGTAGCAGGTTTCCAGCTCTTCCGGAACGCAGCCGGGACTGCTGGCGGCGACCGCGACGCCCTCGCCGGTCAGCGCGTGGATCGGGTCGGCGCCAAGGTCGAACAAGCCGATCGCGCTCTCCGACATTTGCTGGAAGCCGCTGCCGAAGCGCATGGCCAGTCCGGGCTTGCCGGCGGCGAGGTTGACGAATTCGGCCTTGCCGATACGCTCCCAACTGCCCATGCGCGCGATGTTGGCGTGGTGCTTGAGCAAGGTCCAGCGGCCGTCCGTCTTGCGCACGATGAAGATGTTGAGCAGCCCGCCTTCGGTATGGATACGGTTGCCGTCGCGGTCCGGCTGCTCGACCAGCGCCTTGGCCACCAGCACGGCGTCGCCGTTGGGCAGGAAGGTATGGGCCACCGGTTCGATGGCGTACATGCGCTCGCCCGGCTGGTCCGGATCGGCGAGCTTCATCGGGGCGTCGTTGCTGGCGGAGTTGAACAGGTCGCCGAAGATGGCGTGCATCAGCACCGCGCGCTCGCGCACGGCGGCGGCCCCGGCTTCCAGTTGCTCCGGCGTCGGGGCCGGCGGCCTGGCTGCGAGCGCGACCGGGTCGGCTGCGCTGGCGCCGGCATGCGGCGCGGCGGCAAGCGCCGGCCTGGCCGCGCTCGTGGCCGGCTTGCGTTCGCCGCAGGATGCCAACAGCAGCGGAAGAAGGACACTCGCAAACAAAACAGTTGAACGCATCGGCTCGATCCGTCAGACACCCTGAGGGGGCGGCGTGTTTACGCCGATTCTTCCGGCGCCTGGGTGGCGCGCACGAAGGCCGGGGCGACCAGCAGGCCGAGTTCGAACAGCACGCACATCGGCAGGGCCAGCGCAAACTGGCTGACGATGTCGGGCGGGGTGACGATGGCGGCGATCACAAACGCGCCCACGATCACGTAGGGACGAATTTCCTTGAGCTTGGCCACGCTGACGATCCCCATGCGCACCAGGATCACCACCACCACCGGCACCTCGAAGGTGGCGCCGAAGGCCAGGCACATCGACATGACGAAATCGAGATAGTTTTCGATGTCCGGCGTGACCGCGATCGAGGTCGGAGAAAAGTCGGAAATGAACTTGAACACGCGCCCGAACACGAAGAAGTAGCAGAACGCCACGCCGCTCATGAACAGGAACGAGGACGACACCACCAGCGGCAGCACCAGGCGTTTTTCGTGCTGGTACAGGCCGGGCGCGATGAAGGCCCACATCTGGTAGAACACCCACGGCAGCGCCAGGATAATCGACAGCACCAGGGTCACTTTCATCGGCACCAGGAACGGCGAGATGACGCCGGTGGCGATCATCTTCGAGCCGACCGGCAGCGAAGCGATCATCGGCTGGGCGATGATGTCGTAAATCTGGGCCGGTCCGGGCCCGAGCATCAGCAAGGCGCACACGACGACGATGCCGACGCTGGCCTTGACCAGGCGGTTGCGCAATTCGACCAGATGAGAGATAAAGGTCTCTTCGCCCGCTGCTTTATCTGTCATTGAGGATTCAAAGAGTGTTTAGAAGAAGGACGAGGTGGACGACGAGCGCGGGCGGAATTTTTTCACGCGCGCGGCGCCCGACATGATGTGGGCCTTGCCCCCGTGGCGCTGCTTGTACCAGCCCGGCACCGCCGAATTGCGCACCAGCTTCTTGCGGCGGAAATCGCGCGCCTTGCGTTCCAGGTCGCTCATGGTCGCGCTGGGCGCGTTTGAGGAGGGCAGGTCGCGCCAGGCGGCGTCGACATCGTCGATGTTCTGGGCGATGGTGTTTTCGACGCTGTCCTTGATCGACTGGGCTGTTTCCTGCACTTCCTTTTGCAGGTTGCGCAGTTCATCGAGTTCGATCTCGCGGCTCACCTCGGACTTGACCTCATGCAGGTAGCGCTGGGCGCGTCCATACAGGGTGCCCGCCATGCGCGCCACCTTGGGCAGCTTTTCAGGGCCGATGACAATGAGTGCAACCACGCCAATGATGGCGAGTTTAGAGAGTCCAAGATCGATCATGGCGTCTGGAAGTATCGGACAAGGCGCGTGCCGGGGCACGCACGGTCATCAGAACTTCGTTTTCTCTTTCGCTTCGCCATCGATGGTGGTCTTGTCCGTCACCTGCGAAGGAGCCACAGGCTTGCCGTCCTCGTCGCCGCGCACGCCATCCTTGAAGCCTTTGACAGCCTTGCCAATATCGCCACCCATGTTGCCGAGTTTTTTGGTTCCGAAAACCAACACAACGACAAGCAACACGATCAGCCAATGCCAAACACTCAGTCCACCCATCATTTTCTCCTGTCGAGGCGCACGCGCCCGAATTCGCGAAAGCTTACGCCGCGTATTCTACGCGATGCCGGGCATTCCTGCCGCTTTGTCAGCGTTGGCCGGCCCACGGACGGGCGCCGCCGATCAGGTGCAGGTGCAGGTGATAAACTTCCTGGCCGCCGTCCGGACCGCTGTTGATGAGTGTCTTGTAACCGCCGGCCGGCTTGCCGTCGGCATCGTAGCTGACTTCGCAACCATGCTCTTTGGCAAGTTTTGGCGCCAGCGCCAGCAGCTTGCCGAGCAGCGCGCCGTGCGATTCGTTGCATTCTGACAAGGTCGCAACGTGCACCTTGGGAATGACCAGCAGGTGCACCGGCGCGGCCGGGTGGATATCCTTGAACGCCAGCAATTCTTCATCTTCGTAGACTATGCTCGAAGGAATTTGCTTGGCGGCGATTTTGCAAAACAGGCAGTCGGTCATGGACAGGTTCCGTAGTGTTGAAAGGCAGGGTTCTTCAAGCCGGGCGGGCGGCTTTTTCGTCCAGGCCCGACAGGCCTTCGCGGCGCGCCAGCTCGTCGAGCACCTGTTGCGGGGAGAGGTCGAATTTGGCCAGCAGCACCATTGAATGGAACCACAGGTCGGCGCATTCGTACAGCACCTTGGCAGCATCGCCATCGACGCGCGCATCCTTGGCGGCCATCACCAGCTCGGTGGCTTCTTCGCCGATTTTTTTCAGGATCGCATCGTCGCCCTTGGAAAACAGGCGCGACACGTAGGAGGTGGCGGGGTCGCCGCCATTTTCCAGCTTGCGCGATTCGATCGTTTGCGCCACGCGGGCGAGGGTCTGGCTCATGGGGTGCTCTTCTTGGGATTGGTGTAAATCGTTTCCGGATCCTGCAGCACCGGTTCGACCACCTGCCAGTCGCCGCTTTTGGCGTCGCCGCCGAACTTTTGATAGAAGCAGGAATGGCGGCCGGTATGGCAGGCGATGGAGCCGGCCTGCTCGATCTTGAGCAGGATTACGTCTTCATCGCAGTCGAGACGGATTTCCAGCACCTTCTGGGTATGGCCCGACTCTTCGCCCTTGTGCCACAGCTTCTTGCGCGAGCGGCTCCAGTACACCGCCTCGCCCAGTTCCACCGTGCGCGCCAGCGCGTCGCGGTTCATCCAGGCGAACATCAGCACATCGTTCGAACCGGCTTCCTGGGCGATCACCGGCACCAGCCCGTTCTCGTCCCACCGGACTTTTTTCAGCCAGCTGAAATTGGCCGCGCTACTCGTTATCGTTGGTGTCATGTTCAATCCAGACGCATGGGAATGCCCTGCGCGGCCATGAAGCGCTTCGCTTCGCCGACCGTGTGCTGGCCGTAGTGAAAAATACTCGCCGCCAGCACCGCGTCGGCCTTGCCGATCTTGACGCCGTCGGCCAGGTCTTGCAGGCCGCCCACGCCGCCCGAGGCGATGACGGGAATGCCGATCGCGTTCGACACGGCGGCCGTCAGGCCGAGGTCGAAACCGATCTTGGTGCCGTCGCGGTCCATGCTGGTGAGGAGGATTTCGCCGGCGCCGAGGCGCTCCATGTTCATCGCCCATTCAACCGCATCGAGGCCGGTGGCGCGCCGTCCGCCGTGGGTGAACACTTCCCACTTGCCGGGCGCGCTCTGCTTGGCGTCGATGGCCACCACGATGCACTGCGAACCGTGCTTTTGCGAGGCCTCGAACACCAGCTCGGGATTGGTCACGGCCGAGGTGTTCATGCTGACCTTGTCGGCGCCGGCGTTGAGCAGGCGGCGCACGTCGTCGACCTTGCGCACGCCGCCACCGACGGTGAGCGGGATGAACACGGTGGAGGCCACCGCTTCGATGATGTGCAGGATCAGGTCGCGCTCGTCCGAGGACGCCGTGATGTCGAGGAAAGTGATTTCGTCGGCGCCCTGCTCATCGTAGCGGCGCGCGATTTCGACCGGGTCGCCGGCGTCGCGCAGTTCGGTGAAATTGACGCCCTTGACGACGCGCCCGCCGGTCACGTCGAGGCAGGGAATGATGCGTTTTGCGAGCATGGTGTGTCCGTCCGGCTTACGCCGGGTCGCCTTCGGTGAGTTCGTCGGCGCGTGCCTGGGCCTGGCCCAGGTTGATCGTGCCCTCGTAGATCGAGCGGCCGCAGATCACGCCTTCGATGCCTTCTTCCTGCACCGCGCACAGGGCCTCGACATCGCCCAGGTTGTGCAGGCCGCCTGAAGCGATGATCGGAATGCGCACGGCCTGGGCCAGCTTGACGGTCGCTTCGATGTTAATCCCGCCCATCATGCCGTCGCGGCCGATGTCGGTGTAGATGATCGATTCGACGCCATAGGCTTCGAACTTGGTGGCCAGGTCGATCACTTCGTGGCCGCTCATCTTGCTCCAGCCGTCTGTTGCGACCTTGCCATCCTTGGCGTCAAGGCCGACGATGATGTGGCCGGGGAAGGCGCCGCAGGCGTCGTGCAAAAAGCCCGGGTTCTTGACGGCGGCGGTGCCGACGATGATGTAGGTGATGCCGTCGTCGAGATAGCGCTCGATGGTGTCGAGATCGCGGATGCCGCCGCCCAGCTGGACGGGGATCTCGTCGATATCGTTATCGACGGCGAACTCCTGCACCACCTGCAGGATCGACTTGACGGCGGCTTCGTTTTTCGGCTTGCCGGCGAAGGCGCCGTTCAGGTCCACCAGGTGCAGGCGGCGCGCGCCCTGCTTGAGCCAGTGCAGCGCCATTTCGGCGGGGTCTTCGGAGAAGACGGTGGCAAGTTCCATATCGCCCTGTTTGAGGCGAACGCAGTGACCGTCTTTGAGGTCGATGGCAGGAATGAGCAGCATGATCGGTTATCTTAGGTAGTTGGGTGATTGGGTGACCGGATGACAATCAGGGATTCCAGTGGACGAAGTTCTTGTACAGCTGCAGGCCCGCGCCGGCGCTTTTCTCCGGGTGGAACTGGGTCGCGAAAATATTATCGCGGGCGACCGCGCAACAGAACGGCGCGCCGTAATCGGTTTCGCCGGCGGTGAGGCTGGTATCGTCAGGCTGGACATAGTAGCTGTGCACGAAATAGAAGTAGCTATCGTCGAGGATACCCTGCCACAGCGGATGCTGGCGCACTTGTTTGACGCGGTTCCAGCCCATCTGCGGCACTTTGAAGCGCGAGCCGTCCGGCTGCAGGCGGCCATCGAGCCGGAAGCGCACCACTTTGCCGGGCAACAGGGCCAGGCCGGGCGTATCGCCCTCCTCGCTCACGTCGAACAGCATTTGCTCGCCGACGCACACGCCCATGATGGGACGGGTCTTGGCGGCGCGCAGCAAGGCTTCCTCGACGCCGGACTGGCGCAGGCTGGCCATGCAGTCGCGCATGGCGCCCTGGCCGGGCAAGACGATCCGGTCGGCCGAATCGATATCGGCGACGTCGCCGGAGATAAGTACGTCGGCTTCAGGAGCGACGGCACGCAGGGCTTGCGCCACCGAGCGCAGGTTGCCCATGCCGTAGTCGACCACAACAATTTTATTCATAGCAATTCAAATGTGTCGTCGTTCCCGCGCAGGCGGGAACCCAAGTTTTGCGCGCTCAGCCAACCAACTTGGGTCCCCGCCTGCGCGGGGACGACGCGATAAGGATGACGGTTACAGACTTCCCTTAGTAGACGGAATCGTGCCGGCCGAACGCGCGTCAAGCTCTGCGGCCATGCGCAGCGCCCGCCCGAAAGCCTTGAACACAGTCTCGCACTGATGATGCGCGTTCTCGCCGCGCAGGTTATCGATGTGCAGCGAGACCAGCGCGTGATTCACAAAACCCTGGAAAAACTCGTGCGCCAGGTCGACGTCAAAGTTGCCGATCATCGAACGCTTCCAGGGTACGTGCATCTCCAGCCCCGGACGACCGGAAAAATCGATCACCACGCGCGAGAGCGCTTCGTCCAGCGGCACGTAGGCGTGGCCGTAACGGCGGATGCCCTTCTTGTCGCCGATCGCCTTGGCCACCGCCATGCCGAGCGTGATGCCGGTATCTTCCACCGTGTGGTGGGCGTCGATATGCAGGTCGCCCACGCATTCGATATCGAGGTCGATCAGGCCGTGGCGGGCGATCTGGTCGAGCATGTGGTCCAGAAAAGGCACGCCCGTGTTGAGCTTTTGCTGGCCGGTGCCATCGAGGTTGATGGCGACCCGGATTTGCGTCTCGTTGGTGTTGCGCGTTATGTTTGCGGTGCGGTCTGCGATGTTCATGGGGAGGCTCGGTTAGTGCGAAGTCAGCGATGCCTTGACGGCATCCAGGAAAACAGCATTTTCTTCAGGTGTGCTCACGGTCACGCGGATGCACCCGCCCAATCCGTTCATTTTACTCACATTTTTGATCAGTACCTTGGCCGCGTCGAGCCGTGCGACGGTGGCGTCGGCGTCCGGCAGGCGCACCAGCAGGAAATTGGCGGCCGACGGGAACACGGTCACGCCGGGCAGCGCGGCCAGGTCGGTCGCCATGTGTTCGCGCGCTTCGATCAGCAAGGTGGCCTGGTCGTTCAGCACCTCGATATGATCGAGCGCGAATTCGGCGGCGGTCTGGGTCAGCACATTGATGTTATACGGCGGGCGTACCTTTTCGAACTGCGCCAGCAGCTTGGGCGCGGCGGTCATGTAGCCGAGGCGGATGCCGGCCAGGCCCAGTTTCGAGACGGTACGCATGACCACCAGGTTCTCGAACTCGGGCAGGCGATCCATGAAGGAGGTGCGCGCAAACGGGCCGTAGGCTTCGTCGACGACGACGATTCCGGTGTCGCCGACGGCGTGGATGATCTCGACCATCTCGGCCGGGTCGAACAGGTTGCCGGTCGGGTTGTTCGGGTAGGCCAGGAACACCAGCGCCGGCTTGTGCTCGGCGATCTTGGCGAGCATGGTCGCTTTGTCGAGCGTCATGTCGGCGCGCAGCGGCACGCCCACGAACGTGGCGCCGGCCAGCATGGCCGAACGCGAAAACATCACGAAGCCGGGCGTCGGCGCCAGGATCACCGGGCGGCGCGCGCCGCCCGAGACGGCGGTGGCCATGATCGAGATCAGTTCATCGGAGCCGTTGCCGAGGATGACGTCGTAACCGCCTGGTACGCCCAGGCGCGTGCAGATTTTATGTTTGAGCGTGGCGTTGCTGGCCAGCGGATAGCGGTTCAGGACCGCGGCAGCCAGGCGCTGGCCCAGTTCTTCGCGCAGGTGGGCAGGCAGCGAGTACGGGTTCTCCATCGCGTCGAGTTTGATGAAGCCGTCGGCGTCGGCGACGACGTAGGCGTGGTCGGCCTGGACCTCGGGACGGATCGTGTTGGCGATCAGCGTGTCGATGAAACTCATGCTGCTTTGCTCCTTAAGTGTGTACCGTCGTTCCCGCGCCAAGGCGGCCCTCGGCGGGAACGACGGCGCTGGCGGTGGTGGTGGGAATGACAGTTCTAAGCATTTTCAGCCTGCACAGTCTTCTTGGGCGGCTTGCGCTTCTTGACCATTTCCTGCTCCGGCGGCGAAGCCAGGCGCGCGGCGATGATCTCGCAGTACGCGGCATTGAGCTCGAAGCCGACAAAATTGCGTCCGCAGCGCTTGGCCGCCATGGCCGTGGTGCCGCTGCCCATGAACAAGTCCATCACCACGCCGTCCGGCGGGCACGAGGCCTTGACCATGCGCTCGATGATCTCGAGGGGTTTTTGGGTCGGGTGATCGGCGCGCTCCGGATGTTCCTTGTGCAGGCGCGACACGCTCCACAGATCCTTGGGGTTGTAGCCCACTTCGAGCCACTTGGCGCCGACGAAAATCGAACGCGAACGGGCCTTCTTGGTCGCCGCGTCGTACGCAATCCTCACCGCGTCCAGGTCGAAATAGTAATCCTTGCGGTTCACAAAGAAGCCGATCGTGTCGTGCACCGAACTGAAACTCCTCACGCTGCCGCCCATCGACGGCACCCGGCGGTCCCAGATAATCTCGTTCATCATCGTCATGCGCTGCTTGAGCATGACGAAAATCTCGGGCGAAAAGCGCCACGTCAGGAAGACGTACAAACTACCGTTGGGTTTGAGCTTGGGCAGCGCCTTCGAAATCCATTGCTCGGTCCAGGCCAGGTAATCGGCCACGCTTTGCTGGTCGGAGTCGTTGCCGTAGTCCTTGCCCAGGTTGTACGGCGGGTCGGTCAGAATCAGGTCGATGGAACCGTCCGGGATGCGCGCCAGTCCAACCAGCGCATCCTCGCAAAATACCTGATTGAGCCAGTCGCTCATGGCGCCGGTCGCAATCGCAGTTCGGCGCTGCGCGCATGCGCCTGCAAGCCTTCGCCGTAGGCCAGTTCGGCCGCGACCTTGCCCAGGGTTTGCGCACCGGCTTCGCTCACGAAAATCACCGACGAACGCTTCTGGAAGTCGTACACGCCCAGCGGCGACGAAAAGCGCGCGGTGCGGGACGTTGGCAGCACGTGGTTCGGGCCACAGCAGTAGTCGCCCAGCGACTCGGACGAAAAACGCCCGAGGAACATGGCGCCGGCATGGCGGATTTTATCGGCCCACTGCTGCGGGTCCTCGGCCGAAATTTCCAGGTGCTCGGCGGCGATGGCGTTGGCGATGTCGCACGCTTCCTGCATGTCGCGCACCTTGACCAGGGCGCCACGGTCGGTCATGGAGGTGCGGATGGTGTCCGCGCGCGGCATGCTCGGCAGCAGCTTGTGGATGCTCGCCTCCACCCGTGCGATGTAGTCGGCGTCGGGGCACAGCATGATGGCCTGCGCCAGTTCGTCGTGCTCGGCCTGCGAGAACAGGTCCATCGCGACCCAGTCCGGGTCGGTGCTGCCGTCGCACAGGACCAGGATTTCGGACGGGCCGGCGATCATGTCGATGCCGACGGTGCCGAACACGCGCCGCTTGGCCGCCGCCACGTAGGCGTTGCCGGGGCCGACGATCTTGTCGACCGGGGCGATGGTGGCGGTGCCGTAGGCCAGCGCGCCGACAGCCTGGGCGCCGCCGATGGTGATCACGCGCGTCACGCCCGCAATGGCGGCGGCGGCCAGCACCATCTGGTTTTTCACGCCGTCCGGGGTCGGCACCACCATGATGATCTCCGCCACGCCGGCCACCTTGGCCGGCACGGCGTTCATCAGCACCGACGATGGATACGCCGCCTTGCCGCCCGGGACGTAGATGCCGACCCGGTCGAGCGGGGTGATTTTCTGGCCCAGCACTGTGCCATCGGGCTCGGTGTAGGTGAAGCCGCGCAGTTCTTCTTTTTGCCGCTCGTGGAAGACGCGAATCCGTTCGGCGGCCGTTTCCAGCGCCGCGCGCTGGGCTGCCGGCAGCGCATCGAGTGCAGCCTGCAGTTCGGCTTGCGGCACGTCGAAGGCGGCCATGCTGGCGGCGCCGCCGGGAATGCGGTCGAATTTGTTGGTGTACTCAAGGACGGCGGCGTCGCCACGATGTTTAACGTCATGCAGGATCGCCGCCACCGATTTTTCAATCGCTTCATCGGTGGACGCTTCGAAGGCCAGCAGGGTATCGAGGCGTTGTTTGAAGTCCGGCTGGGCCGAATCGAGGTGGCGGATCTGGATGGTCATGATAGTCGTTTCTAAATCTTTAGTTGTTCAGGCGCGACGCGCGTTCGAAGGCGTCGAGAATCGGTTGCAGGCGCTCGCGCTTGAGTTTGAGCGCGGCCTGGTTCACCACCAGGCGCGATGAAATGTCCATGATCTCTTCGACTTCGACCAGGTTGTTGGCGCGCAGGGTGCTGCCGGTGGAGACCACGTCGACGATCGCGTCCGACAGGCCGACCAGGGGCGCCAGTTCCATCGAGCCATACAGCTTGATCAGGTCGACGTGCACGCCCTTGGCGGCGAAGTGCTCGCGCGCGGTCTGGACGAACTTGGTGGCCACGCGCAGGCGCGCGCCCTGGCGCACCGCCTTGTCGTAGTCGAAGCCGGCGTTCACCGCCACCGACATGCGGCATTTGGCGATGTTCAGGTCGATCGGCTGGTACAGGCCTTCGCCGCCGTGCTCGAGCAGCACGTCCTTGCCGGCCACGCCGAAATCGGCGGCGCCGTACTGCACATAGGTCGGCACGTCGGACGCGCGCACGATGATGACGCGCACGTTCGGATCGTTGGTCGCCAAAATCAGCTTGCGCGAGGTCTCCGGGTTTTCGGTGACGGTGATGCCGGCCGCTTCGAGCAAAGGCATGGTGTCGTCGAAGATGCGGCCCTTCGACAGCGCCAGGATCAGCTGGGAGTTGGCCGGGTTACTGAATGTGCTCATCGTGTCTTCTTTATTTGATGCGGACGATATCGGCGCCCACCGCCGACAGCTTCACTTCCATGCGGTCGTAGCCGCGGTCGAGGTGATAGATGCGGTCGATGATGGTGGTGCCTTGCGCGGCCATGGCGGCGATCACCAGCGAGGCCGAGGCGCGCAGGTCGGTCGCCATCACAGGCGCGCCCACCAGCTTGTCGACGCCCTTGACGTGGGCGGTGTTGCCCTCGGTCTGGATCGAGGCGCCGAGACGGTTCATCTCCTGCACGTGCATGAAGCGGTTTTCGAAGATCGTTTCGGTAATGCGGCTGCTGCCCGAGGCGATGGTATTGACGGCCATGAACTGGGCCTGCATGTCGGTCGGGAAGCCCGGATACTCCGTGGTGCGGAACGA
The DNA here is from genome assembly GCF_011682155.1 of Massilia sp. CCM 8734. Taxonomy (NCBI): domain Bacteria; kingdom Pseudomonadati; phylum Pseudomonadota; class Betaproteobacteria; order Burkholderiales; family Oxalobacteraceae; genus Massilia; species Massilia sp. CCM 8734. The sequence continues at coordinate 193,310 of NZ_WHJI01000003.1, forward strand.
CACCGGCTTCGGGCGGCCGCCCATCTGCGCGCGGATCGAATCGGAACCCATGGTCATGACCAGGCCGATCTCGCGCAGCTTGTCGAGCGCCACGTCAAAATAGTCGGTGCGGGTGTTCTTGAGCAGGATGTCGCCGCCGGTGGCCGCCACCGCGCACAGAAAAGTAGCCGCTTCGATGCGGTCGGAGATCACCGCGTGCTTGGCGCCGTGCAGTTCGGCCACGCCCTGGATCACCAGGCGGTCGGTGCCGATGCCCTCGATTTTGGCGCCCATGGCCACCAAGAGGTTGGCCAGGTCGGTCACTTCCGGCTCGCGCGCGGCGTTTTCCAAAATCGTTTCGCCGTCGGCCAGGGTGGCCGCCATCAGCAGATTCTCGGTGCCGGTGACGGTGATCATGTCGGTGCGGATGCGGGCGCCCTTGAGCTTCTTGCACTTGGCGTAGATGTAGCCGCCTTCGATGGTGATCTCGGCGCCGAGCGCCTGCAAGCCCTTGATGTGCTGGTCGACCGGACGCGAACCGATGGCGCAGCCGCCCGGCAGCGAGACCTTGGCTTCGCCGAAGCGCGCCAGCAAGGGACCGAGCACCAGGATCGAGGCGCGCATGGTCTTGACCAGCTCATACGGCGCTTCCAGGGTGGTGATGGCGCTGCCGTTGAGGGTCACGCGCTCGTCGTCCTGGGTCACCTTCAGGCCGGTCTGGGCCAGCAGCTTGAGGATGGTCTTGACGTCGTGCAGGCGCGGCACGTTCGACAGTTCAAGGTCGCCCGAGGTGAGCAAACCGGCGCACAGAATCGGCAGGGCCGCGTTCTTGGCGCCCGAGATGACGATTTCCCCTTGGAGGCGCTTGCCTCCGACCACTTGGAGCTTGTCCATGCTTGTTTATCCTTTTAACCTTGGTATTCTTCTGGGGTGAGCGTTTTCATCGACAGCGCGTGGATTTCTTCGCGCATGCGCTCGCCCAGCACAGCATAGACGATCTGGTGACGCTGGATCGGGCGCTTGCCGGCAAACGCCGGCGAGACGATGACGGCGGTGAAGTGCTGGCCGTCGCCGTCCACTTCGAGGTGGGTGCATTCGAGACCGGCGCTGATGTAGCCGTGAATAAGTTCTGGTGTGGTAGCCACGATGATTCCTCTGATGAATGACGCATTAATGGCGCAGGTTGTAGCCGCGCTTGAGCAGGTTGATGGCGATACCCGCGAGGGCCGCGAAGAAGGCCGACACGATCGCAAGACTGGTCCACGGCGAGACGTCGGACTGGCCGAAGAAGCCGTGACGGAAGCCGTCGATCATGTAGAAAAACGGATTGAAATGCGACACGGTGAGCCAGAACGGCGGCAGCGAGTGAATCGAGTAGAACACGCCGGAAAGGAAGGTGGCGGGCATGATCAAAAAGTTCTGGAACGCGGCCAGCTGGTCGAATTTTTCGGCCCAGATGCCGGCAATGACGCCCATGGTGCCGAGGATGGCCGCGCCCAGCAGCGCAAACGCCAGGATCCACAGGGGCGCGGCGAACGACAGCTTGGCGAACCACACGGTGGCGATGAACACGCCGGCGCCGACGGTCAGGCCGCGCACCACGGAAGCGAGCACGTAGGCCGATAAAATCTCCCAGTGCGACAGCGGCGGCAGCAAAATGAACACCAGGTTGCCGGTGATCTTGGACTGGATCAGCGAGGACGAGGAGTTGGCGAAGGAATTCTGCAATACGCTCATCATCACCAGGCCGGGAATGAGGAAGGCGGTGTAGTTCACGCCGCGCACGTTGACGTGACCTTCGAGCACGTGGCCGAAGATCAGCAGGTACAGCATGGCCGTGAGCACAGGCGCGAGCACGGTTTGCGTGGCCACCTTCCAGAAGCGCAGCATTTCCTTGTAGAGCAGGGTCTGGAAGCCCACCGAGAACATGTTCATAGCGTGCCCTTGTCCATAATCTGCAGGAAGATGTCTTCCAGGTCGGCCTGCTGCAGCTGCATTTCGTCGATGACGGCGCCGGCTTCGCGCAGGCGCGCCAGTATTTGTTCGACTTCGCCGTATTCGTTCACGCGCAGGCTGTATTTCATGCCGCTGCCCTTGCCGTTGTCATTATCGCGTTCGTCGTGCGAGACCAGGTGGCGCAAGTCTTCCGGCAGGCCGCCGCTGGCCAGGTGCACGATCAGCTGCGAACCGGAGATGCGGCGGATCAGGGCCGACATGGTGTCGAGCGCGACCACCTTGCCGCCCTTGAGCATGGCCACGCGCTGGCACATGGCTTGCGCTTCTTCCAGGTAGTGGGTGGTCAGGACCACCGTGTGGCCTTCCTTGTTCAAACGCGAGATGAACTTCCAGAGCGTCTGGCGCAGTTCGACATCGACGCCGGCGGTCGGCTCGTCGAGCACGATCACGGGCGGCTTGTGGACCAGCGCCTGGGCCACCAGCACGCGCCGCTTCATGCCGCCCGACAGCGCGCGCATGTTCACATCGGCCTTGTTGGTCAGGTCGAGGTTGCCCATGACTTCATCGATCCACTTGTCGTTGTTTTTGAGGCCGAAGTAGCCCGATTGCAGACGCAAGGTTTCGCGCACCGTGAAGAAGGGATCGAACACCAGTTCCTGCGGCACCACGCCGAGCTTCTTGCGCGCTTCGCGGAAATCGGTGACGACATCGTGGCCGTGAATGGCGACCGTGCCCGCATCGGGGCGGATCAGGCCGGCGATGGTGGAGATCAGGGTGGTCTTGCCGGCGCCGTTGGGGCCGAGCAGGCCAAAGAACTCGCCTTCTTCAATCGTCAGGGAGACGCCACCCAAGGCTTTGAGGGCCTTGTAGCTTTTCTCGACGTTGGTAATTTGAATCGCTGTCATGCGTCTTTTTGGGTGAGCAAATGTCTATACAGCATGCAGAGACATTGCGGGGTGAGCCGTCAATTATAGGGGAAATCGGGAGAAACAGAGTTGCCCAGGGTTACAGGCAGGGGGAGTGGGGAGGCGCGGGCGCCTCCCCAAAGGCAGGATCAATGGTGGTGCAGGTTGGCGGGGGTGTCCACCAGGAAGGCATCGACGCCGTACAGCGCGGCCAGGCTTTTCAGGCTGTCCGGAAGATTGACATAGGACAGCACCACGCCGGCGCTGCGCGCGGCGCGCTGCCAGGCCAGCAGGACCGCGACGGCGGACGAATCGGCGACCTTGACGGAGCCGAAATCGAACACGGTCTGGCCCGCCTTGATCGCATCGTAACCCTGCACCAGTGCCGCCTTGGCGTTGTGCACGGTCAGGGTATCGATGTTCTCGAGCTTGTTGGTTTGAACCATGTTATTTGATGGGCTTGGCCAGCGGCTTGGCGGCCAGCTTCTTGTTGCGCTCGGCCAGGGTCTTGATCAGGCCATCGATGCCGGACTTGTTGATTTCGGATGCGAAGGTGCCTTTGTAGGTTTCCACCAACCACGCGCCGAGCACGTTGATGTCGAAAATCTTCCAGCCGCTCGGGGTTTGCGCCAGGCGATAGTTCAGGGTGACAGGCTCGCCGCGGGCCACGTTCACTTGCGAACGCACTTCGACTTCCTTGTCTTCCGGCGCGGCGCGCAGCGGCTTGAACTCGACGGTTTCATTCTTGATCTGCGACAGCGCGCCCGAGTACGTAAAGATCAGCAGGGTGCGGAACTCGTTCGAGAGTTGCTTTTGCTGTTCAGGCGAGGCATCGCGCCAGGCGCGGCCGGCGGCCAGCTGGGTCATGCGCATGAAGTCAACGTGCGGCAAGATCTTGCTTTCGACCAGGTCCATGACCCTTTTCTGGTTGCCGGCCTGGATATCCTTGTCGGCTTTGGCGGTGTCGATGACGTCGGCGCTGATGCGCTTGACGAGCGCGTCCGGCGCTTCGGCAGGGGCGGCGGCGATGGCGCTGGTGGCAATGGTCACTGTCGCGAGGGCAATAAGGTGTTTGATCAGTTTCATAAGCTCTTTTCGAAAAGGTTGCGTTGATACCGGCTGGACCGTGCGTTGACGGTCCAGTTTAGCGGTTAACTACTTCGAGGGCGTTTCGGATGACACAGCCGGTGTTGCCGCCGGCGTCGGTGCAGGGGCGGTCGGCGTAGCCGCCGGCGCCGTGGCCGCAGCGCCAGGCGACGCGCTAGGCGACGCGCTAGGCGACGCGCTGTCATCGTCGGCGTAGGCGGCGCGGATGCTCTTGGCGTCGGCCGGTCCTTGGTTGGCTTCTTTCAGCGCCTTGCGCGAGGTTTCGCCATCGAAGACCTGGCCCTGGCGACGCTGCAGGAAGCCGTCGCGGATGAATTCGTAACGGTCGAGTGCGGCTTCTTCCATCAGGTTCGACGCGTCCAGGATGTTGGCGCGGGCGTCGATCACGCGAATCGCGGTGCCGATGTTGCGGGTCGACGAGGGATCGACATAGGACCAGCCATTGGCGGCCATGTCAACCGGCAAGCCGGAGGTGTCGCGCACGGTGGACGGTCCCAGCAGCGGCAGCATCAGGTAGGGGCCGCTCGGCACGCCCCAGTAACCGAGGGTCTGGCCGAAGTCTTCATTGTGCTTTTTCAAGCCCGCTTCGGAAGCGATATCGAACAGGCCGCCGATGCCGAAGGTGGAATTGAGGGCAACGCGGGTCCAGTCGGACATGCCTTGCTCGCCCTTGCCTTGCATCAAGTTGTTAGCGCCGGTCCAGACATCGGACAGGTTGCCGAAGAAGTTGTTCACGCCGGTTTGCACGAAGCTCGGCAGCACCTTCTTGTAGGCGGTGGCGGCCGGTTTGAGCGCGGCCTGGTCGATGGTGTCGTTAAACTTGAACATCGTGCGGTTGAACGGCTCGAGCGGATCGCGCGGGTTGTTGGTGGCGCAACCGCTCAGGGTGGCAATGGCCACCAGGGCGGCAGCGCTGGCGCGCCAGGTCGGGACGCGGTTCGGCTTCATGAATGTCATTGCTCTTATTCCTTTCCGTCAGCCGCCTTGCTGTAGATGAACTGATTAATCAGGTCTTCCAGCACGGTGGCAGATTGGGTCGTGTTAATCCGGTCACCATTGACCAGCTTGTTGGCATCGTCGTTACCTGCCTGAATACCGATGTACTGTTCACCGAGCAGGCCGGCAGTGAGGATTTTGAGCGAGCTATCTTTCGGGAAGTTATAGCCCGTCTCCAGTTCCAAGGTTACCAGCGCCTGATAAGTCTTGTCATCAAACTTGATATCGCCCACGCGCCCGACCACCACGCCGGCGCTTTTCACCGGCGCTTGCGGCTTGAGCCCGCCGATATTGTCGAACTTGGCCTGGACCAGGTAGGTCTTGCCGAACGACAATGTACTCATGTTACCGGCCTTGAGGGCCAGGAACAGCAGCGCTGCCAGGCCCAGCAGAACAAACAGGCCGACCCAGACGTCGATGGATTTACGATGCATTTGATTTCCTAACTCGTGTTATGCGGCGCTGTGTGCCGCCAGATTCAATATTTAGTTAAACATCATCGCGGTCATCACGAAGTCCAGACCCCAGACGGTCAGCGACGCGATCACAACAGTACGGGTGGTGGCGCGCGACACGTCTTCCGGCGTCGGCTGGGCCTGGTAGCCCTGGAACAGCGCGGTGAAGGTGACGGCGATGCCGAACACGAAGCTCTTGATGATGCCGTTGACGACATCGTGCTGCACATCCACGTTCGCTTGCATCTGCGACCAGAAGGCGCCTTCGTCGACGCCGATCAGCTGCACGCCGACCAGGTAGCCGCCGAGCACGCCGACGGCGCTGAAGATGGTGCCGAGGATGGGCATGGCAATCACGCCGGCCCAGAAACGCGGCGCCAGCACGCGCTGCACCGGGTTAATGGCCATCATTTCCATGGCCGAGAGTTGCTCGCCAGCTTTCATCAAGCCGATCTGCGCGGTCAGCGAGGTACCGGCGCGGCCGGCGAACAGCAGGGCGGTCACGACCGGCCCGAGTTCGCGCACCAGCGCCAGCGCGACCACCTGGCCGAGCTTTTGTTCGGCGCCGTAGGGCGTGAGGGTGATATAGCCCTGCAAGCCGAGCACCATGCCGACGAACAAGCCGGAGACGATGATGATCACCAGCGAATAATTGCCGATGAAGTGAATCTGTTCGGAAATGAGTCCGGGACGGCGCAGCGCGCCCGGGGTCACGCCCAGCAGGGTGAAGAAGGAGCGCGTGGCGAAGCCGACGCTGGCGATATTTTCGCGCACGGACTGGCCGATGGCGCCCAGGAAGTTAGCGATCACTTGCGCTCTCCCAGGCCCAGGTCCTCGGCCAGCGACTTGCCGGGGTAATGGAAAGGCACGGGGCCGTCGGGCGCGGCGTTGACGAACTGCTTCACGTAAGGATCCTCGGAGACGCGCATATCGGCCGGCGTACCCTGGGCGACAATCTTCCCGGCGGACATAAAGTACACATAATCGGCGATCGCAAAGCATTCATGCACATCGTGCGACACCAGGATCGAGGTGGAGCCGAGCGCATCGTTGAGCCTGCGGATCAGGTTGGCGGTAACGCCCATCGAAATCGGATCGAGGCCGGCGAACGGTTCGTCGTACATGATCAGTTCCGGGTCGAGCGCGACGGCGCGGGCGACGGCCACGCGGCGCGCCATGCCGCCGGAAATTTCGGCAGGTTTCAACCTGGCGGCATTGCGCAGGCCGACCGCGTTGAGCTTCATGAGCACCAGGTCGTGGATCAGCTCTTCGGGCAGGTCGGTATGTTCGCGCAGCGGAAAGGCGACGTTTTCGAAGACGCTCAGGTCGGTGAACAGGGCGCCGAACTGGAACAGCATGCCCATCTTGCGGCGCAGGCGGTACAGATTATCGGTATCGAGTTCGTGGACGGTTTCGCCGGCGACGGTGACGAAGCCTTTTTGCGGGCGGATCTGGCCGCCGATCAGGCGCAGCACCGTAGTCTTGCCACAGCCGGAACCGCCCATGACGGCCACGACCTTACCGCGTGGGAAGTCCATCCGGAGGTTCGACAAGATCGAACGGTCGCCGTAAGAAAAATGTAGATCGCGGATTTCGACAAGATTAGACACGGCGCTGTTCATATTTGGGAATGGCGTATTGTAGTGCAGAAAGGGCAATCCCTGCTGAGAGGGCCCCGATCCACAATGGGTGCGCGCGGCCAGAATACAACACTACTGAACGGCGGGTCAGATATTTTTGAAGGTAAGTGTTTGTTTTTGCTGGGATAGTGGGGCGGAAGGAATTGGTTCGAAGGCGGACTTATTACTCATGTCCAACAATGCGTTTATGTAACTTTACATTACTTCATGCATACAAGGAAGGCGAAATAAGTCAAAAAAGAGACACTTCGCTGGGGGTCAGGTCTGACATTCGGACACGAGCCCAGCTGTAAAAAACCGCCATGCGATTTTTACAGCTGGGCTCGTGTCCGAATGTCAGACCTGACACCGGTTGTTAGCGGGGGAGGACCGATTCGCCCATCAGGAACTCATCGACCGCCCGTGCGCACTGGCGCCCTTCGCGGATCGCCCACACCACCAGCGATTGTCCGCGGCGCATATCGCCCGCCACGAACACTTTCGGCACCGAGGTCGCATAGCAGCCGTCGCCATCGGTCGTGGCCTTGGCATTGCCGCGCGCATCTTTTTCCACGCCAAACGCATCCAGCACCTGTTGTACCGGCGACACAAAACCCATCGCCAGCAGCACCAGGTCGGCCTTCATCTCGAATTCCGAATTCGGCACTTCGATCATCTTGCCCTCTTTCCACTCGACTCTGCAGGCGATCAGCTTCTCGACCTTGCCGCCCTTGCCTTCGAAACGCTTGGTCGCCACAGCCCAGTCGCGGTCGCACCCTTCTTCGTGCGAGGACGAGGTACGCAACTTGGTCGGCCAGTACGGCCACACCAGCGGCTTGTTTTCCTGCTCGGGCGGCTGCGGCATCAGTTCGAACTGGGCCACCGACGTCGCGCCGTGGCGGTTCGAGGTGCCCACGCAATCGGAACCGGTATCGCCGCCACCGATCACGACCACGTTCTTGCCGCTGGCCTTGATCTGGTCCTTGAGCTTGTCGCCGGCGTTGACCTTGTTTTGCAGCGGCAGGAAATCCATGGCGAAATGCACGCCCTTGAGCTCGCGCCCCGGCACCGGCAAGTCGCGCGGCTGCTCGGCGCCGCCCGCCATGACGATGGCGTCGAAGTCTTTTGCCAGGTCTTCCGGGAAAATCGTTTCCTTGGCCCAGTTGTTGACCGAGGCCGGGAAGTCTTTGCCGACCAGCACGCTGGTGCGGAAGGTCACGCCTTCGGCTTCCATCTGCTTGACCCGCAGGTCGATGTGGGTCTTTTCCATCTTGAAGTCGGGAATGCCGTAGCGCAACAGGCCGCCGATCCGGTCGCTCTTTTCAAACACGGTGACGGCATGGCCGACGCGCGCCAACTGTTGCGCCGCCGCCAGGCCGGCCGGACCGGAACCGATGATGGCCACTTTCTTGCCGGTCAGTTTTTCCGGCGGCTGCGGCAGCACCCAGCCGTGCTCCCAGCCGGTGTCGATGATCTTGTGCTCGATCGACTTGATGCCGACCGGGTCGTTGATGATGCCCAGGGTACAGGCCGACTCGCACGGCGCGGGACAGACGCGGCCGGTGAACTCGGGGAAATTGTTGGTCGAGTGCAGGTTGTCCAGCGCGGCGCGGTAGTTGCCGTGAAAGACCAGGTCGTTCCAGTCGGGGATGATGTTGTTGACGGGACAGCCGCTATTGCAGAAAGGGATGCCGCAATCCATGCAGCGCGCCGCCTGCACCTTCGCTTGCGGATCGCTCAGGTGCAAGACGAATTCCTTGTAGTTCTTGACGCGCGCCGCAGGCTCGAGATAGCCCTCGTCCTGACGCTTGAATTCCATGAAGCCGGTGATTTTACCCACGATGTTTTTCCTTGTGTTCTATGCGGCGGGCAAACGGTGCCCGCCCGGGCTGCGCTCTTAAGCGGCGATCTTGGCGACGGATTGTCCAACCGCGTCGATCTTGTCGTTCGCTTCTTCCATGCTGCTGTTGTGCAGTTCTTCCAGCGCCCGCTTGTATTCGGTCGGGAAGACTTTGACGAACTTGGCGCGTCCTGTCGCCCAGTCGTCGAGCAGGTTGCGCGCGCGGGTCGAACCCGTGTGCTTGAAGTGGCGTTCGATCAGGCGCTTGAGGATGGCTTCGTCCGATTCCGGGTTGCTGGCGCGGCTCTGGCTGTGCCAGCCGGCGCGGTCGCTCTGCTCCTTGGTGCTGAGCACGCGCTCCAGGTTGACCATGGCGGTGTTGCATTTCTTCTCGAAATCGCCCAGCGGATCGTAGACATACGCCACCCCGCCCGACATGCCCGCCGCAAAGTTGCGGCCCGTGGCGCCCAGCACCACGACCGTGCCGCCAGTCATGTATTCGCAGCCGTGATCGCCGCAGCCTTCGACAATCGCCGTCGCCCCGGAGTTGCGCACGGCAAAACGTTCGCCCGCCACGCCATTGAAGAAGGCTTCGCCGGCAATCGCACCGTACAGCACCGTGTTGCCGACGATGATATTATCCACCGCCCAGCCCCGGAACTCGGTATTCGGACGCACGATGATGCGCCCGCCAGACAAGCCCTTGCCGACGTAATCGTTGCCCTCGCCCACCAGGTCCAGGGTGATGCCGGCGGCCAGGAAGGCGGCGGCCGACTGGCCGGCCGTGCCTTGCAGCTGGATGTGGATGGTGTCGTCCGGCAAACCGGCGTGGCCGTAGCGCTTGGCCACTTCGCCCGAGAGCATGGTGCCGACGGTGCGGTTGACGTTGCGCACCGGCGAGATAAAGGAGACGCGCTCGCCTTTTTCCAGGGCCGCCTTGGCTTGGGCGATGAGTTTGTGGTCGAGCGCTTTTTCCAGGCCGTGATCCTGCTCTTCGACCTGGCGCACCGCGCCGCCGACCGGCACTTCCGGCTGGTAGAAAATGTTACTGAAGTCCAGGCCACGGGCCTTCCAGTGGCTGATGGCTTTCGATTTGTCGAGCAGGTCGACCCGGCCGATCAGTTCGTCGTAGCTGCGGATGCCGAGTTGGGCCATCAATTGACGCGCTTCTTCGGCCACGAAGAAGAAATAGTTCACCACATACTCGGGTTTACCCGAGAACTTGGCGCGCAGGATCGGGTCCTGGGTCGCCACGCCGACCGGGCAGGTGTTCAAGTGGCATTTGCGCATCATGATGCAACCTTCGACCACCAGCGGGGCCGTGGCGAAACCAATCTCGTCGGCGCCGAGCATGGCGGCAATCACCACGTCGCGTCCGGTTTTCATCTGGCCATCGGCCTGCACGCGGATACGGCTGCGCAAGCCATTCAAGACCAGGGTTTGCTGGGTTTCCGCGAGACCCAACTCCCACGGCGTGCCGGCGTGCTTGACCGACGACAAGGGCGAGGCGCCCGTGCCGCCGTCATGGCCGGCAACGACCACGTGATCGGCCTTGGCCTTGGTCACGCCGGCCGCGACCGTGCCGATGCCCACTTCCGACACCAGCTTGACCGAGATCGAGGCGCGCGGATTGGCGTTTTTCAGGTCGTGAATCAATTGCGCCAGGTCTTCGATCGAATAAATATCGTGGTGCGGCGGCGGCGAAATGAGGCCCACGCCCGGCACCGAGAAGCGCAGGCTGGCGATGTATTCGGTCACTTTGTGACCCGGCAGCTGGCCGCCCTCGCCCGGTTTGGCGCCCTGCGCCATCTTGATCTGGATCTGGTCGGCCGAGTTCAGGTACTCGGCGGTGACGCCGAAGCGGCCCGAGGCCACCTGCTTGATGCGCGAGCGCAGGGAATCGCCTTCCTGCAAAGGAATGTCGACCACCACGTTCTGCTCGCCGATGACGGAAGCCATCGTTTCGCCCTGCTTGATCTTGATGCCTTTCAATTCCTTGGTGTAGCGGAACGGATCTTCGCCGCCTTCGCCCGTGTTCGACTTGCCGCCGATGCGGTTCAGGGCGATGGCGAGCGTGGCGTGGGCTTCGGTGCTGATCGAGCCCATCGACATGGCGCCAGTGGCGAAACGCTTGACGATTTCCTTGGCCGGTTCGACTTCATCGAGCGCAATGGCTTTGGTCGGATCGAGTTTGAACTCGAACAGGCCACGCAGTGTCAAATGACGACGGCTCTGGTCATTGATGATCTGCGCGTATTCCTTGTAGCTCGAAAAATTGTTGCTGCGGGTGGAGTGTTGCAGCTTCGCGATGGCGTCAGGCGTCCACATGTGTTCTTCGCCACGCACGCGGAAAGCGTATTCGCCGCCGGCGTCGAGGGCGTCCTCCAACAGCGGATCGTTGCCGAAGGCCAGGTTGTGCAGGCGCAGCGCTTCTTCGGCCACTTCGAACACGCCGATGCCTTCGACATTCGACGAGGTGCCTTTGAAGTACTTGTCGACCAGCGACTTGTTCAGGCCGATGACTTCGAAGATCTGCGCGCCGCAGTACGACATATAGGTCGAGATGCCCATTTTGGACATCACCTTCATCAAGCCCTTGCCGACGGCCTTGGTGTAGTTATAGATGGCGGTGTCGCCGGACATCTCGCCGCTCATGCCCTGGGCCAGTTCGATCAGGGTTTCCATGGCCAGGTAGGGGTGCACGGCTTCGGCGCCGTAGCCGGCCAGCAGGGCGAAGTGATGGGTTTCGCGGGCCGAGCCGGTTTCCACGACCAGGCCGGTGGAGGCGCGCAGGCCACGCGCCACCAGATGCTGGTGGACGGTGGAGGTGGCCAGCAGGGCCGGAATGGCGACCTGTTCGGCCGAGACGGCGCGGTCGGAAACGATCAGGATGTTGTGGCCGGACTTGACCGCGTCCACCGCTTCGGCGCACAGCGAGGCGAGCGAGGCTTCGATGCCTTCCTTGCCCCAGGCGACCGGGTAGCAAATGTTCAGTTCGTACGACTTGAACTTGCCGCCGGTGTGGGCGCTGATCGTGCGCAGGCGCGCCATGTCGTCGAAGCCGAGCACCGGCTGCGACACTTCAAGCCGCATCGGCGGATTGACGTTGTTGGTGTCCAGCAAATTCGGCTTGGGACCGATAAACGACACCAGCGACATGACCATGGCTTCGCGGATCGGGTCGATCGGCGGGTTGGTCACTTGCGCGAACAGTTGCTTGAAATAGTTGTACAGGGGCTTGAGCTTGTTGGACATGACAGCCAGCGGCGAATCGTTGCCCATCGAACCGGTGGCTTCTTCGCCGAGCACGGCCATCGGGGCCATCAGGAATTTCAGGTCTTCCTGGGTATAGCCGAAGGCTTGCTGGCGGTCGAGCACGGACGCCGGGGTCTTTTCGCCCTGGGCCGGCGTGCCATCCTTGGCGCGGTTGTGGCCGAGCTGGCTTTCCTTGAGCTTGATTTCGTTCAGCTTGATGCGCACCGAGTTAATCCACGCCTTGTAAGGCTTGGCGTTGGCGTAGGTGTCTTTCAATTCCTTGTCGTCGATGATGCGGCCCGCTTCCAGGTCGATCAGGAACATCTTGCCCGGCTGGAGGCGCCATTTCTGGATGATTTTCGATTCCGGAATCGGCAGCACGCCCGATTCGGAGGCCATCACGACCAGGTCGTCGTCGGTGACAATGTAGCGCGCCGGACGCAAGCCGTTGCGGTCCAGGGTGCCGCCGATGTGGCGCCCGTCGGTAAAGGCCATGGCGGCCGGGCCGTCCCACGGTTCCATCATGGCGGCATGGTATTCGTAGAAAGCGCGGCGGTTGTCGTCCATCATGGTGTGATTTTCCCAGGCTTCCGGGATCATCATCATCATGGCCTGGGCGATCGGGTAGCCGGCCATGATCAGCAGTTCGAGGGCGTTGTCGAAACAGGCGGTGTCGGACTGACCTTCATAGATCAGCGGAAACAGCTTTTGCAGGTCTTCGCCCAGCACGGCCGACTTCATCACGCCTTCGCGCGCGCGCATCCAGTTGAAGTTGCCTTTGACGGTGTTGATTTCGCCGTTGTGGGCGATCAGGCGGTAGGGGTGGGCCAGCGGCCATTCCGGGAAGGTGTTGGTCGAAAAACGCTGGTGCACCAGCGCCAGCGCCGAGATGCAACGCGGATCTTGCAGGTCCTTGTAATAGACGCCGACCTGGTCGGCCAGCAGCAAGCCTTTATAGACGATGGTGCGGGCCGACATCGATGGCACGAAAAATTCTTTGCCGTGCAGCAGTTTGAGGGCCTGGATCGCGTGTCCGGACGACTTGCGGATCACGTACAGCTTTCGTTCGAGCGCGTCGGTGACCATGATGTCCGGGCCGCGGCCGATGAAAATCTGGCGGATTACCGGTTCCTTGCCGCGCACGGTCGGCGACATGGGCATGGTGTCGTCCAGCGGCACATTGCGCCAGCCGAGCACGACCTGGCCTTCGATGCGCACGGCGCGCTCGATTTCTTGCTCGCAGGCGATACGGGAAGCATTTTCTTTCGGCAGGAAAACCATGCCGACGCCGTATTCGCCCGGCGGAGGCAGTTCCACGCCCTGCTTCGCCATTTCGTCGCGGAAGTATTGGTCCGGGATCTGGATCAGGATGCCGGCGCCGTCGCCCATCAGCTTGTCGGCGCCGACAGCGCCCCGGTGATCGAGGTTTTTCAGGATCAACAGGCCCTGCTCGATGATGGAGTGGCTCTTGTTGCCCTTGATATGGGCGATGAAACCGACGCCGCAGGCATCGTGTTCATTGGACGGATCGTACATTCCTTGGGCAATCATGCGCATTCTCCACAGCTTTTTAAAATCGAACACCAACATTAGTGCAATGCAGCAGAATGGGCAAGTGGATTAATTAGGGTCAGAGTCGCATTCATTCACGTGGCGTCGCTCAGAAAATTAAGTAGGGACACAGTCATGCAATTTTCGGGTTTATGCTGTGCGGCTAGCTGGGAAAGGGGTTTGGGGGGGACCGCCGAAAAAAAACGCCCGGCGGGCGTTTTCAGGGGGCGGGAGGCTTGATTTTGAACGGTCTGCCACGCTTGGCGGGAAGTACCTGGCGTTTGGCGCGGTGTTGCAATTCTGTCTTAAAGGCATCGGAACCGAGTGGCCAGCCCTTGAGCACGGCGGCGTTGATCTGGTCGAGCTGCTCGCGCGTCAGGGCTGGCCGGCTCAGTTCGATGTAGGCAGCTTCGCGCTGGAAGGGGGTGTTTCCCAGCGCCCAGTACAGGGCGTGGTCGGTGATGACGTTGTCGGGCTGGGCGCCGGCGTGGTGGGCGTAGCTCGACCACGGGTAGTCCAGGGCATCGGCAACGAGCTCGTTGCGCACCGGCTTGTGTTCTATATAGCGGCTGCACAGCAGGAAGTAGGCGGCGGCGTCGATCAGGGACGTTTTGAAGCGGCCCTGGAACAGGCTGCCGCTGCGGCCGTACTTGGCGTTGAACCAGGGCACATAGTAACGGCCGACGCGCTGCATGGTCTGGGCCAGGCCTTCCACGGTCGAGGGCGATGCCAACAGGTGCAGGTGGTTGGGCATCAGCACGTAGGCGTGGATGGCGACCTTGAATTCCTTGGCGCTATCTTTCAGCCAGCCGAGGAAGCGCTGGTAATCTTCAGCTTCGCGGAAAATCAGCTGGCGGTCGTTACCGTGCTGGATGATGTGATGCGGCTGGTTGGGGAGGACGAGACGGGGAAGGCGGGCCATGGCAGTATGAAAAACGACGGGATCACGCCATTTTACTGAATAGGCATGGCCCTGTCCCTAATTAAATACAGGCCAATGCTCAGATCGCATGACTGTGTCCCTATTTTCAATGCGTGCTTGACCTACGCCCTGCTCAGGCCTCCGTTCGCTCATGGCGAACGGCCGGGTATCCTCCGCCGCGCCGCAATGTAACCGGTTACGCGAGTGTGAAACCGGCGGACAGGCTGTAGCCTTCGCCATAGGCGCTGCGCAGCGGCAGGTCCTGGCCGAGGCCGGAGCGGGCCTTCTTGCGCAGGCGGTACACGAGCATGTCGACCCGGCGGCTGGCGTCCGGGTCGTCGCCGCCCATGCCGGCCACGATCACCTGGCGCGGCACTGGACGGGTGTTGAGCGTGAGCAGGTGCAGGAAGTTGCATTCCTTTTCGGTCAGGTCGATCACCGCGCCCATCAGTTCGAGCTGGCGCGCACTGACGCGCAAGGTCCACTTGCTCGGCAGCTGGGCCGCCGGCTCGGGCGGACGCACGCGCCGGTCGAGCGCCTCGATATGCGCTGCCAGTTCCGGAAACTTGATCGGCTTGGTCAGGTAATGGTCGGCGCCCAGGCGCAAGCCCAGAATGCGGTTGTCGAACGCGACTCTTCCGGTCAGCACCAGCAGGCCGATTTCGGGATACAGCTGGCGCATGCGCGGAATCACATTGAAACCGTCTTCGTCCGGCAAGCCGAGGTCGAGCACGACCACGGCGGTCGGGGTCTTGGTGAGGGCCGCCCACATCTCGGCGGCGGTGGTCGCAATCATTACTTCGTGGTTGAGTTCCGTCAGAAACTCCGCCATATCGCCGGCATAGTCGCCGTTGTCCTCAACAATCAATATTTGCGTCATGGGTTGGCCATTTTCTTCATTTCATTACCCCGTGCGTAGTTTCCCTAATTGCGCGCGGTGCCTTCCCTAGTGTGTTGATTACCGGAATTATCACTGCTGCTACCTTCTGGCGCAACTCTTTTCCCCGCCGCACGTTGCGCGGGGAGCCAGATTTTGAACACCGGGCCCGACATTGGCACGTTTTGAACGTCGATCGTGCCTCCATGCACTTCGACGACGGAGCGCGCCATGTACAGGCCGAGTCCGGAACCCGCACCCACGGCGTTACTTCCACGACAACCCTTGCCGAAAATCATGGCCATTTCGGCTGGCGGCACGCCCTGGCCGTGGTCGCGCACGGACAGCTCGATGCCGTCGGCCGTGGCGTGCCCGGCCAGGATGATGGCGTGCCCCGGCGGCGAATATTGCAGCGCGTTGTCCACCAGCACTTTCAACGCCAGGCGCAAGGCGCTCGGCTGGGCGCGGATCAAGGGCGGCAAGCCGCTCGATTCGATGCGCGCACTGCCCCCTGCCGCGCTGACCTGGGCCGCCGCTTCCTGCAACAGTAGCTCGGGCGCGACGGTGTCGGGCTGGCGCGCGCTGCCGATCTCGTCCATGCGATCGGGCGACAGGTACTCGTCGAGCATGCCGATCAGCCGGTCCACCGCCGCCTGGATCTTGCGATAGCGCTGGCGGGTCGGCTCGTCGGCGTGCGTTGCGCTCGCCTCCAGGCGCTGGATGGCGCCGTCGATGGTCGACAAGGGCGTGCGGAACTCATGGTTCAGCATGCTCGCAAAGCGGCGCTTTTCCTCGGCCCGGGCGCGCTCGCCACTGGCGTCGATCAGCACGCCGACCAGCGCGCATGGCTTGCCGCTGGCGTCGGTCAGCAAGGTCGAGCGCACCTCGAGCGGGACCGTGCTGCCATCCGCATGCAGTTGATCAACATGGCGCAACAAGGTGCGCCGGCTCTGGTCGCCGCCCTTGAAACGGGCTAGGCGATCGGGCAAGCCCGCGCACAAGGCGGCCAGCGGCGTATCGGCTTGCTGGCTGGACAGTTGCTTGATGAAATCCGCAGCCTCGTAGCCGAGCAAGTCCCGCACCGACGGACTGATGTACGACAGGGCGCCCGATGCGCCATCGACGATCCAGGCAACATCGCCGCGCAACTCGGCGATGGCGCGAAACTGTTCCACGAGCATGTTGTCGCGCACCAACCCTTGGCTTGCCTCGCTGACATTACCGTTCATGGAATGCTTTCTTTAGCTGTTCAACATCACACTCCGCTAGCAGCCTGTCGGACTTGGGGAGTCGAAGCGAAAAAATAGCTGGGCGAGGCCAGATTTTGACGATTTCGCAGTGCCAATAGCGAGCTATTGGCCGAGAAAGCGGCGAAATATGGACCGTCCCAGGTATTTTTGCAGCCGACGATCCCAAGTCCGACAGGCTGCTAGTATATCGCCAACATTGCAGTAAGTATATGAACACAAATGTGAGACCGCTATTCGTCCAGCGGGGCAAAAATGGCTTGCAGGTCTTCTTGCGTCAGGCTCATTTTGTGCGACTCGCCTTCGGCCAGGATCGACTGCGCCAGGTCTGATTTTTTTTGTTGCAGCAACTGGATCTTTTCCTCCAGGGTGCCCTTGGCGATCAGCTTGTACACGAAGACCGGCTTGTCCTGCCCGATGCGCCAGGCGCGGTCGGTGGCCTGGTTTTCGGCGGCCGGATTCCACCACGGATCGTAGTGGATCACGGTATCGGCCGCGGTCAGGTTCAGGCCGACGCCGCCCGCTTTCAGGCTGATCAGGAAGATCGGCACCGCCCCCTGCTGGAAGGCGGCGACCTGGGCCGCGCGGTCCTTGGTGTCGCCGGTCAGCAAGGCGTACGGGATGCGGCGCGCGTTGAGCTCTTCCTCGATCAGCGCCAGCATGCTGGTAAATTGCGAGAACACCAGGATCTTGCGCCCTTCTTCGAGCAAATCGTCGACCATCTGCATCAGGTCGATCAGCTTGGCGGAACCGCTGTCCTTCTTCTTGGCCGGCAATGCCTTGACCAGGCGCGGATCGCAACAGACCTGGCGCAGCTTGAGCAAGGCTTCCAGGATGACGATCTGGCTGCGCGCCACGCCTTTTTTGTCGATCTCGTCGCGCACTTTCTTGTCCATCGCCAGGCGCACGGTTTCGTACAGGTCGCGCTGGGCGCCCGACAATTCCACCTTGCGCACCATTTCTGTCTTCGGCGGCAGTTCTTTGGCGACATTATCCTTGGTACGGCGCAGCAGGAAAGGCCGGATGCGGCGGTTCAGCAGCGCGCGCCGCAGCGGGTCGTCCTGGCGCTCGATCGGGTGGCGGAACTGGCTGTTGAAGGTTTTTTCATCGCCCAGCAAGCCCGGCAGCAAGAAATGGAATTGCGACCACAGCTCGCCCAGGTGGTTTTCGAGCGGCGTGCCGGTCAGGCACAGGCGGTGGCGCGACTTGAGCAGGCCGGCGCTCTGGGCCGCCTTGGAGCGGTTGTTCTTGATGTAGTGCGACTCGTCGAGGATGACGAGGTGGAACTCGTGCTCGCGCAGCTTTTCTTCATCGCGCGGCAACAGGGCGTAGGTGGTCAGGACCAGGTCGACTTCGTCGATCTTGTCGAACTGTTCCAGGCGCTCCTTGCCTTGCAGCAGCAGCACGCGCAGGTCGGGCGCGAAGCGGGCCGCCTCGTCCTGCCAGTTGGTCATCAGGCTGGTGGGCGCGATGACCAGCGCCGGATGGGTCAGGCGGCCGGCTTCTTTTTCGATCAAGATATGGGCCAGGGTTTGCACCGTCTTGCCCAGGCCCATGTCATCAGCCAGGATGCCAGCCAGGTCGTACTCGCGCAAAAATTGCATCCACGCCAGGCCATCTGCCTGGTAGTCGCGCAAGGTGGCCTGCAGCCCTGCCGGGGGCGCCACTTTTTGCACCGAACCGAACAAGCTCAGCTTGCGGCCGGTTTCGCGCAACTGCTCGCCGCCGAACCAGCGCAAAGCGGTTCCGCGCGCCAGTTCTTCGAGACGGCCCGCATCCAGGGTCGAAAGCCTGACCTTGGTTTTGATCTTGTCACTGAAGTAAAGTTCACCGAGCGTGTTGAGAATTGGCTTCAAGCGCCCCCAGGGCAGCGCCACGCGCAGGCCGTCCGGCAAGGTGGCCAGCATCTGGTCGGCGTCGGCGTGGGCGGCCAGCACCTCGGGATCGAAGTCGCTCGGGGCGCTGCGGATCAGTTGCACCAGCACCGGCAAGAGCGGCACGCGTTTCTGGTTGACCACGATGCCCAGCTCCAGCTCGAACCAGGCATTGCCCGCTTCGACCGGCTCGTCGATCTCGGCGTACCAGTCTTCGACGGCGACGACATCGTAGCGGTATTTGTTGGATTTCTGCACATGCCAGCCAGCGTCGACCAGGCCGGCCAGGTCGCCTTCGGCAAAACGCAGCCAGTGCGCCTGGCTTTCCAGTTGCTGGGCGCCGGCCAGGGCGTTGAGCGGCGGCGTGCCGGGCTTGCGGAAACCGAGGGCGGTGAGTTCTTCCAGTGCGGCGGCCTCGGCCGCGCTATCGCGGGCGATGACTTCGGTCACGTCGCCCACCTGGCGCACCACGCGCTGGGCCGGATCGAAGGCCACGCGCTCGCCGTCGTAGTCGAAAGAGAGCACGGCGTAATCGTGCCAGCGCTGGTGCGCGCCATCGGCCAGCGGCACACTGTCGAGCAGCAAGTGCGGACGCGGCTTGACGTCGTCGCGCAGGCGCTGGGTCAGCGGCTGCGGCAGCGGCATGAGTTGCTGCAAGCCGTGGGCCAGCAAGAGTTGCGACACCCGCTTCTTATCGTTGCCGCTCAGGGCCGGGGCTTGCGCCACCAGCGCCTGCAAGTCGGCCAGGGAAATGTCGACCCCGCCCCGGTTGAGCGCGAGCGCGCCGCAAGACAGGTTGTCGATGTACCACGGCGGATCGGTCGGCAGCATGTAGTCGATCTGGTCGGCGGCGGTATGGGTCGCGCCGCTGGCGGGCTGGACTTGCCAGCCGAGGCGCGCGGTGCGGCCTTCCTCGCGCCAGACCAGGTTGGCTTCGCGCACGGGACCGGCCTGCAGTGGATAGATCAGGCCGTTGGCCATGTCGGCCCAGGAATTCGCCCACAGCAGTTTGTCTTGTTCCAGCAACATTTGCAGCAGGATGGCGCCGACCTTGCCTTTCGGCTCGGTCGCGCTGCCGCCCTGGGAGGCGGCGCCGCTGCGCATGGCGATGAAGAAACGCACCAGGTCTTCATCGTCGCCTTCCAGGTAGGCGGGCGGGGCCGAGAGCAGGGAAAACACTTCGCTGACCGGGCTGGCGGCGGCCACTTCGCCGTTCGGGCGCAGGCGTGCCTTGCACAGGCACAGGGCCACATGGCGCCCGCCGCTGGTCGGCGCCAAAACATAGACGAACTTGTACTGGGCGACTTTGGGATCCTTGACCTCCAGGTCGAGCTTGGGCTGCGGGTGGGCGGCGGCCTCGACCCGTTGCAGCCAGCTGGCGATCGGCGCCGGCAGGGCCGACGCCGGGGTGGCGTGCGGCGCAGCGGTGGCAGGGCGTCCTTCGCGGGGTTCGTCGCGCGTTAAATCCATCGTGTGCATGTGTTCTGTAAGGGCAATATCGAAGACGATAACACCCGATATTATCCGACATAAAGACGCTTGTGTTCTGTTCTCTTTCACACGCAGGGGGCGGGTTTATGCGCGCTCAGGGCGCGTGCGACGGCGTTCATGCGGCAAGGGTAAGCGCGGGTGCAAAATGCGGCGCCGCATTCCCGATGCCGATGCCGGCATGACTCGAATATTGCTATTTATTTACAATATGGATAATATGGCAACTTTCGAGTCGCACGGTGATCGTCGCCGCACTCGCCCCCCTTCTGGAGAAATGATGAAACTGTCCGCCGTCCTCGCCCTGCTGTTGTTTACCGCCACCGCCAACGCCCAGATCGGCGACCGCGTGGTCATGGCCAAGGATGAAAGTCCGGCGATGGCTGCGGCTATCGCCAAAGCGCAAGGCTCGCTCGATACCTTTCTGGCTACCTACGCCAAACCACCGGCAGGCGCCGATATGTTCCGCCTCAAGGTAAAAATCACCGATGAAAATGGCAGCGAACATATGTGGGTGATGCCGTTCAAACAGACCAAAACCGGCTTTACCGGCACCATCTCGAATGATCCGCAGATCGTCGAAAGCGTCGAAAACGGCGAAGAAATCACCTTCAAGCGTTCCGATATTTCGGATTGGGGTTATGCAGTGAACGGCAAGCAGAAAGGCAGCTACACCGTCTGCGCCCTGTTCCCGACGATGCCGAAGAATGTGGTCAAGCAATATCGTGAACAGTATGGTTTTGAGTGCTGATCTGAGCCCTTATTGTCTGGTGGGCCCCCTGGTATTGGCAGAAAGCCCGCGTGCTTAAGCCAAGGGAATTGACTTGAGCATGCGTATGGCTGAACTATTCAAGCGGCAAATGGCACTGTCGGCGGCAATGACGCCGGCTGTGTTCATTGCAGGCTTCCTCATCATCGACATGAATATTGCATGGTCGGGCGGCTATTCCATATTGTTAGGTATTATCCCGGTGCCTCAATTCGGCGTGCTGCTTGCCGCGGGAAGCGTGATTACCCTTTTCATCCGTGCTTTCGCCCTGGGCTATCAGCGCAAATTCGGCGCCCTTTGCGTGTTTGTCGTTTGCGCGGCGGCGCTCTTTGCTTATTGCGCGGAAGACGGACGCAAACGGGTGTTCAAAGCACGGCGTGACGCGCAGAACGCTGTCAATACCATGTTGAAAAATCCTGATAACGAGAACATCTGGTATTTGAAACCCGAGCTGAAGCAAGAGCTTCGCGCCATCCTGAATGAATCCGCACCGGAAGCGCACTACGAAGGCGGTTCCCGCCAATTTTTTACTTACCGGTATAGCGTAAAAGACCGCAGCGGCAAAGCCCTGGAGATTGAGGCGATCATGTTAAAGGATGAAACGAAGTTCAGAGTCGACCGTCCCGACACGGCGATCGTTCGTGAGCCGCCGTCGATGTAAGGTCGGTTGCTGTCATGGCGGACACCCCGGAGCTTTGCGAGCGGGGGAACATCAGCCAAGCGCCGCCAGCATCCGCTCCCTATCCGGTTCGGCGCTGTCGCAATTGGCCAGGAAGATCACCGACATACGCCGCGCCGGCAGCCGCATCAGCAGGGTATGAAATCCCCATAACGCGCCACTGTGAAACACCACAGGGGCGCCATCGTGCTCGATGATCTCCAGTCCAAAACGATACGGCGGCACCGTGCCATCGGCCAGCGGCGATGGCTGCAGCATCGCCTGCAACAGACTCCCGCTATCGTCCCACTGGCGATGCCATGCGCGTTCCCACAGCACCAGTTCATCGGTGCTGGCATACACGCCGCCATCGCCCACGGTATTGGCGTTGCCGAGATGCTGTTTGACTCCGTGCGGGCGCGCCGCATCCGCCTCATAACTGAGCACGCGGTGCATGATCACATTGCTGCGGTCATCGTCAAAGCCCATGCGCTCGATACCGAGTGGCTGGAACAAGGTCTCGCGTGCGAAGCGCGCTGCGGAGTAGCCGCTCAGGCGCTCGATCAGTGCCGCCAGCAAGATATAGTTACTGTTGCTGTAACCATGTTGTGTACCGCTCGGAAAAGCAAGCGACTCAAACCCGGCGATCATTTTTAGAATCAAGGCATTGTTGAAATAATCGGCCTCGTGCCGTCCCAGCTGGCACTGCAAGAACTGAAAATAATCGGGAATGCCGCTGGTGTGATTGAGCAGCGAGCGCAAGGAAAACGCCTGTTCCATTCGCGCAAGTTCCGGCAAGTGGATGCACACATCGTCATCAAGGCCGATCCGCCCGGCGCGCACCAGCGCCAGCATGCAGGCCGCCGTAAACTGCTTCGATTCCGACGCCAGATAATACGCCGACTTTCCCGACAGCGGCACCGCCAGTTCCAGCGACGCCATGCCGTGATGCAGCTCGCATGTCACCGCGTTATCTTGCAGCACGGCAGCACTGAAACCCGGTCCCTCGGCCGGTAATGTCGATTGAAGTTCAAGAAAATACTGGCGCAATTTTTCCATCGTTTTTTTATGCTAATCAACAGGACCGAGGCAATGTACACTGTCCGCTTTTAAACAGCCAGGACGGCGCTCGCCGTACACACCGTCCAGGCACTGTCAAGACTGGCGCATTCGCCGCGATTGCGTATCATTCCGTGCTTGACTCATCAGGATGTTCCCCATGCTCCCAACTATCGAACAACGTCTCGCCATTGAACTTGCCGCCAAGCCTGTCCAGGTTGCCGCCGCCATTGCCCTGCTCGACGAGGGCGCCACCGTTCCCTTTATCGCGCGTTACCGCAAGGAAGCGACCGGCGGACTGGACGATATCCAGTTGCGCCTGCTGGAAGAGCGCCTGCGCTACCTGCGCGAGCTGGAAGACCGGCGCGCCGCGATCATCTCGTCGATCACCGAACAAAACAAGATGACGCCGGCCCTGCTCGACGCCGTCACCCACGCCGAAGACAAGACGCGCCTGGAAGACCTGTACCTGCCGTACAAGCAGAAACGCCGCACCAAGGCGCAGATCGCGATTGAGGCGGGCCTGGCGCCCCTGGCCGAAGGCTTGCTGGGCGACCCGACCATCGCCCCCGAAGAAGAAGCGGCCAACTACCTGCGCGAGGCCTTCACCAGCGACGATGGCAACAACCCCGGCGTGGCCGACACCAAGGCCGCGCTGGACGGCGCGCGCCAGATCCTGATGGAGCGCTTCGCCGAAGACGCGACGCTGTTGCAGTCGCTGCGCGAATACGTGCAGGAACACGGCATCGTCGAGTCCAAAGTGGTCGAGGGCAAGCAGGATGAAGGCGAAAAATTCGCCGATTACTTCGACTATTCCGAAACCATTTCGACGGTCCCGTCGCACCGCGCGCTGGCCCTGTTGCGCGGGCGCCGCGAAGGCATTCTCGACGTCGTCCTGCGGCTCGACACCGAAGCCGAAAAGCCGAAGTGGGACGCGCCGCACAACCCGTGCGAAGGCCGCATCGCCGCGCGCTTCGGCATCAAGAACCAGGGCCGCCCGGCCGACAAGTGGCTGGCCGACACGGCGCGCTGGACCTGGCGCGTGAAAAGCTTCATGCACCTTGAGACGGAGCTGATGGGCGCCCTGCGCGAGCGCGCCGAACTCGATGCCATCAACGTGTTCGCATTGAACCTGAAAGCGCTGCTGCTGGCCGCGCCGGCCGGCCCGCGCGCCACCATGGGGCTGGACCCCGGCCTGCGCACCGGCGTCAAGGTGGCGGTGGTCGACGCCACCGGCAAGGTGGTCGACACCGCCGTCATCTATCCGCACCAGCCGCGCAACGACTGGGACGGCTCGCTGCACGTGCTCGGCGCGCTGGCCGCGAAACACAATGTGTCCTTGATCTCGATCGGCAACGGCACCGCCTCGCGCGAAACCGACAAGCTGGCGCAGGACCTGATCAAGCAGCGCGCGGAACTCAAGCTGACCAAGATCGTGGTGTCGGAAGCCGGTGCGTCGGTGTACTCGGCCTCCGAATTCGCCTCGCGCGAGCTGCCCGACATGGACGTGTCGCTGCGCGGCGCGGTGTCGATCGCGCGCCGCCTGCAAGATCCGCTGGCCGAACTGGTGAAGATCGATCCCAAGTCGATCGGCGTGGGCCAGTACCAGCACGACGTGAGCCAGACCCAGTTGGCGCGCTCGCTCGACGCCGTCGTCGAAGATTGCGTCAATGCGGTCGGGGTGGACGTCAACACCGCCTCGGCGCCGCTGCTGGCGCGCGTATCCGGTTTGTCGTCGAGCGTGGCGCAGGCCATCGTCACCTACCGCGACCTGAAGGGCGCGTTCACCTCGCGCGCGGACCTGAAAGCGGTGCCGCGCCTGGGCGACAAAACGTTTGAGCAGGCGGCCGGCTTCCTGCGCGTGATGGGCGGCGCCAATCCGCTCGACGCCTCGGCGGTGCACCCGGAATCGTATCCGCTGGTCGAAAAGATCCTGGCCGATATCAAGAAGGAGATGAAGTCCGTCATCGGCGACGCCTCGCTTCTGAAGACGCTCAATCCGGCCAAATACGCGGATGAAAAATTCGGCGTGCCGACCATTACCGACATCCTCAAGGAGCTGGAAAAGCCGGGCCGCGATCCGCGCCCCGAGTTCACCACCGCCACCTTCAAGGAAGGCGTGGAAGAAATCCGCGACCTGCGCCCGGACATGATTCTGGAGGGCGTGGTCACCAACGTGGCGGCCTTCGGCGCGTTTGTCGACATCGGCGTGCACCAGGATGGACTGGTGCATATTTCGGCGCTGTCGAACACCTTCGTGAAGGACCCGCACTCGGTAGTCAAGGCCGGCCAGGTGGTGCGCGTGAAGGTGCTGGAAGTGGACGAGAAGCGCAAGCGCATCGCCCTGACCATGCGCCTGACCGACAGCGCGCCGCAGGCCGGCTCCAAGCCCGAGCAGCGGGGCGACCGCACCGACGGCAAGCGCCTGGCGCAGCATCAGCAGAAGCAGGAGCGCGCAGCGGCGCCGGCCGGCGGCAGCATGGCGGCGGCGTTCGCCAAGCTGCGCGGATAACGCCGCCATGATCGCCATGAGCGCCTGCGACCCGGACAGCCTTGATGCGCGGGTGCTGGTCGAGGAACTGTCGGCGGCGCTGGCGGCGATTACGGGCGACAGCGGCAAGGCCTCGTTTTCGGCCGACGATGCACGCGTGGCGAGGTCGCTGTTCGTGGTGGCCAAGGGCGAGGCCGGGCAGTTGCTCGGCTGCGCGGCGTTGCGGCCGCTGGACGGGGATGTGGGCGAGGTCAAGCGCATGTTCGCGCGGCCCGGCACCAGGGGCGCGGGCGCCGCCTTGCTGGCGCACGTGGAGCAGTCGGCGCACGGATTCGGCTACCGGGAACTGTGGCTGGAAACGCGCAAGGTCAATACGCGCGCGGTGGCGTTCTATGAAAAACACGGCTACCGCACGATTCCCAACTACGGTAAGTATGTGGGGCGCGATGATGCGGTTTGCCTGGGTAAATTGCTGGGCGAGGAATAGCGCCTCCTTTCGGCCTACCCCAAATTGACTATTTCCTCCCTACTCCCAACGCCGCCAGCCCCCAAACGTCCATCCCCCGCCGTTTTCTTATAAAATGACGGTATCTAACCTATTTCCCACCGAGGCAAGCCATGAGCGACGTAAAAACCTGGATCAAAGACACCGTAACCGCCACCCCTGTGGTGCTGTTCATGAAAGGAACCGCCCAGTTCCCGCAATGCGGCTTTTCCGGCCGCGCCATCCAGATCCTGAAAGCCTGCGGCGTCGAGAATATCGCCACCGTCAATGTGCTGGAAGATCCGGAAGTGCGCCAGGGTATCAAGGACTATTCGAACTGGCCAACCATTCCCCAGCTCTACGTCAAGGGCGAATTCATCGGCGGCTCCGACATCATGAACGAAATGTTCGAGTCGGGCGAACTCAAAACCCTGCTCGATGCCTGATTCTCCCCCGCAGCGCCTGGTTGTCGCCATCACCGGCGCCACCGGCGCCGTGTATGGCGTGCGCCTGGTCCAGCAACTGGCCGCCACGCCGGGCATCGAGACGCATCTGATCGTCTCTGACGCCGCCGTCCTGACCCTGCACCAGGAACTGGGCATGCAGCGCCGCGAGGTCGAGGCGCTGGCCCATGTCGTCCACAAGAACCGCGATGTCGGCGCGTCGATCGCCAGCGGCTCGTTCCAGTCCGATGGCATGATCATCGCCCCCTGCTCGATGAAAACCCTGGCCTCCGTGGCCCTGGGCCTGTCCGACAACCTGATCGCGCGCGCGGCCGACGTGGTGCTCAAGGAGCGCCGCCGGCTGGTGCTGATGGTGCGCGAAACGCCGTTCAACTTGGCGCACCTGCGCAATATGACGGCGGTGACGGAAATGGGGGGAGTGATCTTTCCACCGCTGCCGAGCTTTTATCACAAGCCGGAGAGCATCGACGCCATGGTCGATCATACGGTGGCGCGGGTGATGGACCTGTTTGGCGTGGCGCACACGCTGGCGCCGCGCTGGGCCGGCATGAAGCCGGGAATGGACACCCGGAACACCTGAGGCGCTCCGGCGCCCTGCTACGCCGCGGTCTGCGGCAATGATCTTCGTAACGAGCGGACAGGCAAGCGAGCGCGCCAGCTGTGCCGGCGCCGCCCTGGCGCGCTTGCCGCGATCAGCGCTTGTCGAACTGCCAGCTGTCGGCCTTTTTCAGTTCCTTTGCTTCCTCGACCATCCGCCGATGGGCGATGCGCTTGCGCATGACTTCTGCGTGCTGCGCGGCAGTCATCGGGGGAACAGTCATCAGGTCCTTGAGTTGCGCGGTGTTGCTGTAGTTACTTTTCATAAGACGGCTGGGTCCTCGACGTGTTGCATAACGGGATGACAAGACTGCAATGTCTGTTGTGATTATGATCCACTATGCCCTGTTTGTGCGGCACAATATCAATTCCTTGCAACCGGGAAACTTCGTCACGGTCTGACCATTGTGCATGAATTTTATGGCTTCGCCATGACAAATCATAAAGCCCCGTCGAATTTGCAGAAGACAGGGCCGTGATTGGACGTTGATGTGACGCAGAAGGCGCGCGCGAGCAAGCAACCGCCGATATTGGGGTGCTTGGCGTAAAAATAGTTCGGTTTATATCAACACAAAAAATGCCGATATTCGTGCCAAATCACTACTTTTGGTAATTAATGCGTACAAGCATGCGAATGAATTCGCGTGCAATTTGACGATGATGTTCGTCAAGTCTCTGTAAATCTGCAATTAATTTCACATCGGCGGACTCGAAACGCGACAAGCCGGCCGCGCTGTCGCTATTTGCCGAGGCGCTTTCGTCCCCGCCAAAGCGTAACCATTCCGCAGGCACGCCCAACCATTGCGCGATCATGCGCAGCTTCTCTTGGGTGGGAATCGCCTCCCCAACAAGCCATTTCCGGGCAGCATGCACAGTAATGGGCCGTCCATCGAAGCGAATGTTAAATTCCCGCGCCAGGCGGGTGGGGCTGTCGGGGGAGTAGTGGGCGTTCTTCAGTGCCTGCTGCAGGCGCTCACTAAAGCTTTCGCGTTCGTTGGATGAATTCATGGGTGGCACTATTTCATGCAACGGCATGAAAGTCAGTCTCTTCACGGTTGAGACCAATTGTGACAAGCTACGTTTTCAATGTAACAATCAAGCGGGAATTGTACACCCTCGCGGCATTACCGCAAACCACGATGAAATGTTAATTCTTCAGCAATTTTAAGCAGGCTGGCGCGCTTGATCGGCCGTCACTGGTCGGAAAAACCAGTGTAGGCGCAGCGTCGCCGCGCCACCCCCGCGCACGAACCGATGGTTTGGCTTAGATCAGATGGAAGCGCAGGATGCCGTCGTCATCATGGCTGCGGCGCAAGACACCGTCGTACCAGAGCTTGTGCAAATGGGCCAGCGCCTCGCCCAGCGCAAAGGTGAGCTGGTGGGCGTCGAGCGGACGGCAGAACATGAGCGGGACCATGTCGGCGGCCGAGGCCGGCGTGCGGCAAGCCTGCACCACCTCGGCCAGGCGCGCTGCATGATGCGCGCGCAACTGCGCAATACGCGTGTGCAAGCCGGTGAACGGCCGTCCGTGCGAGGGCAGCACCAGTGTAGCGGCCGGCAAGCCGTCGAAGCGGGCGAGCGAATCGAGATACTGTTGCAGCGGATTGCCTTCCGGCTCGACCGCGAACACCGACACATTGGTCGAAATGCGCGGCAGCACCATGTCGCCCGAAATGAGCACGTTCAAGGCTTCGCAATACAGAGCCGCATGTTCGGGCGAATGGCCGAAGCCGGCGATCATGCGCCAGTCGCGCCCGCCAATGGCGATGCGCTGCCCGTCCTGGATGCGCGTGTACGCGGCCGGCACGGCCGGCACCAGGGTCGGATAATAACTGCGGCGCTCGCCCAGTTGCGCGCGCAGGGCCGCGTCAACCAGGCCGTGCCGCTCGAAATGGGGAATCGCCGCCGTGCCATCGACGCCCGGCAGGGCCGCCGACATCATGCGCGCGAAGCCGTATTCGCCCGTGCTCATCCACAAAGGCGCGCCGAAGCGCGTGCACAGCCAGTCGGCCAGCCCCACATGGTCCGGATGGCAATGGGTGGCCAGCACGCGCAGCAGCGGGGCGCCCCGCATGCCGTCGGCGAATACCTGCTCCCAGGCGGCGCGGGTGGCGTCCGTGGCCACGCCGCAATCGATGGCGGTAAATCCGCTGCGTGCGTCGCGCTCGTCTTCCAGCAGCCACAGGTTGATATGGTCGAGCGCGAACGGCAGCGGCATGCGCAGCCAGCGCACGCCGTCGGCCAGGCTCATCATGCCGCCGGGCGCGGGCAGGGCGTCGCCGCAGGGGTAGGACAGCGCGGATTCGAGAGCATTCATGGCGCATTCTTTCGTGTTCAGGAGGACGGCAGGCACGCTACAATAGGTTGACGTTGACGTAAACGGCAAGCTGCGCCCCAATTCTAAGCGATTGCGCGCGGCCCCTTCCACCCGCCGCCTGAGAATAGCTCCGAGCCACTGATGTCCATACGTACTTACACCATCGCCGAACTGGCGCGCGAATTCGACATTACCGCGCGCGCCATCCGCTTCTACGAAGACCAGGGTCTGCTGCGCCCCAGCCGCGAAGGCGTGGGCGGGCGCAACCGGGTCTACACGGCGCGCGACCGCACCCATCTGAAGCTGACCCTGCGCGGCAAGCGCCTCGGCCTGACCTTGTCGGAAATTAAGAGCATCGTCGACATGTACGAGTCGCCCAAGGATACCGCGGCGCAGATGAACCGCTTCCTCGGCGTGCTGGCCCACCAGCGCGAAACGCTCGAGCGCCAGCGCGAGGATATCGACATGGCCCTGGCCGAAATTGCCGCCCATGAAGAGGAATGCCGCCGCATGCTGGCCGAACAAACGGCGAATGCGTAAACAGCCTCGCTGCTTGACGTTTACGTTAACGTCAAACATGCGTATGATGAACTCTTCCCATTCCGACCCCCGCGAGGACGACAAATGCTGCATCTTCCAGGCTTGACCTTTGACCATGGCGAAGACATCGCCGCGCTGCGCGAAGCAGTCCAACAATTCGCCGCGGTAGAGATCGCTCCCCGCGCGGCGGAAATCGACCGCAGCGACCAGTTCCCGATGGACCTGTGGCGCAAGATGGGCGATCTGGGCGTGCTGGGCATCACTGTCGACGAGCAGTACGGCGGCGCCCAGATGGGTTACCTGGCGCACATCGTGGCGATGGAAGAAATCTCGCGCGCGTCGGCCTCGGTCGGCCTGTCGTACGGCGCCCACTCGAATCTGTGCGTCAACCAGATCAAGCGCAACGGCAGCGAAGAACAGAAGCTGAAGTACCTGCCGAAGCTCATTTCCGGCGAATACATCGGCGCACTGGCCATGTCCGAGCCGAATGCCGGTTCGGACGTGGTCAGCATGAAGCTGCGCGCCGATTTCAAAGGCGACCGCTGGGTGCTCAACGGCACCAAGATGTGGATCACCAACGGCCCGGACGCCGACGTGCTGGTGGTGTACGCCAAGAACGACCTGGAAGCCGGCCCGCGCGGCATGACGGCCTTCATCATCGAAAAAGGCTACAAGGGTTTTTCGATCGCGCAAAAGCTCGACAAGCTGGGCATGCGCGGCTCGCACACGGGCGAACTGGTGTTCCAGGATTGCGAAGTGCCGCTTGAAAACGTGCTCGGTGGCTTGGGCAAGGGCGTCAATGTGTTGATGTCGGGCCTCGATTTCGAGCGCACCGTGCTCTCGGGCGGGCCGCTCGGCATCATGGCGGCGTGCATGGACGCGGTAGTGCCGTACGTGCACGACCGCAAGCAGTTCGGCCAGCCGATCGGCGAATTCCAGCTCATGCAGGGCAAACTGGCCGATATGTATTCGACCATGATGGCGTGCAAGGCGTATGTGTATGCCGTGGGCCAGGCCTGCGACCGCGCCAAGACGCCTGAAGCGATCCGCAACCTGCGCAAGGATGCGGCGGGAGCGATTTTGTACAGCGCCGAAAAAGCGACCTGGATGGCGGGTGAAGCGATCCAGACCCTGGGTGGCAATGGTTATATCAACGAGTATCCGGTCGGACGTCTTTGGCGCGATGCGAAGCTCTACGAAATCGGCGCTGGCACCAGCGAAATCCGCCGCATGCTGATCGGGCGGGAGTTGTTTGCCGAGACGAAGTAAGTCTTTATTGCAAAGGTCGCGCGGTGATAAGAACCGCTAAACGAAAAACCGTCGTTCCCGCGCCAAGGCGGCACTCGGCGGGAACGACGAAGGCAAGGCGTATAGAATAGTCTTCCCACAAGCCGACTGATCGAGAAGCCAGATGACACAAGTTGCGTTCCCCAAGCTGCTGTCTTCGCAGATTGCTTTCGACATCGCCCGCACCATCCTCGACGGTTTCGACAAGCACTACCGCCTGTTCCGCCAGACCAGCCAGGTCGCCAAGCGCCATTTCGAAACCGGTTCCTGGGCCACCGCCCAGCAGGCGGCGCGCGAGCGCATCGGTTTCTACGACCAGCGCGTGCAGGAATGCGTGCAAATCCTCGAAGATGAATACGATAACGGCGAACTGACCGACGAAGTCTGGCGCGAACTCAAACTGCACTACATCGGCATGCTGTCCGGCCACAAGCAGCCCGAACTGGCCGAAACCTTCTTCAACTCGGTCTGCTGCAACATTCTGCACCGTACCTATTTCCACAACGATTTCATTTTCGTGCGCCCGGTGGTGTCCACCGAGTACATTGAAACCGACGAGCTGCTGCCGACCTACCGCGTGTACTACCCGGCCAAGGACGGCCTGCGCTTCGCGCTCAAGCGCATCGTCACCAATTTCCAGCTGAACTGCAAGTTCGCCAACCTTGACCGCGACATCGCGCTGGTCGAAGGGCGCCTCAAGCTCATCTTCGGCGGCGAAGCGCTCGAGCCGAACCACCAGATCCAGGTGCTGTCGAGCCTGTTCTTCCGCAACAAGGGCGCCTACATCGTCGGCAAGGGCATCAACGGCAACCGCGAATATCCGTTCATCGTGCCGATCCTGCACAACCGTCACGGCGAGCTGATCCTCGACACGGTGCTGTTCGACCATGAACAGATCACGATCCTGTTTTCGTTTACGCGCGCCTACTTCCTGGTGGACATGGAAGTGCCCTCGGCCTACGTGCAATTCCTGCGCAGCCTGCTGCCGCGTAAACCCCGGAGCGAGATCTACACCATCCTCGGCCTGCAAAAGCAGGGCAAGACGCTGTTCTACCGCGATTACCTGCAGCACCTGAAACACACCGCCGACCGCTTCGAAATCGCGCCCGGCATCAAGGGCCTGGTGATGCTGGTGTTCGCGCTGCCCTCGTTCCCGTACGTGTTCAAGGTGATCAAGGATTTCTTCCCGGCGCCGAAAGAAACCACGCGCGCCCAGATCAAGGAAAAATACCTGCTGGTCAAGAACCACGACCGCGTGGGCCGCATGGCCGACACGCTCGAATATTCGAACGTGGCCTTTCCATTGGAACGCTTTTCGGAAGAACTGATCGCCGAGCTGATGCACCACGCGCCCTCGCTGGTCGAGTATGAAGGCGACCGCATCATCATCCGCCACCTGTACATCGAACGGCGCATGGTGCCGCTCAATATCTTCCTGAACCAGGCGGAAGTGGCCGGCAACGATGCGCTGATCGAACACGGCGTGCTCGAATACGGCAACGCCATCAAGGAACTGGTGGCGGCGAATATCTTCCCCGGCGATATGCTGTACAAAAACTTCGGCGTGACGCGCCACGGCCGGGTGGTGTTTTACGATTACGACGAAATCGAATATATCACCGACTGCAATTTCCGGAATATCCCGGAACCGCGCAACGAAGAAGATGAAATGTCGGCCGAGCCGTGGTACTCGATCGGCAAGCACGATGTGTTTCCCGAGCAGTTCGGCGCATTTTTGCTGGGTAACGCAAAAATCCGCCTGTATTTCATGAAGCACCACGCGGATCTGTTGACCAGGGATTTCTGGCAGTCGCGCAAGCAGCGCATCATGGACGGCCATATCGAAGACGTGTTCCCGTATCCGCAGCAAATCCGCTTTTGCAACCAGAGTGCCGCCGATAATCCGGCGGTGTATACCCCGTCCTATTTGGAGAACTTACACAA
The DNA here is from genome assembly GCF_011682155.1 of Massilia sp. CCM 8734. NCBI lineage: Bacteria > Pseudomonadati > Pseudomonadota > Betaproteobacteria > Burkholderiales > Oxalobacteraceae > Massilia > Massilia sp. CCM 8734. The sequence continues at coordinate 225,991 of NZ_WHJI01000003.1, forward strand.
TGAATGATCCAGTCGTTATCGTCGGCGCGGCCCGCACACCCATGGGCGCGTTCCAGGGCGATTTTTCCTCCAAGTCCGCCAGCGACCTGGGCGCCGTGGCCATCGCCGCCGCCGTCGAGCGTTCCGGCGTTGACGCCAAGCTGGTCGAACACGTTTACTTCGGCAACTGCCTGATGGCCGGCCAGGGCCAGGCTCCGGCGCGCCAGGCGGCCATCAAGGGCGGCTTGCCCTTGTCCGCCGGCGCGGTGACCCTGTCGAAGATGTGCGGCTCGGCCATGCAAGCGGCCATTTTCGCGCATGACAGCCTGCTCGCGGGCAGCGCCGACATCGTCGTCGCCGGCGGCATGGAATCGATGACCAATGCGCCCTACCTGATTCCGAAGGCGCGCGGCGGCTACCGCATCGGCCACGGCATGATGTTCGATCACATGATGTACGACGGCCTGGAAGACGCCTACTCGCGCAACGAGAAAACCGGCGAAGGCCGTTCCATGGGCACCTTTGCCGAAGAATGCGTGGCCAAGTATGCGTTCACGCGCGAAGCGCAGGACGCGTTTGCGATCGCCTCGGTCAAGCGCGCGCAGGAAGCCAACAACGAAGGCTACTTCAAGTGGGAAATCGCGCCTGTTACCGTGACCACGCGCGCGGGCGACTCGGTGATCGACAAGGATGAAGGCCCGGCCAAGGCCAAGCTCGATAAAATCCCGGCCTTGAAGCCCGCTTTCAAAAAGGACGGTACCATCACCGCCGCTTCGTCGTCGTCGATCAACGATGGCGCGGCGGCCCTGGTGCTGATGCGCGAATCGAAAGCGCGCGAACTCGGATTGACCCCGATCGCCCGCATCGTCGCCCACGCCACCTTTGCGCAGGAACCGAACCTGTTTACCACCGCCCCGATCGGCGCGCTGCAAAAGCTGTTCGCCAAGACCGGCTGGACGCCGGCGCAAGTGGACCTGTACGAGATCAACGAAGCGTTTGCAGCGGTGCCGATGGCGGCGATGCACGAGTTGAACATCCCGCACGAGAAGGTCAACATCCACGGCGGCGCCTGTGCGCTGGGCCACCCGATCGGCGCGTCGGGCGCGCGCATCATCGTCACCCTGCTCGGCGCGCTGAAGAAAACCGGCGGCAAGCGCGGCGTGGCCTCGCTGTGCATCGGCGGCGGCGAAGCGACGGCGATGGCGTTTGAGATGATGTAACCCCACCACCGTCGTTCCCGCGAAGGCGGGAACCCAAGTGAGCCGCTTAGCCAGTGGCTTCAGCGCGAACTTGGGTCCCCGCCTTCGCGGGGACGACGGCGCCAGGGTTATCAGCCAAGAAGGAATTATGCCAACTGCACTCATCATCGGCGCCTCGCCCGGCATCGGCCGCGAACTGGTGCGCCAGTACCTGGCCGACGGCTGGCGCGTGATCGCCACCGCCCGCAACAGTGACGACTGCGCTGCCTTGGGCGCCATCGGCGCACACCCGTACCAGCTCGACGTCACCAGCGCCGACTCCATCGCCGCCCTGGGCTGGAACCTGGACGGCGAACTGCTCGACACCGCCATTCTCAACGCCGGCGTGTACGGCCCGCGCCACGACGGCTTTCCCACCCAGGACGACTTCGACACCGTCATGCACACCAACGTGCTGGCCGCCCTGCGCCTGCTGCCCGTGATCGCCCCCATGGTGGCCGAGGCGCGCGGCAAGCTGGCCGTGATCTCCTCGCGCATGGCCTCGATGGGCGCGCGCGGCAGCGCCTCCGGCACCCTGTACCGCGCCAGCAAGGCGGCCTTGAATTCGGTGCTGGTCGATACCGGCATCCGCTTCGGCCCCAAGGGCGCAACCTGCGTCGCCTTCCATCCGGGCTGGGTCCAGACCGACATGGGCGGCCTTGGGGCCGACATCACGCCCGAACAAAGCGCGGCCGGCCTGCGCGCCACCCTGGCCGGACTCGACGCCGCCGCCAACGGCGCCTTCCTCAATTACGACGGCACGCCAATTCCCTGGTAAGCCCAACCTAGCGAAACCCATGATACTGACCGAAGAACACCAGATGATCCGCGACGCCCTGCGCACCTTTTCGCAGGAGCGCCTTGCCCCCAACGCCGCGCGCTGGGACAAGGAGCACTACTTTCCCAAGGAAGAACTGAAGGAACTGGCCGCACTGGGCGCCTTTGGCGTGGCGGTGCCCGAAGAACTGGGCGGCGCCGGCCTTGACTACGTGTCGCTGGCGCTGGTGCTCGAAGAAATCGCGGCCGGCGACGGCGGCACCTCGACCATCATCTCGGTCAACAACTGCCCGGTATGCAGCATCGCCATGATGTATGCCAACGACGCGCAAAAAGAACAATGGCTGCGGCCCCTGGCGCAAGGCGCGATGCTGGGCGCGTTCGCGCTGACCGAGCCGCACACCGGCAGCGATGCATCGGCGCTGCGCACCACCGCCACGCGCGAAGGCGACGACTATGTGTTGAACGGCACCAAGCAGTTCATCACCAGCGGCAAATACGCCGACGTGGCGATCGTCATGGCGGTCACCGACAAGGCGGCCGGCAAGAAGGGCATCAGCGCGTTCTGGGTGCCGACGGCCACCCCCGGCTACATCGTCGCCGGCCTGGAACAGAAGATGGGCCAGCACTCGTCGGACACGGCGCAGATCCTGTTCGAGAACTGCCGCATCCCGGCCGCCAACCTGATTGGCGAAGAAGGCCAGGGCTACAAGATCGCCTTGTCGGGACTCGAGGGCGGACGGATCGGCATCGCCTCGCAGGCGGTCGGCATGGCGCGCGCCGCGTTCGAGGCGGCGCTGGTGTATGCACGCGAGCGCGAAAGCTTCGGCAAGCCGATTTTCGAACATCAGTCGGTGCAGTTCAAACTGTCCGAGATGGCGACCCAGATCGAGGCCGCGCGCCAGTTGATCCGGCACGCCGCGTCGATGAAGGATGCCGGCCTGCCCTGTCTGAAAGAAGCCGCGATGGCCAAGCTGTTCGCGTCTGAAATGGCCGAGCGGGTTTGCTCCGACGCGATCCAGGTGCATGGCGGCTACGGCTACGTGAGCGACTTTCCGGTCGAACGCATCTACCGCGATGTGCGCGTGTGCCAGATCTACGAAGGCACCAGCGACATCCAGAAGATCCTGATCGCGCGGGCGCTGTAAGCATGGCGGGCGAAGCGATCATCCGGCCGGCCGCAAGCGACGACCTCGAAGCCTTCTTCGCCTACCTGAACGACCACTTGCGGGACAACGGCAGCGGCGCCACGGCGCTGTTCATGCCGATGCCGCGCGCCGCCTCGCGCTTTGGTCCCGAGCGCGAAACCGCCTTTCGCCATGCGTTCGCCAGCGCCCTCGGGCAGCCCGGGTGGCGCCGCCTGTGGCTGGCGCACGACAGCGACGGCGCCATCAGGGGCCACATCGACCTGCGTGCGCGTCCTGAAGGCGCTTGCACGCACCGTGCGCTGCTCGGCATGGGCGTGCATCGCGACGCCCGCCAGCAGGGCCTGGGGGGGCGCCTGGTCGCCGTGGCGGCGGCGTGGGCGGCCAGCGAGGCGGTACTCGACTGGATCGACCTTGAAGTGCTGTCGGTGAACCTGCCTGCGCGCCAGCTGTACGCACGCTGCGGCTTCGTGCAGACCGGCGAAACGGCCGACATGTTCCGCATCGACGGCGAAGCGCTCGCGTATACCTTCATGTCGCTCGCCCTTCGCTGACATTGCCTGGCCTTACACGCACAGGGTAAGAATGACAATGTTCCTTGAAAAAGCTGCTGGGAGCATGGCACTATGCGGAACCATTCATTCACCGGTCGATCAAACAGGTTCATCCCTGTTCTCGATTGAAGGAACCCGCCATGCCGATGCCATCCCGCGCGCTGTTGCTCCCCCTTTCCGCCCTGCTCATCTCCCTGCTGCCGCCGCTGGCGGCGCACGCCGAGGAAGCCTGCAAGCTGGCCCTGCCCGACGCGGCCAAGGGCGACGACATGCGCTGGCAAGGGCCATGCAAGGATGGCTATGCGCACGGCGTGGGCGTGATCGAAAAGCGCACCACCGACCTGCAAGCCTGGCGCTATGAAGGCATGGTCGAACAGGGCCGGCCGCACGGCAAAGGCTACCTGATGTACTTCCCCGGGGTTGAATACGATGGCCAGTTCCGCGACGGCCTGCGCGACGGCGCAGGCACCTCGGTCAACCAGTTCGGCGACCGCTACGACGGCCAATGGAAGGCCGGCAAGCGCGAAGGCAAGGGCAAGATCGTCTTCACGCTCGGCGGGCGCTACGAAGGCGATTGGAAGGACGACCACCCGGCCGGGGGCCAGGCGTTCTACGCGAACGGGCGCCAGGTCGGCGCCGCCGCCGTCAGCCAGAGCGCCGATGGCGAGCAGGGCAAAGTGAGCGCGCCGGCGCCGGCGGCGCCGCCCAAGGAATACAGCCTCAAGTCGGAACGGCCGCGCCTGGGCTCGAACATTCCGCACAAGGTCGTCAGCAACGGCTCGGTGCCCTTCAACGCGTCGTACGAGCAAATGAGCGACGCCGAACGGACCATCGTGCGCAAGTGGTACCCCTTGCTCGACCCGGCCGACGAGCCGCCGTATCCCCTGCTCGGCAATGGTCATGTGCTCGGCGCGATCCAAAAGATTAACGCGCGCGATCCGTCCTACGGCCTGCTGAGCATGATTGTCATGGTCGACAGCGAGGGCAATGCGCAGTCGGTCAATGTGTACGTGACGCCGGACGCCAAGCTGTCGCAAATGGCGGGGTTCGTGGCCATGAAAGAGAAATACAAACCGGCCCGTTGCGCGGGCAAACCGTGCGCGATGCCGTTCCCGTACACCATGACCTTTACCCGCACCTGGTTCTGAGGAGAGCGGCGCGCGGAACTCTCCGGTGGCACACCGGTCGAACATCCTGTGCGGGAAATCCGATCCCGTCAACGATCGACGAGACCGCGATGCTGCCGCTTGCCCGCCCAATCCTGATGCTGATGCTCGCCGCGCCACTCCCAGTGCTCACCAGCGCGGCAGACACCTGCCGGCTTGGCTACCCTGCGCTGGAGGGCATCAGCATCGGCTGGCAGGGTCCATGCCTGGATGGCCTTGCGCACGGCAAGGGGATCATCGAGGCGCGCAAGAATGGCAAGGTCAGCATGCTGTACGAGGGCATGGTGGAGCGCGGCATGCCTAACGGCAAAGGCTACATCACGTTTTCGTCGGGTACCGAATACAGCGGCGATTTTCGCGATGGCCTGGCGCACGGCAATGGCGTATCGGTCAACCACCTTGGCGACCGCTACAAGGGCGAGTGGAGGGATTTCAAGCGCAACGGCAGGGGCTCGATGGTCTACACCCTGGGCGGACGCTACGACGGCGAATGGAAAGATAACGAGTTTCACGGCCACGGGGTGGCCGTCTATGTCAGCGGGCGCCGGGTCAAGGGCGAATTCATCAACGGCCGCCCGGCCGGCAGTCCCGCGTCGCCAAGCCCGCCCGGATCGCCCGAAAAATACAATCTCAAAGAAGAAATACCAGCTATCGCTACCCTTATTCCGCGCAAAATTGTCGGCGATTTCGTGATTCCATTTAATGCATCGTACGAGCAATTGAGCCAGCAACAGCGGCGTATGGTACGCAGCTGGTACCCCATGCTCGATGACAGCGATGAACCGCCCTACCCCGTGCGCGGTCTCGAAAGCGTGTATCGCGCCATTCACAAAGTCAATGCCAGGGACCCCGCTGAAGGCAAACTGAGCATGGTTGTCATGGTCGACAGCGACGGCAAGGCCACAGCGGCGAATATCTTTGTCACGCCCAATCCGGCAATCGCCAAACTGGCGGGCTTTCTCGCCATGAAGGAAAACTATAAACCGGCGCGCTGCTCGGGCAAACCCTGCGCCATGGCTTTCCCGTATGCTATGCACTTTCAGATCAACCCGTACTGAGCAATCCGACCCCATGCCTGTTCCACTGATTCGCCTCAGCCCCGGCTTCATCGCCGATCCGGATGCCCTGTTCGCCGCGCTCAAGACCGGCGTGGCCTGGGACGAGCGCATGAAGGCGCGCAAGACGGCCAGTTTCGGCGTCAGCTATGACTATGCGCAGATCGCCTACGAGGAGGTGCCGATGCCGGCGCTGCTCGACGCCCTGTGCGCGCGCCTCGAAGGCGAACTCGGTTTCCGGCCGAACAACTGCCTGTTGAACTACTACCCTGACGGCACCTCGTCGATGGGTTTTCATTCCGATCAAACCGATGGCCTGGCCGATGGCACCGGCGTGGCCATCATTTCGCTCGGCAGCGTGCGCGCGATGGCGTACCGCAGCAAGCTGGACGCCGCGCTGCGGGTCGACTATCGGCTGCCGAACGGCTCGCTGCTGTACATGTCGGGGCAAGTGCAGCAGGACTGGCTGCACGCGATTCCAAAAGACCCGCATGCCGGAGAACGCATCAGCCTGACATTCCGCGCGATCCGGCGCCAGGGTTCGCCTGGCTGAATCGAAGAGAAAACCGCGCTCAATCCGCTACCGCTTTCTCAGGCCGCGAAAGAGCTGCTCAGGCAATCCGTGCGCCATACTTCATCTCAAAAAAACAACAGTTTCCTTGTATCAATTTCATTTCGCCATCACAATGCTGTCGTTACATCAGTTCATCCTCCCATCCCAGCAAGACCGGCGCCAAGAATGCCAGCTTGCAGCAACAATCGGAAATTAATTACATGAAAATCGGCGCTCTCGTTATCCTCACCGCAACCCTGCTCGTTACCGGTTGCGCATCTGTGGACATGGCCACCAAAGAAGAATCCGCCAAGGCAAAAGAGTTCAAAGCTCCAAGCGCCAACAATGCGGGCATTTACGTTTACCGTAACAGCATGCTGGGTCAGGCACTGAAAAAAGACATCTGGATCGACGGCAAATGCATCGGCGAAAGCGCACCAAACGTGTTCTTCTACGCCGAAGTCGAAGGCGGCAAATCGCACAAGATCGATACCGAATCCGAGTTTTCCCCAAATACGCTGGAATTGACGCTCGATACCGGTAAAAACTACTTTATCCGTCAATACATCAAGATGGGCGCCTTTGTCGGCGGTGCGGGCGTTGAGCAGATCGCTGAAGAGCAAGGCAAACTCGACGTTGCAAAACTCGAGTTGGCGAAACAAGGCAAGTGCAGCGCGAAGTAATCACGACAGCCGCGCCCTCTCTAAGCAGAGTCAGCGCGGCGCACCCGGCCTGGGCAGCACGCCAATGCGCAGCTGCCCGCCGTTCTTGCCTTCCTCGCCCTCCTGCGGCGGGATGAACATATCGTGCGGATAGACGAACGTCCAGTCCGCATACCTTTCCTTGCTCTTGAATCCACTGTCGTGATCGTCGAAATTGTCGACCTTCATCGGCGCGCGCTGCGACAGCGAATGCACGCCCACGATGCGCCCCTCCACCCGGATCAAACCCCACTCGGCCTTGCCGGTGACCGGGTCCGCGTACAGGCGCCGCAGGTGACGCTTTGCGTTGGGAAAGCGCGGGTCCTTGACCAGGTCCTGCAAGGTCAATGGATACATCTGCGGGCCGGCGGCGGCGCTGCCGTGATAGCGCGCGATGGCGGCGCGAAATTCGTGGCCGATGAACAGCAGCTCGCGCTCCCGCTCGCGCCGGACCGAGGTTGAATACAGCTCGCTGGCGATGGTGCTGCCGATGCCCATGAAGGCGACCAGCAGCAGGGTCCAGATATAGGCAAAGCCGGCCTCGGTCCTCGACGCTTTCGATTGACGGTTTTTTGAGTCATCGGGAACCCCAAGACCGTCATTGCCGCGAAGGCGGGAACCCCATTTCCTGGAGCCGCCCGTAGCTGCGGTACGAAATGGGGTTCCCGCCTTCGCGGGAATGACGGCTCTTAAGTCAGCGGCCTTGCCCGCAATCGCGACATCACAGCTGTTCATACGGCACGCCTTCGCGCGTCTTGCCGCGCGCGCCGCTGCGGATGTCGGCCACACCCGGCTTGTCCGGATCGCCCGAGGCCACCGGCTGCCACGTCACGCTCGATTCGGTGACCGGGTCGACCGGCACCGAGCGAAAATACTTGTGCGTCACCAGCTCGCCCAGCGAGGACGGATAGACGCCCTTGTCGCCATAAAATTTGTCGATTCCCGCGCGCAGCACCTGCAGGTTTTCCTTGAGCGCGACTTCCTTCGACTTGTCGACCGAACCGAAATAGCGCGGCACGGCGATGGTCAGGAGGGTCGCGATGATCGCCATCACCACCAGCAGTTCGACCAGCGTGAATCCACGGCCTTGTCTTCTCATTCGCATTTCCGGCACCTCACCATTGTTTGTGCGGCACGCCGTTCAATCCCACCGCCGCCGAGCGCGAGCTGACGTCGAACACATCTTCGCCCTCGCTCGGATTATCGGGCGGCGAGGAATACGCGCGCTTGGCCCAGGTATCGGCGGCGCGCGCCTCGTCCGGGGCGGCAAACGGATCGCGCGGCAGGCGTCGCAGAAAATAGATGTTCTTCTTGGCGGGACTGAGCTGGTCGGGCACGCCCTCGACCAGTTCTTCCAGCTTGTTCGGATAACCCGAGTCGCCCGACGCGATCTTGATGCGGCCAAGGTCGGCCGCCTTCTTGTACGCTTCGAGTCCTTCGCGGATCTCGATCAGGGCGCTGCGCAGGCTGCGCTCCTTTTCGCGCTGCACCGCCACCTGCGCCATCGGCACCGCCACCACCGCCAGCGTTCCCATGATCGCCAGCGTGATCATCAGCTCGATGAAAGTGAAGCCGCGCGCCTTCACTGGATCACCTTGCGCGGCGCATCGGCGCCGGGGGGTTTTGCGTTGCCGTTGCCGGTGGCGCTGTCATTGGCGCTGTCGTTGTTTGCCGGCTGCGGCGGCGGGCCATCGTTGCCGGTCATGGCCGACGGCGGCGCTTCCACCGGCTGCGCCTGCGCCTGCGACTGTCCCGCGGCGGCGCCGCCAGCGCCCCCGCCGCCCGGACCGGGCCCGTAGCCGCCCACATTCGATTCGGTACCGGAATCGAATTGCGCGGTCGTCAGGTCGGGCCGGCGCATCCCGCGCAGGATGCGCGGCGTGATCGACAGCACGATCTCGCTGCGCGAGGTATCGTCCTTGTGGCTGCCGAACAGGCGCTTGAGCACCGGCAGTTCGCCCAGGCCCGGCAGCTTGTCGGCGCTGCGCCGGTCCTCGTCGCTGATCAGGCCCGCCAGCACCTGGGTCTCGCCATCCCTCAGGCGCAGCACCGTGCCGGCGCTGCGCGTACCGATCTGGTACGCCTGCGTGCCCGACTTGCTGATCACTTCCTTGACCACATTGCTCACTTCCAGATTGATCTTGATCGCCACTTCGTCGTCGAGGTGCACATTCGGCTCGACGTCGAGCTTGAGGCCGACGTCGACGTAGTTCACGCTGTCGGAGCTCACGCCGTTGTTGGTAGTGACGGTGATGACCGGCACCCGGTCGCCGATCAGCACCTTGGCCTTTTCCTTGTTGCGCACGCGGATGCGCGGATTGGCCAGGATGTTGCTGTCGCTGTCGACCTGGTTGGCGCTGATGGTGGCGCTGCCGACGGCGAAGTTGATGCGCCCGCGATTGATGCCTCCCAAGTCAGCGAGCGTGAGCGGTTTCAGGGTCTCGCCCACGTTCGCCAGGCTCAGGGTGGCCTTGTCGGGCCAGCGCACGCCCAGCTCCATCAGGCGCGTGCGTTTGACTTCCAGCACCTCGACTTCGAGCATCACTTCCGGGTCGGCCATGTCCTGCATGGCGATGATGCGTTCGGCCATGCGGATCATGTCGGGCGTGTCGCGCATCATGATGATGCCGAGGCGGTCGTCGGTGACGATGTCCTTGGCCTTGAGCAGGGTCTTGATCGAAAAAGAGACCGTCTTGGCGTCGGCATTGGTCAGGTAAAAACTGCGCACCACCAGTTGCTGGTAATCCTTCACCTTTTGCGCCGTGTTCGGATAGATGGTGATAGCGCGCTCGCCCGTCACCGTCTGTTCGAGCTGGTTGGCCGAGAGCAGCATGCGGATCGCTTCTTCCAGGCTGGTATTGCGCACCGAGATGGTGGTGCGGATGGCCGGGTCCACATCGCGGTCGAACACGAAGTTCAGGCCCGACACCTTGCCCAGGAAGTCGAACACCGAGCGCACCGGCGCGTCGCGAAAGTCCAGCGTCACGGGTTTTTTGTAAGCGGCTGCCAGTTTGCCGCCGCCGGGGTTCTTTTTGGCCTGTTCGTCGGTGATGCGGCTTTTGAGCGCCAGCGCGTCGCGCTGGTTGGGGCGCTCCTGCAGCACCACGCGCAGCGCTTCGAGCGCTTGCGCCAGGTCGGCTTCGCCGGCGCGCCGCCACGACGCTTCGGCGCCGGCCACCATCTCCTTGTGGCGCTGCTCCTGCGCGCCCGCCTGCACGCCTTGCCGCGCGACCGCGTTGGCGGGATCGATCGCCAGCACCCGGGCCGAGAGCTTGTCGGCCTCGGCAAAATTGCCCTGGCCGCGCAGCTGCTCGGCGTGCGCATTGAGGGCATTGACGATGCTGGCCTTGCGGTTCAACAGGCCAATCCGGTACTCCGCGTTGCCGGGGTCCTGGCGCACGGCTTCTTCGAGCTTGGCCAGGCCTTGCTCGACTTGTCCCTGCTCGATCAGGGCCTTGCCTTCCTTGAAGGTTTGCGGGCCGGCGCAGGCGGCGAGCGCGAAGGCCAACGCAGTCATGGACAACTGCGTGCGCAAGGTGGTACCAGTCAGTGTGCGATTCAATTCATCTCCCCTACTGCGAGTGTTTGTTTCTTCTGGAGCGGCAGATACGTGAACGTCAGCGTGTCCGTTTCGGCGCTGTCGAAGGTGTAGCTGTCGTCGATCTTGTCACCCACATAGGCAACCACGTTGCGCTCCTCGACCTGTAAAAAGTAAGCCTGCTTGCCGTCGTCAAGAAAGCGCCCCAGCAGGCGGATCGGCAGTTCCGGTGCGCCGCCGGCGCTGGCCGCCGCCCTGGCCTGCACCGGCTTGGTGACAGCACTGTCGGCCGGCCTGGCCGGCGCGGCCTCCGTCACCGGCGCCTGCCCTTGCCAGCCCTGGCGCGCAAAGGCGTTGCCCAGTTCTTCGTCCTGCCCGCGCGGGCGAATGTCGAGCGCCGGCGCTTCGCTTTCCTGCGCTGCCGCCCGCACTACCACCAGCGGCGCCGGGGCGATGGTGCGCGCCTGGGCCGGGGCGATCAGGTCGGTGTCGTCATCGGGGGCGAAATAGCAGGCCAGCAGCGTCACGCCCAACGCCACCGCCATCGTCATCTTTTTCATCGGCGTCCTCCTTTTGCTGCGGCCTTCCTGACCAGCAGGTTGAAATGCACGCGCGCTTCGACCTCGCCGGTGTCGATCTGCTCGCGCTTGAATGTGACGGAATCGAGGGTCAGGGCCGGCATGTCGCGCAAGGCGCCGACGATGAAGGCCTGCACCCTGGCGTAATCGGCCTTGATCGGCAAGGTGATCTGGTAGCGCAGAAAGGCCGCGCCGTCTTCGGTTTGCGCCTTGTAATCGGCCTTGGCCAGCACCACGTCATTCTTGGCGGCGACGTCGACCAGTTGCTTGAGCAGGTCGGGAATCGTTTCATGGGCCGGCAGGTAGGCGTAGAAGGCGGCCACGCGGCGCGCGTCGTCCGGCAGCGCCACCCGTTGCTGCGCGGGCTTGGCGGCGCGCGCGGCGGTGATTGACTGCGCCAGCTCGTGCTGGCGCGCTTCGAGGCGCTGCCCCTGCCACGCGCACAGGACGGCAGCGGCCAGCGCGCAGGCGCCGACGGCGGCGCCCCAACCCAGGCGGGCACCATGGCGGCGCGCTTCCCAGGCGATGCGCGCGGCCAGCATCGAGGGCGCCCCCGCCTGCCGTGCGGCGCTGGCGATTTTCAGTCCTGCCATTGCGCCTCCAGTTGAAAGCGATACGGCCGGTTGGCCGCCGCGCCGTTCAATTCATGCTTGACCAGGTACACGGAGGTGAACAGGGCCTGCTCGTTGAGGTAGGAGACGTAGTTCATCATGTCGCCCGCGGTTTCGGCTTCGGCCGCGATCTTCAGGCCGCCGGCGGCGCTGCCGACCTTCGCGCCGTCTTCCGGCTTGCTGTTCAAGTCCATCCCCAGCAGCGCAACATGGATGTCGGCCGGCGCCTGCACGGTGTTGACCAGGCGCGTCACCGGCAAGTTCAATTGGCGCACGGCGTCGCCGATGATGGCCAGCTGACGGTCCTGCGCGCGCTGGCCGGCTTCCGACAGGCGCACCTGCGGCGCTTCGCGCGGCGCCAACTGCGCCAGCTGCGCTTCCAGTGCGCCGGCCTGGCGCGCCTGCACCACCCAGTCGACGCCGGCCACGCCAAGGGCCAGCAGGCCGCCGGCCAGCAAGGCCAGGCGCCAGCCCCTCGGCGCTGGCGCCCCCCGCACAAAATTGAGTTGGGTCAGCGCCATGCTTAACACCTCATCATGGCCACGGCGGCGTAACCGGGCGCCGGGGCCGGCGGCAGCTTGACCATGTCGAAGTGCTCGGGCAGCGCCTGCACCACCGGGCGCTCGTCGAGGGTCACCAGCGCCACCTGCGCGATTTCGCCCAGCTCGGGCGCACGCAGGGTCCAGCGCTGCCAGGCTTGCGGCAGTTCGCTTTCCCACGGGCCGCGCAGGGCTTGCGCCTGCACCGCGTGAATGCGGCCGTTGGCGGCGGCGGCCAGCACCAGGCGGCCCGGTTCGACCAGCGCGAAGGCGCGCGGGGCGCTTGAGGCGATGGCGCGCCAGGTGATCGACAGCACCGACTCGATCGCCATGCACGGGTGGCCGCACTCGCGCGCCACCTCTTGCAAGCCTTGCAGGAAGTCGCGTTCGATGGCGCAGGCCAGGCGTGGCTGGCCGTACGGCGCGTCGTCGCACACGATCTCCCAGGTGCGCGCGGCGTCGCCGTAGATGCCGATGAACTGGGCTTGCTGGAAGCGCTGCGCGGAGCCCTGGTGCAGCAGGGCGTCGCTCCACGGGATCATGACCAGCTGGCACCAGCGCGTGGTCAGGGCGACCGACACCGGCACCCCTTTCAGGGTCACGCCGGCGGTGCGCAGGTAGGCGCCGAAGGCGGCCAGCGCGCCATCCCATTTGCCGTCGGTCTGGTCGAGGGGAATCCGTACTTCGCTGTGGGCGACGATGCGCTTGCCGCTGCGGACCACGGCGGTGAGCAGGTCGGGGGCGAGCGACACGCATACCGTGCGGCTGGAGAAGAGTTCAGTAAGTGACACGGTTTAGCTCCATCAATGTAGTTTCTCCCTGGCGCACCAGGTCCAGCGCGGCCTCGCGCACCAGGCGGATGCCGGCGCGCGAGGCTTCTTCCTTCATGCGGCTGACCGGCGCGCGGGTGGTGATCATTTCGCGCATGGCGTCGTTGAGCATCAACACTTCGGCCACCGCCTTGCGGCCCTTGTAGCCGGTGCCGCGGCAGTGGCCGCAGCCGGCGCCCGCCTTGAAGCGCCAGCCATGCACCTGTTCAAGCGCCAGGCCGCTGTCGCGCAGTTCGTCCGGATCGGGCGGGACCGGCACCGCGCAGTGTTCGCAGTTCAGGCGCAGCAGGCGCTGCGCCACGATGCCGTTCAGGGCGGCGGCGAAGCTGTAGGCGTCCACGCCCATGTGCAAGAAGCGCCCGACCACATCGAACACGTTGTTCGCGTGCAGGGTGGTAAACACCAGGTGGCCGGTCAGCGCGGCCTGCACCGCGATCTGCGCGGTTTCGTCGTCGCGGATTTCGCCGATCATGATCTTGTCGGGGTCGTGCCGCAGAATCGAGCGCAGGCCGCGGGCGAAGGTCAGGCCCTTCTTTTCGTTGACGGGAATTTGCAGCACGCGCGGCAGGCGGTATTCGACCGGGTCTTCGATGGTGACGATCTTGTCGCGCCCCGTGTTGATTTCGGTGATGGCCGCGTACAAGGTGGTGGTCTTGCCCGAGCCGGTCGGCCCGGTCACCAGCAGCATGCCGTGCGGCTTGGCCGCCAGGCGCCGGATCAGCACAATCGCGTCGGCGTTCAGGCCCAGGCTTTCCAGGCGCAGCGACTGGGCCGCCTCGGTCAGGGCGCGCCGGTCCAACAGGCGCAGCACCGCGTCTTCGCCGAAGATATTCGGCATGATCGAGACGCGAAAGTCGATCTCGGCACCCTTGACGCGCACCTTGAAGCGGCCATCCTGCGGAATGCGGCGTTCGGCGATGTCCAGGTCGGCCATGACCTTGATGCGCGAGATGATCTGTTCGGCCATCTGCAAGCCTTGCACCTGGCCGGCCTGCACCAGCACCCCGTCGACCCGGTATTTGATAATGAGCTTGTCGCCGTCGCATTCGAGGTGGATGTCGCTGGCCTGGAACTTGAGCGCATCGTAGATGGTGGAGTTGACCAGCTTGACCACCGGGCTGCTGTCTTCGCTGATACGCACCAGCGAGATGTCTTCGATGCTCAGGTCCAGGCTTTCGACCTGGTCGGCGTCGCCGCCCATGCCAGCCATGGCTTGCTGCACGTTCTCCTGCTGCGCGAGGTAGGCGGTCAGTTCGTCCGGGTGCGTCAGCGCCACCGAGAAGCCGGCGGGCAGGGCGCAATCGGCCCATTGCAGGGTATCGTCGGCGAAGGGGTCGCCCACCACCAGCACCGGCGTGCCGGCCACACCTTCCATCAGCACGCACTCGCGCTGGGCGCAGTCGGTGTAGGGCATCAGCCCGAAGGCCGGGGTGCCGGCCTGCAGCGCGCTGATGGTCCACAGCGGATAGCAAAACAGCGCAGCCAGTTCGGCCACGAACGCTTCCGGCTCCAGGCCGGTCATTTCTTCGAGCACGACCAGCATGGGCCGGCCCTGGCCTGGCGCGGCCAGGCGCGCCTGCTGCACCAGCGCGGCCGACAGCGGCGCGCTCGCTACCTGATTGTGGGGGAAGCCGGGCGCGTTCATGACAGGCTCCCGGCCAGTTCGAAAATCGGCATGTACATCAGCACCACCACGCCGCCGATGACCACGCCGATGAAGGTCATCAGGAGCGGTTCGAGCAGGCGCGAGGCCCAGTCGACCCAGCGCGCAAATTCTTCATCGTGAAAACGGGCCGAGCGTTCCAGCATGTCGCCCAGGCGGCCGGTGTTTTCGCCGACCTTGAGCAAGGATTGCGCGACCGGCGTGGCCAGCTGGTTCTGTTCCAGCGCGCAGGAAAACGGCATGCCTTCCTGCACCGCGCGGCGCGCCGCGTCGAGCTGCTGTTGCTGGCCGGGCAGGAGCATGGCCGAGACCATCGCCAGCCCTTTCGATAAGGGAATGCCGGCGTGCAGCAGCAAGCTCAAGGCGCGATACAAGCGCGCCAGGCGAAATTCCGCCGCGCGCGCGGACAGCACCGGCAGACGCAGCAGCGCAAGGATCAGGCGCTGGCGCATGGCCGGGTGGCCGAGGGCGAACACGATGGCCCCGACCAGCGCGGCCAGCGCACCGAGGAACAGGAAGGGATGGGCCGACATGAGCTGGCCGAAGCCGAGCATCATTTTCGAGGCCCAGGGAATGTCGCGCCCCGAGGTTTCGTACACCACGCTGAATTTGGGCACCACGTAGCCGAGCAGGAACAGGGTGACCAGGCTGCCGACCACCAGCAGCATGAGCGGATAGATGGCGGCCGAGACCAGCTTCTTGCGGATCGCTTCGAACTGCAATTGATAGGCGACAAAACGGCCGAGGGCTTCGGGCAGGTTGCCGGAGCGCTCGGCCGCGTGGACGGTGGCGACGTAGATTTCGGGGAAGATGGCGGGAAAATCGTTCAAGGTATCCGACAAGCTCTTGCCCTGTTGTAGGGTTTGCAAGAGGGCGCCGATGGTGGCGCGGGTGCCGGGCTGGGTTTCCTTGTTGTGCAAGGTGGCGATGGCTTCGGTGAGGTTGAGCCCCGCTTCGAGCAGGGCCAGCAACTCCTGGCTGAACTGCATGAGGGGAAACGCTTGCTTGCGGCGCGGCTCGCTTGGTGCCTGCGGGCGCTCGATGGCGAGCACGCGCCAGCCCTTGCGCGCGGCGATGCGGATGGCATCGGCTTCGCTGGGGGCATCGATGGCGATATGCTGGCGGCTGCCTGCTGCGGCAGCGGCCTGGACCTGGAGTTGAAACTGCATGGTTAACCCTTTGTACTAATTGACTCCCTGCATCACACTTCGGCCTGGTTATCCAGGTGACATCACGCCTCCATAAATAAAAAATAGCCCCGGCCGAAGCCGGAGCTGAAAAAAGAGGACGGACAGCCAGCCATCCTCTTGTGGGGTCACCCGGTTATTGCGTTACCAGACTCACTTTGTCGACCACGAACGAGGTTTGCAGCGACGAATCTTCACGCGCGGCGAACGACAGGGTCACGGTCTGGCCTTTGTACGGCAGCAGGTTGAAGGTACGCACCTGGTAGCCCGACGCCTTGGTCAGGTTGGTGTAGGTACCGAGGGTGGCGAGCACGCTGCCGGACGCATTCTTGACCGTGACGGTCAGGCGGTCGTAGGCCACGTTTTCGGTTTCCGCGGTATCGATGTGCAGCGCGAAGCTGAGCGAGGCCGTGGTGGCGGTCGATGGAATGGCGACTTTCTGGGTCAGCGTTTCGCTGGTCGTAGTGCCATTGCCGCCCAGCCATGCGTAACGCGTGCCTTCGTAGGCCGACTGGCCGCTGAAGGAACCGATGGCGCCGGTGCTGCCGGCCCAGCCGGTGGTGCCGCTCTCGAAACCGCCGTTGACGACGCGTTCGGTGCCGTTGCCGCCGCCGCCGCCCACCGTCAGGGTGGCGTTGGAGCTGGTGGCCGTGGTCGGGCTGGTGGCCGAATCGGTCACTTTCACGCTGAACACGGCGCCACTGTCGGTGGTTTGCGCGGTCAGGCTGTAGGTGGCCGAGGTGGCGCCGGCAATGGCCGTGCCATTACGCAGCCACTGGTACTTGTACGGCGCGGTGCCGCCGGTGGCCACGACCGAGAAGGTCGCGGTGGAACCGGCTTGCACGGTCACGCTCGCTGGCTGCGAGCTGATCGACACGCCGCCGCTTGGGGGGCCGCCTTCGTCGACGTCGGCGCCGACGTTAATGGCCGCGTAAGCACGGGTGACGGCGACCGCTTCCTTGCTGCCCACGCCATACAGTTCGTTGGCGGCGGCGATCACCTTGGTGCGCGCATCGGCATAGTTGGTCGAGGCGGTGAACTTGGTGGTGGCGGCCTTGAACCAGATGCGGAAGGCCTTGTCGCTACCGATCCCGGTCATTGCGGCCGGGCTCTTGACCAGGTACTGGCTGTAATAGTTGGACGAGGAGCTGGCGTTCGACCCTTGCGACAGGAAATAGAACATGCGGTTGTTCGGGCCGCTGCTGTAGTGGACGTCCAGGTTCTTGAGCGACGTGCTCCAGGCGTTCGGGCTGGAACCGTCCAGGCTCGGCTTGTACAGATAGCGCAGCGGATTGCCGGACTTGGCGATTTCCTTGCCCATCGACCAGTCATTGCCGGTGTTCGGGATCACCGTGCCGGTGCCGCCGGCGCGCGCGTAGGCTTCCACCATTTCACCGGTGATGTCCGAGCTCGACTCGTTCAGGCCGCCCGATTCGCCGCTGTAGGTCAGGTCGGACGTGGCGTTGGTCACGCCGTGGCCCATTTCGTGGCCGATCACGTCGATCGAACCGAGACTGGTGAAGGCGCTGCCGCCGTCGCCAATGAACATGCACTTGCAGCCATCGCTGTAGTAGGCGTTGTCGTAGTTGCTGTTGACGTGGGCGGCGATGTAGGTCGAGGTGTTGTTGCCGTCCAGGGACTGCCAGCCGAGCACGTTTTTCAAGGCGTCGTAGGTGTTCATCAAGCCCCACATGGCGTTCACGGCCGCAGTCTGGCCGTTGGCGTTGGTGGTGCTGCCGCCGTTGTATTGCAGACCGTCACCCCAGGTGTTGGTGGCGTTGGTGTAGACCTGGCCGGCGCTGGTGGTCTTGTTGGCGTTGGTGATGGCCATCATGCCGTAGGTGCCGCCGGTGCCGCGCGACGGATCCTTCATGGTGAAGGTGCCGCCGGACTCGCTGGTGTTGAGCGGCACGGTGCCGTTGTACTGGCTCTTGCCGGTGCCGGCCACGGTCTGCAGCGCTTTCCATTGCTTGATCACGCTGCCGTCGGCGGCGTTGACGATGGTGTCGTAGAAGACCGGATGGATGCCTTCCATCATGCGCGTCTTGACCAGGTAGGCCAGCGCGTAGTCGCTCACTTCTTCCACCAGGTCGACCGCGTTGAGCTGGGCTTCAGACTTGTTCAGGGCGCCGGGAGCGCGCTTGGTGACGACGATCGGATAGATGATCAGTTCGGCGGTCGGCGGCACATGGTGCACGGCGTTGGGCGACACTTTCTTGATAACCATGTCGATCGCGGCCGCGCCCTGGACTTGCGGCACCACGTTCAAGCCGGCGCTGCGTGCGCGCAGGGCGGCATTGCCGCCGCTGCCCTGGCCCAGGCCCGAGCGGCGGTCGGAAATCGACTCGCTGACGATATCGCCGTTGTCGTTGGTCACCACCACCGATTCGGACTGGAACACCCGCACGCCTTTGTAGGTGTGGGCGGCGCGGCTGATGCGGGTGCCGATCACACCGGGATGCTGGACCGTGATGGAGAAACCGTGGTCGGCGTCGAGGCCGTGGGTGGCGCGCGTGGCGGCCAGCTTGGCAACCAGGGCCTGGCCCTGTTGCGGCGAGTGCAGGGCGGTCGGACCGGCCATGATCGGGGCATTGGCAAGGGCTTGGCCAACCATCATCAGAGGCAGTGAAGCAATCGTCGCAGCGAGCAAAGTTTTGCGGAAGTTCATTATTTCTCCATTGGAAGTTCAGTGATTGAATGAGATGAAACTGCTGGCCACGATGCTGTGGCGGCCGCCCGAGCGCGCCGATGAGTTGGTCCGGTGAACGCGAGAGAATCCACACTATTCCTGTTTCTTAATCCAAGTCAAAAAAATGGGTGATTTGGTCGTATGCACACCAAATGTTCAGTTTTAGACATTCTTTTCCAGAAACTGAACGGTTCTCGAGGCAATTGTCTAAAGAATGTTTTGTTGACATAGATCAATGTGAGGCATTTTTCCCACATCGCAGGCAATTAGATGCCGTACTCTAAGACGTGCGGAAATGTAACAATTCACGTGGAAAACGAACTCAATTCGATTGCGTTAGAGCGGGGATGCGGTCTACACTCGTTCTCAGTTGCCGGGAAAAACTCTCAGGCGACATGGATTAAAGCGCACGGGGCACACTCCGGATAAAGCGCAATCAGTTAACGGGAAAATCATGACGTCACACTTCAGCTATGCATGGGCATGTTTGTCTCCTCCCCCGGTGCTATTGCCCAAGCCCTATCTCCAGAGAACCCAGCCGACCTGAACGACTTGCCAATGGTGCACGTGCAGCAGGAGATTGCGGCAAGCAGCAGTGCCCAGTAGGACAGTCGAAAAGAACCAATTCACGGTAACAGAGCGACAATCATGCGCACGCAGCGACAGGGCTTGGCCCTTGCATGTCGCGCGCGCGGATGGGCGGCTACCCAATGAGGACCGGAGAGAGATGCTTTCGATCGCGACCAAAGTTGAGCAAATAGTGTCGGAATCGGCGTTCCTGACGGAAGGGATATCGCTCGGGCTGATCAATCTGTCGGAGCTGGCGCGCCAGTTGCGGCCCCAGCTCGAATCGGATCTGTGGAAGCCGGTGGGGCAGGCGGCGGTGGTGATGGCGCTGCGGCGCCTGTCCGAGCGCCTGCCGCAGGCGGCCCCGTCGCCGCCGATCGTCATCTCGCCGCGCACCAGCGAACTGACCACCCGCACCGACCTGACCCTGGTGACCTACCGGCTATCGGACAACAGCAACGAATGCCAGCGCGAACTGCTGGCCTTGGCCGAGCGCCATCCGGGCAGTTTCGTCTCGGTCACGCGCGGGGTGCACGAGATGCTGGTGGTATGCAGCCGGCCGCTGATCCATATGGTCGAATCGGCCTTTGCCAGCGAGCGCCATATTGCACGGGTAGAAAACCTGACCGCGCTGACCCTGCGCCTCAATCCCGACGCGCTGAAAACGCCGGGCATCTACCACGGCGTGCTGAAAAAATTGGCGTGGAACAAGATCAACGTCGTCACCATGATGTGCACGTTTTCCGAGCTGACCGTCCTGCTGGAGCAGCCGCAGACCGGGCCGGCGTTTTCGGTGCTGTCGCAGATCGTGTCGCACTGAGCAACAGCTGGTGTCAGGTCTGACATTCGGACACGAGCTCGACATTAACGCATTTAATGATCAGGCCGTGTCCGAATGTCAGACCTGACACCGGGGTGGGGTTGTCAGGAAACGGCGGGCTCGAGCAGGGTGACGGTCTGGCGCGCAGTGTCGAGACGGGCCATCACGCCCAGCGGCAGGGTGAACTGGTGGCGGATGTGGCCGAAGGAGTAGCCGCTCACGGCCGGGATCACCAGCGGTTTCAAGTGCTGGTCCAGGGTTTCATCCAGGCTTAACGACGGTTCTTCATCTTCCGGCCCGCAGTGGTCGCAAATGCCGATCATCACCGCCGCCGCGTTGCGCAATCCGAGCGCCAGGTCGAGCTGGGTCAGCCAGCGGGCGATCCGGTAGGGCGCTTCATTCACTTCTTCCAGGAACAAAATTGCTTTGCGGAAGTCCGCAGCATATGGCGTGCCCATCAGCGCGCTGACCAGGCTCAGGTTGCCGCCGATGAGCGGACCGGTGGCTTGGCCGGCAGTCACCGTACGCAGGGCGAAATGCGGCTCCAGCAGCGCGCGCCGGCTGTTCTCGAGCGCCATCGGAATCGTGTAGCTGTCCTGCGGATGCATCAGCACGGCCAGCATGTGCTCCACCGCGTAGTCGGACGCGCCGGAGAGGGCCACCGGCCCGTGGAAGGTCACCAGCCGCGATTGCTTGAGGATGGCCAGTTGCAGCGCGCTGATGTCGGAATACCCGAGCAGGACCTTCGGATGGGCGCGGATCAGCGCGTAATCGATGTGTGCGAGCAAGGAAATGCAGCCGGAGCCGCCGCGCACGCACCAGAGCGCCTTAACCTCGCGGTCGCTGAACATGGCGTGCAGGTCGTCGACGCGCTGCTGCACCGCGCCGGCGTAGCCGCCGTGCACGGCGCGCAGGTTCTTGGCCAGCCTGGCGCGGAAACCCAGCGCTTCGATGCGCGCCACCGCATAGGCGATGGCTTCGTCATTGATGCGCCCGCCAGGAGCCACCAGGCCGATCAGGTCGCCGGCGCGCAGGCGTGGAGGTTTGAGCAAGGTTCGCGGCATCGGTCGTGGCGCACTGTGGGATGTGGATGGCAGCAACACTGCGCCGGCCGCCAGGCCCGCAAACGCGCGCCGGCTGATCTTGTCGCTAGGGGGCATGCATGCTTTCAACTTTCAACTTTTAACTTTCAAGCATACGGCCGGCGCGCAGCCCCCCGCCCGGACCATCACAGGAATTTGTAATTGGCCATCAGGGTCAGCGAACGCCCGCGCGGGTCGGCTACGCGTGGTTCCCACGAGCTGCCGGCCCCGGTATTGCCGTCATACGTGATGGCGAATGGCGGATCCTCGTCGAACAGGTTTTTGATCCCGACCGTCACGCTCAGGTTTTTCACACCAGTGTAGCTCAGGCTGGCATGAAAGATCGAGTACGCGTCCACTTTCGGCTGGTAATTGGACGGCACGATGCGTCCGCTGGCCACGCCCGGCAGCACCTGGTCGGTGTAGCCGCTGCGATACACGTTCTGCAACATGGCGCTCCACGCCCCTTTGGCGAAGGTGACGTAGGCGGTGTGCTTCCACTTCAGGCCGAGGTCGCCTGTGAAGCTGAACACGCCGACTTCATCCTTGCTGTAGGGCGCCGTTTCCAAAGGCTTACTCTTTTTCTTGAGCAAGTAGGAACCATCCACGCCGGCCGCCCAGTTGCCGGCCCACAATTTGCCATTGCTGCGGGCGCCGACTTCGATGCCGCGCGTAATCGCCGCGCCCGTGTTGAGCCAGCGCCGGTCGATCGCGACCAGGTTGCCATCGGCGTCGCGCGCGAACTGGTCCTTGAACAGATCGTAGTTGGCCAGCATGACCGGCAGGTCGACTTCCTTGATGGTCTCGAAGCGCCGCACTTCCCAGATGTCCATGTTCGCCGAGAAGCGCGCGGACGGCTCGAACACCACGCCGACGGTGCCCTGCCTGGAGGTTTCCGGCCCCAGCTTGGCCTTGCCGCCGGTGTAGATAACCGGGCCGATCGATTCGCAGCCGGGACGGGTGGTGTCGACCTTGCCGCTGGCGCACTTGCCCGGATCGACCAGGTCCTTGCCGGCGTAGGTCGATTCGGTAATGCCGTTGAATAATTGGTTGAACGAGGGCGCGCGGAAACCCTCGTTGTAGGAGCCACGGAACAGCCATTGCGTGGTCGGCTGGTAACGGAACGACACTTTGGGATTGAGCGTGTTGCCGAAGCCCGAATAATGATCCTGGCGGGCCGCCACGGTGATGTCGAGTTCCTTGGTGACCGGCACCAGCACCTCGGCGTAGAAGGCGCGGATGTCGCGGCTCACTTGCGGCAAGACATTGACGTCGTCGAAAGGCGCGTTGAGGATGGCGCGTCGCTCGGCGATGTTGCGCAGGTCGCCGTTGAATTTGTATTCTTCCTTGCGGATATCGGTCCCCACGGCGGCCATGATCGGGCCGGCCGGCAGGGTGAACACCTCGCCCGAGAGCGAAGCGTCGAAGGCGGTCAGGGTGGTCTTGCCGCCGTACAGCACGACGCCGGCGGCCGAAGCGTTGCGGATCAGGTCGAGCGCCTGTTGCGACTGCTTCTCTCCGGCTTTCAGGAACGGATTGATCAGGCCGCTGCCGAGCGCGGCCGCCAGCGGGGCGGTGTAGCTGTAGCCCTTGCCCAGGGTCGATTCGGACTCGCTGGTGGCGCGCGCGGCGCCGACCTTGTAGTCAAACTTGCCGATCTGGCCGTCCGCGCCCAGTTGCAGGCGGCCCGCTTTGCTTTCGGTGGCGATTTCGCGGTCGCCGCATTCCATGCAGCGCCAGCGGTAGGCGATCGGCAAGCCGCGGTTCGCTTCGATCGAGGGGAACTCGGCCACCAGCGCGTTGAACACCGCGTTATAGGCCGCGCCGGTGCTCGGATAAAACGAGCTGGCCGGGAAGGTGGCCGCGCTCGGCGAAACCTGGTTCGGCGAAAAACGCTTGGCGACCTCGGTTTTGGCGCCGACCAGTTCGGCAAAAAACTCGTACCCGCCACGGCGCATGGTGGCGCGCGTGACGAAGTTGCTGTTCTTGACGGGCTGCTGCAACACGGCCGCGCGGCCGGTATCCCAGGCGCAGCCGAGGCCGCCAGACGGCGTGTCCCACAGCTTGTCGGTCTTGAGGATGAAGTTGATCACGCCGCCGATGGCGTCGGTGCCGTAGAAGGCCGAGGCCCCGTCTTTCAGCACTTCGACCCGGTCCACCGCCGCGAAGGGAATCGAATTGAGGTCGACCGCCGAGCCTTTCATGCCGTGCGTGGCGACCCTGCGCCCGTTGAGCAGCACCAGGGTGCTGTCGGCGCCCTGGCCGCGCAGGTTGGCCGAGGACGCGCCGTTGTTGCCGCGCTGCGAGCCGGAGGTGACGTCGGCGTTGCTGGCGAGGTTGTCGGAACCGTTGCCGTTGATGTTGATGTTCAGGGTGGCGATCAGTTGTTCGGCGTTGACGATGCCCTGGGCTTCGATTTGCTTGCGCGAAATCACCTCGACCGGCAGGGCGCCTTCGCGGGCGATGCGCTTGATGCTGCTGCCGGTGATTTCGACGCGCGCCATGGGCTGGTCGGCCGCCTGCGCGGCGGCGCCGCCGGCCACGCACATGAGGGCTATCGCTTGCGCTAGCTTGCTTTACTTCACGGTTTCTCCTTGGGTTTTCTTGGTCGCTATGTGCACGAATACTGTTAACCTAAGCTCCGTCATTCCTGCCATTGGTAGAAATGACTTCCCGCGAAGGCGCGAATGACGGAGCTGGCGTGCACACATTACTATTCTTGGCAAGACGTCATGAATCGAACGAGCCTACGCGCTGCGCCGTGGACCAGCCAATGAAATTTCCTGAAGCAACTATAACTTCAGGGAATGGCTGGTGCCGGTATTCACCTTGCATTACCGGGCCATTTTACTGGCGCGCCGGCGCTGTTCCGGATCGATGTCGAGGTAGCGCCAGGTGGTGAATTCGACAGGGTGGCGCTTGTGGTTTTTTAACCACGGATGTTGCAGGTCGGCAGAGAGCGGGTGGCTCAGCGGCACCCATGGGTTGTAGGCGTGGATTAATTGATTCATCTCGCCATACAGTTTCTGGCGCGCCGGCGAGTCGCCCAGCAGGCGCGCCTGTTCGTAGCGCTCGTTATAGGCCGGCAAGTTGAAGCGCGCATAGTTGGCGCGGCCACGGTTGGCGCCGTACAAGAGCTGGTAGAAATTGTCGCCATCGGGGAAATCGGCGATCCAGTTGCTCTCGAACATTTGCACCTTGCCCAGGCGCGAGGCTTTGATGATTTCTGTCTTCTTGTCGGTCCGGAACACCACGCGCAGGCCGATGGCGTTCAGGTTCTTGCGCCACAGCTCGTCGCGCAGGCGTCCGCCGACGGTCGCTTCGCTGTGCATGGTCAGTGTGACAGGCTGGCCGTCGGGGCCGCGCCGGAATCCGTCCGGATCGCGCTGGCGGTAGCCGAAGCGCTCCAGCAGCGCCTGCGCCAGCGCCTTGTTGTACGGCACCGGCGCGCGGTAGGCCGGATCGTAGCCGAGCACGTTCGGCGGCAAGGGCGACTCGGCGCGCAGGGCGAAGCCTTTCTTGAGCAGGCCGATGTCTTCCGCGCTGTCGTAGCTGAGCGCAATCGCGCGGCGCAGGGCGACCTTGTCCTTGCCGTAGCCGCCCAGCAGCGGGTCTTCCATGTTCATCCACATATAATAAGTCTGCAACACCGGAAAGCGGGTCAGGACGATGCCGCGCGCGGCCAGTTCCGGTTTCAGCCGGCCGTCGCGGATCACCATGTCGGTCAGCGATTCGGGCACCTGCTCCAGGTAATCGTATTCGCCGCTCAGGAATCCCAGCATGCGTCCCTGGAATTCCTCGGCGATGCGCACCTCGACCTTGTCGATCAAGGGCAGGCGCTGCCCGTGCCGGGTAAGGCCCCAGTCGCGGTTGGCCAGCAGCACGATCTTGTCGCTGCGCTTCCACTCGCCCAAGCGAAACGGACCGCTGCCGACCGGATGGTTGCCGGCCTGGCCCGGATAGGCCTCGATCACCTCGCGCGCCACCGCGCCGGATGCCGGCATCGCCAGGTAAAACAGGAAATTCTTGTCGGGGGCGGACAGGGTGATGCGCAGGGTGTGGCGGTCCACGGCCTGCAAGCCGGCAATCCCGGTGGCATCGCTGAACGCGCCCTTGAGCGCGGCGTCGCCCTTGAGCTTGCCTTCGAACAGGAACAGCCAGGGCGACTTGAGGGCGGGGTCGTACAGGCGCTTGAGACTGTAAACATAGTCGGCGGCCGTGACTTCGCGGCGCTGGCCCTTGAAGGCCGGGTCGGCGCCGAACAACATGCCGGGACGCAGGCGGAAGGTGTACACCAGGCCGTCGGCGCTCACCTCGGGCAGCGCAAGCGCGGCATTGCCGCCCAGGGCCACTGGCCGGGCCGCGTAGTCGTAGCGCAGCAGCGGGTCGAACAGGTTTTCAAGCAGACTCAGGGTGGCGATGTCGGACGCCACCGCCGGGTCGAGCCCGGTTTCGCTGGTGGTCAGGAAGGTATGCAGGACTTTCTCGCTCGCATGCGCGGGCGCGCCCAGCAGCAAGGCTGCAACGCAGGAAGCAATCAGGCGGCGAATCGTCATGGCAAGTCCTCGTGGTCCGGTGCGTATGATAGGCCAAGGCGATGCCTGCCGGCTTTTTACATAGCCAAGCTGCATGGTTTGCTTAATTCGCGGTAACCTGCGCCTATACTCTCGCTGCAACACCGGCTCCCTAACGAGAAACGAATACGATATGGCATTAAATTACATCTGGTCCGGCTTTTTCCTGGTCGGCTTCCTGGCGGCGCTGGCGCAGTGGATTTTCCTCGGCGATACCGAAATTTTCAAGAAGATCGTCGACGGTACCTTCGAATCGGCCAAGATGGCGGTGATGGATATTGCCCTGCCCTTGGCCGGGGTGATGACCTTGTGGCTCGGCATCATGAACATCGGCGAAAAAGCCGGCGCCATCGGCTGGCTGGCCAAAGTCATCTCGCCCTTTTTCTCGCGCATCTTTCCCGATGTGCCGAAAGACCATCCGGCCACCGGCCACATGGTGATGAATTTTTCCGCCAACCTGCTCGGGCTCGACAACGCCGCCACGCCGTTCGGCCTGAAGGCCATGGAAAGTTTGCAAACGCTCAATCCCGACAAGGATACGGCCAGCAACGCCCAGATCATGTTCCTGGTGCTGCACACCTCCGGGCTGACGCTCATTCCGCTGGCCATCATGGCCCAGCGCGCGATTCTCGGCGCCAAGGACCCGTCCGATATCTTTATTCCCTGCATGATTGCAACCTATGTGGCGACCTTGACCGGCATCATCGTGGTGTCGATCAAGCAGCGCATCAACCTGCTCAACCGCGTCGTGATCGGCTGGCTGGGCGGGATGACGGCCGCCATCTGCGCGCTGATCTTCTTTTTCACCAACTACCTGACCAAGCCGGAAATCGAACTGGTCTCGCGCGTGTCGAGCAACCTGATTTTGTTCTCGATCATCATCATCTTCATCCTCGGCGCCATGCGCAAGCAGGTCAATGTGTACGACGCCTTTATCGAAGGCGCCAAGGGCGGCATCCAGACTTCGCTGACCATCATTCCCTACCTGGTGGGGATGCTGGTGGCGATCAGCGTGATCCGCAATTCGGGCGTGCTCGGCTTTGTGGTCCGCGGGCTGGAATGGATTTTCATCAGCCTCGGCATGCCGACCGAATTCACCCCGGCGCTGCCGACCGCGCTGATGAAGCCGCTCTCGGGCAGCGGATCGAAGGCGATGATGATCGACGCCATGACCACCTATGGCGTCGATTCCTTCGTCGGGCGCCTGGCCTGCATCTTCCAGGGTTCGGCCGACACCACTTTCTACATCGTCGCGCTGTACTTCGGCTCGGTGGGCATCCGCAAGACGCGCTATGCGATTTCGTGCGGCCTGATTGCCGACTTTGCCGGCATCGTCACGGCGATTTTCGTCGCTTACCTGTTCTTCGGCTAGTACTTACTTAGTTATCAGACTCATGAGAATCAAGATGCTGCGACCACTCGCCCTTGCCGTCCTGCTGGCGTTCACCCAAGCGGCCAGCGCCCAGTTGCCGGCGCCGGTCAGCCAGTTGCTGTTTGATGCCAACATTCCGGAAGACGCCATGAGCGCGCTGGTGCTGCGCGGCGACACGACGCTGCTGTCGCACCTGGCCGAGCGTCCGCTCAATCCGGCCTCGACCATGAAGCTGGTGACCACCATGGTCGCGCTCGACCAGCTGGGGCCGGCGTTTCGCGGCCGTACCGAACTGCGCAGCGGCGCCAGCCTCAGCGGCGACGTGCTGCGCGGCGACCTGGTGCTGCGCGGCGGGGCCGACGCCGATTTCAGCGGCGACGTGCTCGAACGCATGCTGCAAGCGCTGCGCAACCAGGGCATCCGCAAGATCGACGGCCGCCTGGTGCTCGACCGCCAGCTGTTCAACCCGGCCCGGCCCGACATCGGCGCGCCGCAGTTCGACGAATCGCCCGAGGCCTACACCAACGTGATTCCCGACGCCTTGATGGTCAACAAGAACATGCTCGAACTCGACCTGCGCTCGAGCGCAGGCACGGTGGCGGTGGCGGCGACTCCGGCGCTCGAGGGCGTGACGGTGAGCTCGGCCATGACCCTGGTCGACGCCGACTGCGGCAGCTGGGCCAACGGCTGGAAGCAGCCTGACGTGCAGCGCGACCGGCTTGGCAAGATCACGGTCGTTCTCAAGGGAAGTTTTCCGAAACACTGCGCCAGGTCCTACCGGGTCAACGTGCTCGACCGCCAGGATTACCTCGACCGCCTGCTGCGCGCCACCTGGCATCGCCTCGGCGGGGTGCTGGTGGGCGACACAGTCGAAGCGGCCAGCCCGCCGGCCACGCGCCTGCTGGCCGAGCACGTCTCGCGCACCCTGCCCGAGATCGTGCGCGACTACAACAAAAGCTCCGACAACACCCTGGCGCGCACCGTGTTCCTGACCCTGGGCAGCCTGGAAGCCGATCCGGTGGTGGGCAGCCGCGCGCTGGCCACCATTCCCGGCGAAAGCACGGTGGCGCGCGCCGACCGTACCGTACGCGACTGGATGCGCGCGCGCGGCATCGACGATGCCGGGATGGTGCTGGAAAACGGCTCGGGCCTGTCGCGCATCGAACGCATCAGCGCGGTGCAGATGGGCGGCGTGCTGCAGGCGGGACTGCGCAGCAACTGGTCGCCGGAATTTGTCAGCAGCCTGCCGATCGCGGCGGTAGACGGCACCCTGCGCCGGCGCCTGGCCGACAGCCCGGCGGCCCAGCGCGCGCGCCTGAAAACCGGCACCTTGCGCAATGTGGTGGCGGTGGCCGGTTATGTGCGCGATGCCGGCGGACAGCAATGCGTGGTGGTCGCCATGATCAACAGCGAGTTGATCGGAAACGGCAAGGGCCGCGCGGTGCTCGATGCGCTGGTCGACTGGGTGGCGCGCTCGGGAGCGGCAAATTAAGCCGCAAGCCGCCCTGTTCAGGCTCTCGCCCACGCCGCTGGTGCCACTCGAACTGATGCGCGCCGCGCTGCGCCTGTTCTACACCAGTTTCACGCGCGCGCTGCCGTATGCCCTGGCGCCGGTGGTGCTGCTGTTCGCGCTGGCCGGGTCCGGCTTCCTTCTGGGCCAGACCGAGTATCTCGGCCAGGCCTGGGCCTTGTACCTGATCGGCGCTTTCCTGGTGCTGTGCCCGGCGCTGATGGCGCCGCTGGTGGTGCGGGTGCATGCCAGCGCGCATGAGCGATCGGTGAGCGCGGGCGAGGCGTTGCGGCGCGGCCTGCGCTGCTTCCTGCCGTGCCTAGCGGGGGCGGCGCTGTTCATGCTGGCGGTCGGGATCGGCTCGCTCATGTTCATCGTGCCCGGCACGTATTTGTTTATCGCGCTGGCATTCTGGTGGATCGCGCTGGTCGTCGACGGGCTGCCGGTACTCAAGGCCCTGATGAGCAGCCTGCGCCTGGTGCGCGGCCACTGGTGGCATGTAGCGTTCGGATTCAGCTATGTCTATCCGGTGGTGTTTTGCGTCAATGCCTTCGACGTCAACATGGTGTCGCTGTCGAACCAGGTTGTGGAAGCGGTGGTGGCCACGGTGATCGCCGTCGTGCTGTGCGCGCTGGTGCCGATGTTTGCGTCGGCCAATATGGTGGTGATTTACCATGACCTGACTTTGCGCCGCCAGCGCGCCAAGGCGTGAATCGCACCGATTCTCTGAAAAGTGCACCGATACTCGAAAAAAATGCACCGATACTCGAAAAAGTGCACCGATTCTCTGAAAAAGTGCACCGATACTCCCAACAATGTGGAATTTGGGTAGAATCGGCTCACACTATCGAGGTGATTAATGCGCTATAACGACCGCCTGACCACCGCAGATCTGCTGCAAGTCATGGCTGGCATGGCCATGACTGGAAATGAGTTCGTCTCATCGTCTCAACTGGTTGAAGCCACCGGATCAAGCAAGGATGCTATCAAGCGCATGCTGGCCAAGCTGGTGTTGACCGGCCACGTCGAGATTACAGGCAAAGCCCGCGCTACGCGATATCGCCTGCTGACAAGCAATGCGCCTGTTGTCCCTGAACAGGCGGCAACGCCGATACCCACCAGCGCCATCTCCACCGGCGCCGGTCCCCGCTGGAGCGCCGCCAGCCTGCAGCTCCGGCAACACCTGACACGGCCTGTGGCGGCCCGCACCCCCGTCACGTATCACCGGGAATTTGTCGACAACTACAAGCCCAACGACACTTTCTTGCTGTCTCCTGAACTCGCGGACGAACTGGTTGCGCTCGGCCACCTCCCCGGCCGGCTTCCGGCGGGGACTTACGCCCGTAAAGTGCTGGAGCAATTGCTGATCGACCTGTCATGGTCATCCTCTCGTCTCGAAGGTAATCGCTACACCCTTATGGATACGGAAAGGCTGTTCAAAAGCGGCGCTGCCGCGACCGACAGCGATGCCATCATGCTACTCAATCATAAAGCTGCCATTGAATTCATTGTGGAGGCGGTTCCCCTGCAAGGGCTTAACACACGTCTGGTTTGCAATGTGCATGCCATACTCATGCACGATCTGCTGGTCGATGCTGCGTCACTCGGCACGATGCGCACGCAAGTAGTCAACGTCAGCGGCAGCACCTACATTCCGTCCCAAGTCCCGGCGGTGCTGGAAGAGATGTTCGAGCGCATCATCCTGAAGGCGCAGCAAATCAAGAATCCTTTGGAGGCATCCTTTTTCCTCTGGGTAAACCTGGCGTACCTCCAGGCTTTCGAAGACGGCAACAAGCGCGTGAGCCGGATCGCCGCCAATATTCCGCTGATGCTGTATAACCAGGCGCCACTGTCGTTTCTGGATGTGGATCGTGAAGATTATGCGCTGGCGATGATGGGTGTGTATGAGGCGTGCGATGTGTCGATGGCGGTTGACCTCTTCGAATGGACCTATCGGCGCTCCCAGACCAAGTACCAGGCTGTGGCGGGAGCCCTGGATGCGCCGGATCCCTTCCGCGTGAAGTATCGCGAAGCACTCAACGAAGCGGTGGGAGCGGTGGTCCGACGCCGTCAACCAATGGCGGAGGCACTAGCTTCCCTGGAATTGCCCGCCGAGGACACGCCACGATTCCAGGAATTGCTCACGCAGGAACTCAACATTCTGGCCGATTTTAACTGTGCGCGCTACCGGCTCGGCATGAAAGAAACCCAAGCCTGGATTGACGAAGGGCGCCCTGGGCGGTAGCTCAGTGCTCGCTGCCCGCGTAAATCCACATCGGCGCAGTGCGGCCGGCGCGTGTGAAGCCCAGCGATTCGTAGAAGGCGATGGCGTCGCCGTCGGCCGTCAGCATCTGCTGGTGAAAGCCGGCGTAGCGCGCGCACAGCGCCTGCATCATCAGGCGTCCGATACCTTTGCGCTGGTGCGCCGGGTCCACCAGAAAATGCGGATAGTAGACCACCAGGTGGCCATCCGAAATGGCGTTGCCGATGCCGACCAACACGCCATCTTCGCGCGCGGTGACCAGGCTGTGCGAGTTGCGCAGCGCGGCCATCAGTTGCTCGGGCTTGTCGGCCGAGGACCATTCGTTGGCGCGGTACAGGGCGATGACTTCGGCGTCGCCGATCTGGTCGTTCAGGCTGATTTTCATCGTTGGTGACAGGCATGTGCCAAGGGTTGGAAATGTTCAATCGTAACAGGCGGCCGGATCGGGTAACCGGGGCAATGTCCGAAAACCCGTTAGCAATTGAATACTGTTCGATTCAGGGTCATACCGGACTGACGGTGTTGACGTTTGCAGCCACCACCGCGTTCAATGTAACGCTGTTAACTTATACTGAGCTCTTTTTCGTTGTGACGTTTTCTGCTGACTTCAGCTCATCCATTCCTTGTCCGACATCTGAATTGACCGCGCCAATGAACTTTGACGAATTCCAAGCCTTCGTTCAGAACAACGCCGATATCGTACATGGCGCTTATCCCGAATCGCCAGACGATCTGGCGAAATACGAGGCGCGCCTCGGATTCCCCCTTCCCGGGTCATTGAAGTGGCTTCTTTCAACGCATGGCTACTCAAGGGCATGCGGAATCGATAATCTTGAAGAGTCTATCGACACGACTGAAGCGTGCAGGAAGAGCATTCACCTTCCGGATAATGTGTTGATTATCAACGACTGGAACGATGGCGGTGTGGTCTACGCCATTGACCGCAAGGAACCTGATGCCGAGTATGAAATCATCTGGGGAGACGCTACTGACTTGCACCTGCTTGCCGACGGTGAGCCAGTCCCGGAAGGCAACTCGCGGTTCCCTGATTTTGCGGCATGGGTGGTTGAGCGCGTGAAATTCAAACGAGAAAATGGTTAGCCCGCATCTGCTACCAGCCCGATGTCCCCTCGCGCAGTTTAGCCTGCCGCCGCAGATCCATGAACGCTGATGGGGACGCTGAAGCCTGCCTGTTACAGCACGCGCTGGAAGGTTTGCCGCACCCAGTCGCGCTCGCCACAATCGAAGTGCCACCATTCACTGGCGATGCCAACAAACCCGGCCTGCGCCATTGCGGCGCGCAGCAGTTGCCGGTTTTGCACCTGCAACGGCGTCAGTTCGCCGCGCGCCAGCAGCACGTCTTCACGCGCCGGATGCGAACGTTCGCTCATGTCGTCAAACCCCGTGCCCATGTCGAGTTCGCAACCGGTCTCGTCGAGAATGGTGATGTCGAGCGCCATGCCGAACGAGTGGATCGAACCGCGCTCGGGCGGCGCCAGGTACATGCGCAGGCCGGTGCCGTCGAGCGCGTCCCACAGCGCTTCCTGCACCCGCTGCGGGCGCAGCGCGTCGAGGATCAGCGCGGTGCAGCCGGGCCGCTCGCGCGCCAGCCAGGCCACCACCTGTTCCAGCGCACTAGCGGCGTCAACGTGCAGCCAGGCGCAGTCGAACGGCGAATACAAGTCGCGCCCGGTGAAGTTGTCCGGTCCCGCGTAGCGCAAGTCGACCGCGATGCCGCCAATGCTCGACAAATGGCGGAAGTCGGCGCATTGGCCGACCTGTTCGATCGGTAAGCCGTCGATCATGGCGCCACTCCACGCGTCAGGCATTCGCGCGCCGCCGCACCGATGCAAGCGACCAGGGCACGGGCGCCGTGCGACAGCGGCGCGTTGCTGGCGGTGAGCAAAAACAGCTGCACGGGAATCGGCGGCGCCCAGGCACGCCGCTGCACCCTGGCGTCCTGCGCCGACGCCGCCGTGAACGGATCGACCACCGCCATGCCGGCGCCCGCCTCGACCAGCGAGCGGGCGATCTGGTAAGTCTGCACCACTGTGTGGAACACCGGATGGACGCCTTGCGCCTCGCAGGCGGCCACCAGCTGTTCGCCGAGCGGGTCGTTATCGGCATGGCCGATCAGTTCGCCACTCAATCCCCCGGCGCCGACCGGCTGGCCGCACGCGTCCTCGTCCCAGCTGCCAGCCGGGGCAATGACCGTCATCACGCCCTCGGCCAGCGCTTCGGCCACGATGCCGGGGTGGCGCGGGTCTTGCAGCGACAGGGCCAGGTCGGCTTCGCCCAGGCGCAGGGTCTGGACGATCTCGCTGGTGTGGTGCGTGCCCAGCTCGCAGCGGGTGTGCGGGAACGCCTTGCGCCACACCGTCATGGCCTGCGGCAGCACGCTGATGGCGATCGTCGGCGTGGCGACCAGGCGGATGGTGTCGACCGCGCCACCCTTGAGGCTGGCGGCGAGGCGGCGGATGCCTTGCAGGTCGCGGTGCAGTTTTTCGGTTTCGGCGAACAGGCGGTGCGCCTCGGGCTTGGGATAGAGCTTGCCGCGCACGCGCTCGAACAGCGGCATGCCCAGTTGCAGCTCGCAATGCTGCAAGACCTTGGTCACGGCCGGCTGCGAAATGTGCAGCACCTGGGCCGCGCCGCTGATCGTGCCCACCTGCATGATGGCGTGGAAGACTTCGATGTGGCGCAGGCGCATGGCGGGCCTCGCTATGCCGCTGGCTTGATGGCGGGCGCCGTCAGGGCGTCGAGCAGGGCCGCCGTTTCGGCGTCGGGCGCGCCATCGATGGTGACCGGGCGGTATTTCATCTGGAAGGCGGCGATGACGTTGCGGGTCGCTTCGTCGAGCAGGCCGGTCTGCGGCACCGCGTAGCCGACCGTGGCCAGGCGTGCCTGGAACCAGGCGACGTCGGGCAGCATCAGGTCGTACACGGGACGCGCGGCGGCCACTTTGGCGGCATCGGGCCAGGCCACCAGGCCGTGCCGGGCCAGTTGGTCCCATGGGAACATCGGGCCGGGGTCTTGCTTGCGCTGGGGGGCGATGTCGCTGTGGCCGAGGATGTTTTCGGGCGGAATGTTGTGGCGCTTGACGATGTCTTGCAGCAGCACGATCAGGCGGTCGACCTGGGCTTGCGGGAAGGGATACCAGATGCGGCTGGTGGGCGATTCGGTGAAGCCGGGGTTAACGATTTCGATGCCGATCGAGCTGCCGTTGAGCAGGGTGTAGTTTTTCCAGTTCGATACGCCGGCGTGGTTGGACTGGCGCGTTTCGTCGACCAGGCCGTAGACGATGGGGGCGGCTTCATCGGTCAGCAGGTAGTGGCTGCTCACCGTTTGCTCGGTCAATACCTTGATCGATTGCGGCAGGTTGATGGCCGTATAGTGCAGGACCACGAACTTGACGCGGCTGCTCTGGCCCTTGGCCGAGTAGGTGTGGTCGATGGCGGGGCCGGTGGCGCAGCCGGTGAGCAGGGCGATCAGGAGGGCGGCGAGCAGGGTTTTCATCGGTCAATAAAGGAGGTAGAAGTTCAAGTTCCCTCCGTCGTTCCCGCGCCAAGGCGGCACTCGGCGGGAGCGACGGCTCTTAGGTAGCGGCTAAACGCGCCGCTGCATGATGAGCGCGGGCTGTCGTTTGCGTCAAGCTTAGCGCATCCGGCAACTCGCTGCGCATCGTGTTCATAATCAGCGCATGCAGCGTGGCGGCGCGGCCGGCCAGCACCACCGGGCGCGCACCGAAACGCGCCGTCAGCGCCCGCGCCAGGCGCGCCAGTTCGCATCCCGCTTGCGCAAGAATCGCCGCCGCCACCGGATCGGCATCCGCACTGGCGGCCACCGCCAGCGCCAGCCGCCCGACCGCGCCGCGCTCCTGTCCATACATGAACTGGCGCGACAGCGCCCAATCGTCGCCGCCAATCTGCGCAAACACGGCCTGCGCCATCGGCGACGCGCGCCAGCGGCCCGGTTCTTCATCCTCGTTGCGCCAGATGTGGCGCAACGCTTCGCGCGCGATCCAGAAGCCGCCACCGCCGTCGTCCAGGATCACGCCGCGTCCGCCGGCACGCTGAAACACGCCATCGGCATCGATAAAGGCGCCGATCGAGCCGGTCCCGGCGTACACCAGGTAACCTTCGCCCGGCGCAAAACTGGCCAGGTAAGCGATTTCGATATCGCTGCTCAGCACCACCGCGTCGGGCGGCAAGCCGAGCGGCGCGGCCAGCCACTGCCGCAACTGCGCGCCATCGCCGCCGAAACCGGTCAAGCCGGCGCGCACCGCTCGCGGCTGGCCGTGCACCAGCACACTGGCCGCCAGCGCGGCAAAACTGGCTTGCACTCTGGCGCGGCCGTCGCTGCTACCCATCTGCAAGGCCGACAAGCCGGCCAGCTCGCCCTCGGCCAGGATCGCCCCGTCGGCCGCCGCCAGCGCCCAGCGCGTGCTGGTGCCGCCGGCGTCGATGCCAAGGCCAGGTCCACTCATGGCTTGAGGACCGGAACGCGTTCGCTTTCGTTACCGAGGCGGTCGACCGCGCTGACGAACACCGCGCTGGCGGGGCCGTTTTTGGCGTCGTCCGGCACGGTCCAGTCGGCACGCGAAGCGGGCACCACGGCAAAGCGCCATTCGCCGCCGTGGCGCGACCAGATCGCGTACTGCGCGTTCGACTTGCCGGCCGTGAGCTTGAGCGCCACGCCATTGCCCTCCCGCCGCGCAGTCACCGTCGGCACGCCGGGGGTCTCGGTTCCCAGCCATGGCGAGGCCGGCACCAGCGCCGGGGCAATGTAGTGGCCGGCCTTGAGCTGGTCGCTCAGGCCCTGGCGGTTTTCCATCAGCGCCACCATGCTGAAATGCACGTGGCCGCCGGCGCCCGCGCGGCTGCGCGTGACGCCGATCTGCTGCACGATTTCCCTGGCCGGAAAACCTTTGGTGGCCGCGCCGATGCGGCTGGTGAACAGCCCCGGCCAGATATGGCGCCGCTTGCCGTTCTGCGCCACCCAGTAGTCGAGCAGCACGTCGTAGGCCTGCGGCGGCTGGGCGATCGACCAGTACAGCTGCGGCGACAGGTAATCGAGCCAGCCGTTGGCGAGCCACAGTTCGGCGTCGGCGTAGAGCTTGTCGTACTGGCTGAAGCCGACGATGCCTTTCGGACGGCGGTCCGGACGGCCGATACCGAACGGGCTGATGCCGACCCGCACCCAGCTTTTTTCGCGGTGGATGCCGCTGTACATCGTTTCGATCAGCTTGTTGACGTTCTGGCGCCGCCAGTCGGCACGGTCGAGCTTGCCACCCGACAGCAAATAGCGCTGCCAGGCCGGCTGGTCGGGAAACTCCAGCTCGGCCTTGGGCACGTAGGCGCCGTCGAGCGCGGCTGTTTCGGCACCGCTGGCGCCGGGCGCTTCGATCGGGTACGGATAAAAATAGTCGTCCAGGTGCACGCCGTCGATGTCGTAGCGGCGCACCACGTCGAGGATCACGTCGAGCGTGTGTTTCGACGCCGATTCTTCGCCGGGGTCCATCCACAAAAAGCGCCCGTAGGTTTTCACCGCGGCCGGATTGGACTTCGAAATATGATCGTGCGCGGGCGCCGACTTGGCGGTGGCGTGGCGCGCGCGGTAGGGGTTGAACCAGGCGTGCAATTCCAGCCCGCGCGCGTGGGCTTGCGTCACCCAGAACTTGAGCGGGTCGTACCAGGGCTGGGGGGCCTGGCCCTGGGTGCCGCTCAGGTACTCGGTCCACGGTTCCAGCTTGGATGGATAGATGGCGTCGGCGCTCGGCCGCACCTGCAGCACGATGGCGTTCAGGTTCATTGCCTTGGCGCGGTCGAGGATGGCGATGGCTTCGGCCTGCTGTTTCTCGGCCGACAGGTTGGCGCGCGAGGGCCAGTCGATATTGGCCACCGTCGAGACCCAGGCGGCGCGAAACTCGCGCGGGGCCACCGGCGGCACGGTCTCGCTGCCACCCTGGATGGTGGCCGGGCTGGGCGTCACGCCATATGCCGCGCCCGGCGCCACCGGCTTGTCCGTGGTGCACGCTGTCATCAACCCGCTCAGCGCGATGGCGCCGGCTACTCCTGCTCGCGCAAATGCGCGTCTTGTCCTGTTCGGCTGCAAACCATTCCCCAATTTAAACTTTTACAAACCACTTCTTGCGCCACATGGTCCATGCGATCAAGAACATTGCCGCATTAAACAGCAGAGCATAAAGCAAAGAGCTGTTGACAGGCGACACGCCAAGCGCCGTCACCTGTGCATACAGGCGCGCCGCCAGGGGTACGCCGCCGGGTGCGATAAAACCCAGCATTTTAGACACCAGCCCGGAAAAGGCGAAGATGAACAGCGCATTCATGCCGTAAATGATGAGCGGAGTGCTCCAGCGCGCCGCCGCGCCGCGAATTGCCGCATGCGGACTGGCGTCAAGCAACCAGTAAAAAGGGGAAAACACGATCAGCGCCCAACCGGTCATGAACAGGCAGAACGAAGGGGTCCACAGGCTTTTGTTGATCGGCATTAGGATTACGTCGAGCATGGAACCGATCCACAGCAGGGCCAGGCCGGCCAGCAGCATCCAGACGGTCTGTTCGGTGCGCGAGTTGCCGGACAACAGCCAGCGCCCCGCCAGCACGCCCAGCAGCTGGCTGCACAGGGCGGGAATGGTCGAGAGCAAGCCTTCGGGGTCCCAGGTTTTCGATTGCGGCCACAGGTGGCCATCGAGCAGCAGGCGGTCGAGGTAAGCGCCAAAGTCCTGGCCCGGTTCGAGCACGCCGGCGCCGATGCCGGGCACGGGCACGAGCAGCATCAGCACGCTGTAGAGCGCCAGCAAGCCGATAATCCACAGCACTTGCTGGCGCCAGCTGAAATACAGCACGATCGGCGCGGCCAGCAGGGTGCAGATGGCGATGCGTTGCAGCACGCCGGAGATGCGCACGGTGGACAAGTCGAACCCCGGTATCAGGTTCAGCGCCAGGCCGATCAGGAAAATGATGCCGGCGCGTAGCGCCAGTTTGCGCAGCAGGGCCGGTTTGTCGGCGCCGGCGGCGGCGAGGCGGCCCAGCGAGAACGCCATCGAGACGCCGCCGATGAACAGAAAAAATGGAAAAATCCAGTCGGTGAAGGTCCAGCCATGCCAGTGCGCATGCGCCAGCTGGGAATACAGATGGCTCCAGTCGCCCGGATTGTTCACCAGGGTCATGGCCGCGATGGTGAAACCGCGGAAGGCGTCCAGCGAAGCGAGGCGGGCCGGCGCCGTCATTGATCAGTCTTCTTCCCGAACTCCGGATCGATCTTCACCAGCGCCGCCATGATGAAGGCGGGAATCGTCATCAGGCAGACGTAGATGAAGAAGTTCTGGTAACCCAGGAATTCCTGGACTTTGCCGCTGAACATGCCCGGCACCATCATCCCGAGCGCCATCAGCCCGGTGCAGAGGGCGTAATGGGCGGTCTTGTGCTCGCCGTCCGAGACCATGATCATGTACAGCATCATGGCGGTGAAACCGAAGCCGTAGCCGAACTGTTCCAGTGCGATGCTCGCGGCGATCAAGACAAAATCCTGCGGCAGCGCGGTGGCCAGGTAGACGAACACGACATCGGGCAGGTGTACCGCGAACACCATCAGCCACAGACAGCGCTTCAGGCCCAGGCGCGAGATCAGCAAGCCGCCCAGCAGCCCGCCCAAGGTCAGCGCGATGATACCGATGGTGCTGTAGGCCAGCCCGACCTGCGCGGTCGTCATGCCGAGGCCGCCCTTGATGAGCGGGTCCTTCATGAAGGGAATCGCCAGTTTCAGCAATTGCGATTCGCCCAAGCGGAAGGTGAGGATGAAACCGAGGATCAACCAGATGTCGCGCTTGCCGAAAAAAGAGGCAAACGTCGCGAAGAACTCGGCCAGCTTGTTCTCGCCCCCAAGCACGGTCTTGTCTTGCGCCGGATGCCCCAGCACCACGCTGTGATAGGCGAACAGGCCGCTGAACAGCGCCGCGAGCACGAAAAACACGATCGACCAGGCAAAGCCGACATCGCCGGTGCTGGTGGTCAGCTTGCCCGCCAGCATGGCCATGGCGCCGCCGCCGGCAATCGTGGCCAGCCGGTAAAAGGTACTGCGCACACCGACAAAGGCGGCTTGCTGGTATTGCTTCAGGCCCAGCATGTAGAAGCCGTCGGCGGCGATGTCGTGGGTGGCTGAAAAGAAGGCCATCACCCACAGTACGGCCAGGCTGGCCTGGAACCAGCCCGGCAGGTGCATCGTGAAGCCGACCGCGGCCAGCGCGGCGCCGATGGCCAGCTGCAGCGAGACAATCCACCAGCGCTTGGTGCGCACCATGTCCACCAGCGGCGACCAGAGCGGCTTGACGACCCAGGGCAGGTACAGCCAGCTCGTATAGAAGGCGATATCGTCGTTGCCGATGCCGCGGTCCTTGTACATCAGGACCGACAGGGTCATCACCACCACGTAGGGAATGGCCTGGCCGAAATACAGGGAAGGCACCCACAGCCAGGGGCTTCTATCTTGCTTGGTTTGCATCGCAGTTTGCATCGCGGTTCGTATTATTCTTTCGTGATCATGCAGGCAGGGCGGGCCGCTGGCGCCGGCCCGCGCACGTCACGGGATGGCTCAAGCGGCCAGTGCGTCGCGCACGCTGCCGTGCGCGCGCTCTAGCAAGGCCCTCGCCTGGCCGATACTGGTTTTTTTGGTCAGGGCCACGATGGCGACCTTGACATGGAAATCGCATTGTTCCAGCACCGCGCGGGCGGCGGCCTCGTCGGCGCCGGTGGCAAACATCGTCAGGCGGACCGCGCGCAGCACCAGCTTGGCATTGCTTGGTTTCAAGTCTACCATCAGGTTACCGTAGACCTTGTGTAAACGCACCATCAAGGCACTCGAAAAGGTGTTCAGGGCAATTTTCTGCGAAGTGCCGGCCTTCAGGCGTGTGCTGCCGGAAATGACTTCGGGGCCGGTGTCGAGCGTGATGCCGATCTGCGCGCCGCGCACCACGGGCGCATCCGGATTATTGGCGAAGCCGACCGTGAGCGCGCCGGCTTCGGTGGCCGCTTGCAGCGCGCCCAGCACGTAGGGAGTGGCGCCGGAGGCGGCCAGCAGCAGCACCACGTCGTCGCGTCCGGGATTCAAGGCGCACAGGTCGGCCGCGCCCTGGGCGCTGTCGTCCTCGGCCCCTTCGACGGCGACGAACATGGCGTCGATGCCGCCGGCCAGCAGCGCCAGCGCGCGTTCGTGCGGCCAGGAAAAGGTGGGATACAGTTCGACGCTGTCGAGCACGCCCAGGCGGCCGGAGGTGCCGGCGCCCACATACATCAGGCGTCCGCCGGCCTCGATGCGCGGCAGGGCGGCCGTGACGGCGGCGGCGATCTGGCCTGACGCCGCCCGCACCGCGTGCACGGCATTGAACTGGTCGTCGACCAGTGCGTTGACCAGCTCGGCGGTCGGATACTGGTCGAGGGCCGCATGCTGGCCATCGGGCGTTTCGGTATTCAACATGGCCGCTCCGGAAATGCTGGGATGCGGCTAGTGTAATGCCAAACGAATGGGGTTCAGTATGAATCAGGCAAAAGTAAAAACAGGCAAAAGCAAAAAACAGCCTCAGGCGACGCGCCGCATCTCCGCCACGAAGTCGTAATGGTCGCTGCGGCAATACGAATGGGTCAGCTCGACCGCCTGGCCCGATTCCAGGTAGCCCACGCGCGTGATGTACAGCACGGCCTGGCCTTCCGGCACGCCAAGCTGGCCGGCCAGGACGGCGCCGGCGTTCATGGCGCGGATGTGCTGCAGCGCGCGCACCGGGGTATGGCCGGTGGTGGCCAGGTGCTCGTACAGGGAATTGCCGACCGCCTCGGGCTTGGGCAGCACGCTGGAGGGAATCACGCTCACCTCGTACGCCATGACCACGTCGTCGGCCAGGCGCAAGCGTTCGAGGCGGGCCACGCGGGAGTTCGGAGACAGGCCCAGGCTCAATTGTTCGTCGGCGGACGCCACCACCACCGAGCGGCTGAGCCACTGGGAACCGGGACGGTAGCCGCGCTGCTGCAACTGTTCGGAAAAGCTCGACAGGTTCGACAGCGGCTGCTCGATGCGCGGCGCCACGTAGTTGCCGGAGCCGCGGCGGCGCACCACCAGGCCCTGCTCGACCAACTGGTCGATGGCCTTGCGGGCCGTCACGCGCGAGACGTCGAGCTGTTCGGACAGCAGCCGTTCGGACGGCAGCGCCTGGTCGACCTGGTAGCGCCCGTCGCGCACATCCTGGATCAGCTTGCGCGCCACTTGCATGTACAGCGGAGAGTTGTCGTTCGAATCGACCTTGAAATCGGTGTGGGTAGTGCTCATTACGGTTCCGCTCATGGTCATGGTCCTGTGCTGCTGCCGTCATGCCGGCGCGCGCAACAGTGTAGTTGTAGTGCCGCT
The DNA here is from genome assembly GCF_011682155.1 of Massilia sp. CCM 8734. NCBI lineage: Bacteria > Pseudomonadati > Pseudomonadota > Betaproteobacteria > Burkholderiales > Oxalobacteraceae > Massilia > Massilia sp. CCM 8734. The sequence continues at coordinate 267,398 of NZ_WHJI01000003.1, forward strand.
GCCAGTCAGTATGCGCCAGTATGAAATTATTCACCGCGCGCATATCAGCACGTTATAGCGGGGAACATAGTGTGGCGCTGGTCGACCATTCTAGCCTGATTGGGTGGCCGGCTCCCGCGCCGCGCCGGAAATTTTATGCCGTGCCGCCACAGGCGCCAGATTTATTATTTCATCGACAAGACTCATGAGCGGCGGTTATGGGCGCGGCCGCAAGATTCATTGGCGCACCCGGCGCTCTGTCCGTAAGCTGGCGCTATCGGCGTCAGGAGAGGTGAAACGGCATGCGGGAGGTGATCGTGATCGGCGGCGGGGTGGTGGGACTGGCGTCGGCCTGGTGGCTGCTCGAGGCCGGGTTCGGCGTGACCCTGCTCGAAGCCGGGGCCACGCTCGGCGCGGGGGCGAGTTTCCGCAATGGCGGCCAGCTCAGCTATCGCTACGTGGCGCCGTTTGCCGACGCCGGGGTGCCGCTCAAGGCGCTGCGCTGGCTGTTGCAAAAAGATGGCCCGCTGCGCTTCCGGCTTGAAGCCGACCGCCGCCAGTGGCGCTGGCTGGCGCAGTTCCTGGCGCATTGCAATGCCGGCACGCACCGCCGGACCACGGCGCGCCTGCTCCAGCTAGGCGAGCTGAGCCGCGCAGCGATGGGGCGGCTGGACGGCATCCTCCCTAAAGACGAGTTTGCCTGGCGCGAGGCGGGCAAGCTGGTGGTGTACCGCTCGCCGACGGCCTTCGCCGCAGCGGCGCGGGCGGCGGCGGGCGGCGAGGTGCTGTCGGCGGCCGAGTGCGTGGCGCGCGAACCGGCGCTGGCGGCGGCCCGGCCGGTGCTGGCCGGCGGCGTGTTCAACCAGGGCGAAGCGGTGGCGGACTGTCATGCGTTTTGCGTCGGGCTGGGGCAGCGCCTGCGCGCGCATCCGCGTTTTCGCGGGGTGGTGCGTGGTGACGCACGCAGGTTCGTGCTCGAGAGCGGCAAGCTGCGCTGGCTCGACACCAGCGCCGGCATGCTGGCGGCCGATGACTTTGTGCTGGCGGCGGGCATCCGCAGCCGCACCCTGGCGGCCACGGCGGGCATTTACCTGCCGCTGTATCCGCTCAAGGGCTACAGCCTCTCCGCGCCGGTCCGGCCCGGGGACGTGGCGCCGGACATCAGCGTGACCGACTTCGAGCGCAAGGTGCTGTATGCGCGCATCGGCGAGCAGTTGCGGGTGGCGGCCATGGTCGACATGGTGGGCGAGGATGCCTCGCTCGACGCGGGCCGGATCGCGGGCCTGCTGCGCCAGGCGCGCGCGGTGATGCCGCAGGCGGCCGATTACGGGCAGGTGAGCGCGTGGGCGGGGCTGCGTCCGGCAACGCCCAGCAGTGCGCCCATCATCGGGGCCACGCCTTTGAGCAAGCTGTGGCTGAACGTGGGGCACGGGCCGCTGGGGTTCACGTTTGCGTGCGGGTCGGCCAGCATCTTGGCCGCTGTGATGCGGGGCGAGGCGCCGCCGATCAGCCTGGAGGGGCTGGGGTTGCAGCTTTAAGCTGCGTCGCTGAGCGCGGCGGGTGTCTCGCCGTCCTCGCATGCGCTTGCGCTTGCGTGCGTCAGCGCGAACATGCGGTCATAGTATGCCTGCACCTCGGGCGAGATGCGCTTGCCGACGCTCGCAGCCAAACGTTCGGCAATATCGTCGTCGTTGAAGGCCCATTGCTCCATCAACATGTCGTGCAAGCTGACGCCGTCGCCGCTAACATCAGGGCCGGAACGCCGGCGCTTTGCGTTGCGCTCTCGCTTGAAAGAACTACCGGGCAATCGCGTTGATTGATCGGAAAGGCGATTCTTGCGCAGCGATGTCTTTTTCATGGTCTCTGCTCCCAGAGTGCAGCCGGGTTGGCGTCCGAACTATAGCTGTGAACGCTGGCCGGTCGGCTTCCCATTGCCAGTGCCCCCAGCGAAGCCCATTGCACATCGTTCCCGGTCCCCGCGTCCATCCACGCTTTATAGTAATTTAAAACAGGATCGTTGGCATATCCGTCGAAGATCATGCTGGGTGGAATATATCTCCCGGTGTCCAGGAAGCGTAAAAGCGCCTGCCTGGTTGCTTGAGCGCGGTCCAGTAGCATGGTTGTCAAGTGAACCTGATAGCCGTGTACAAGAAATGATTGGCGTACAGCTTTTAGACGACCTTCATTATTGCCAATGAGCGGAACGACAACGTTTAGTTTGTTCGAGGTACAGTACTCAGACAAGGACGGCGTGTCAGAGTTCGATGTCGCGAAAATAAGCATGCGTGATTCCTCATGAACCAGCATGGGGCCAGCCAGCGCATGCGCGAATTCGGGTAGTTTGCGCTTGGCAAAATCCGAATCGAGCACCATGGCCCCCAGGCGATTCGAGATGACACTCACCAGAGCCGACTTGCCAGATGCCGGCAAGCCGGTCACAAGATAAGCACATGCACCGGGCTCAGCCTGTCGTCCACACGGTTTAGCACCGCCATAACCCAACCGGATTTGCTCGTCAGATTCAAGCGTCTCGTAGGTGATGAGTTCATCGATAATTTGCTGGTGCAGGAGATCGCGCGCGACATCGCTGCGATATGGCGGCACACGATTGCGCTTGCTCGCCATTGTGGAGTCAGCCTGCGCCGATTCCACGGCACTTTGCGCATCGCGGACGCGTTTACAGAGTTCCGGCAATGACATCGTGCCGCCATTGCCGAGCAGGAGTTCATGCCTCATCCCAAGGCAACGTTCTAAAAACAGTTCGATGCTCTCATGGTCCAGCAGGGGCCTGGCATAGTTATTGGTCATGGATCGCCTGTCAACGCAAGATGTCCATCGAAGACATCAAACTTAACAGCGCCGCGTGACCAGGATCTGCGCGCACGCAAATGTCCACGCGGCGGCTATGGCAAGACTTCGATGCCGATAAGGCGTCCGTCAAGGAAGTCCATGAACACATCCGCGCCTTCATACGCGATGAGGTCGGACAGGCGCACCGTTGTTGTGACAGGTGTGCCTTTCCCAGGGTGATCGGGAAGCCTCAGGTAGGCGGGCGGGCGGTCGACTTCAGGATCGTTATCCGGATCCTCTGCAGGATCGGGATCGCACACCGTCAGCTCGAATTTTCCATTTGGCATAACAATCTTTCAGGCACAAAGAAGGGGCGCCAAGCGCGTCCGATGCGGGCCGACTGAGTGCCAGCATACAATATCCTTTGAAGCACGCCGGGTTCGTCACCCGCGAACGCTTTTTCCGTACCAGGGCGATGCGCGTGTGCGCACGCAAAGACGCACGTCATCCCATCGCCGCCGGCAATATGGCGGATAATTGCAAGATTCTGTTTCTGCAAACAATCATGCCTTCTCCCTCCACCTGCCCTTGCGGCGGCGCCACCTTCGCCACTTGCTGCTCTCCTTTCCTGAGCGGTGAGGCCGTGCCCCAGACGGCCGAAACCCTGATGCGCTCGCGCTACAGCGCCTACACCCTGGGCAATGAAGCCTACCTGCGCGCCACCTGGCACCCAAGCACCGTCCCGGCCGATCGTATCGTCGGCGAAAACGAGCAAACCCGCTGGCTTGGACTGGAGATTAAATCTGCTTTACGTTTACGTAAACGTCAAGCAAACCTGCTAGAATCGCCGGACGCCGATACCGTAGAATTCGTCGCCCGCTACAAGATTGGCGGGCGCGCGCACCGCCTGCACGAAGTGAGCCGTTTCGTTCGCGAGACCCACGATGGCGTGGCGCGCTGGTACTACCTGGACGGCAGTTTCCCGGACTAAAAAAGGATCGCAATGCCCCACATCGACAGCAAACTCAATCCGCGCAGCGACGACTTCAAGGCCAACGCCGCAGCCATGCAACGCATCGTCGACGACCTGCGCGCCAAGGTCACCGCGGCAGCCGCCGGCGGTGGCGAGGCCGCCAGCGCCAAACACGTCGCGCGCGGCAAGCTGCTGCCGCGCGACCGCGTGCAGATGCTGCTCGATCCCGGCACGCCCTTCCTCGAATTGTCGCAACTGGCCGCGTACCAGATGTACGACGGCGCCGCGCCCGCCGCCGGCATCATCACCGGCATCGGCCGCGTGTCGGGCCAGGAGTGCGTGATCGTCTGTAACGATGCCACCGTCAAGGGCGGCACCTACTACCCGATGACAGTCAAGAAGCACCTGCGCGCACAAGAAATCGCCGACCAGAACAACCTGCCCTGCATCTACCTGGTCGACTCGGGCGGCGCCAACCTGCCGAACCAGGACGACGTCTTCCCCGACCGCGACCATTTCGGCCGCATCTTCTTCAACCAGGCCAATTTGTCGGCCAAGGGCATCCCGCAGATCGCCGTCGTCATGGGTTCGTGCACCGCCGGCGGCGCCTACGTACCGGCCATGAGCGACGAGTCGATCATCGTCAAGGAACAGGGCACCATTTTCCTGGGCGGCCCGCCGCTGGTGAAAGCGGCCACCGGCGAAGTGGTCACGGCCGAAGACCTGGGCGGCGGCGACGTGCACACGCGCCTGTCGGGCGTGGTCGACCACCTGGCGCAGAACGACCTGCACGCGCTGTCGCTGGCGCGCACCATCGTCTCGAACCTGAACCGCACCAAGCCGGCCCGGATGGCGCTGCGCGCTTCAAGCGAGCCGAAATACGCGCCCGAAGAACTGTACGGCGTGATCCCGGTCGATACCCGCAAACCGTTCGACGTGCGCGAAGTCATCGCCCGCATCGTCGACGGCAGCGACTTCGACGAATTCAAGGCGCGCTACGGCACCACCCTCATTTGCGGCTTCGCCCATATCTACGGCGTCAAGGTCGGCATCATCGCCAACAACGGAATTTTGTTCTCCGAGTCGGCGTTGAAAGGCACACACTTCATCGAACTGTGCTGCCAGCGCAAGATCCCGCTGGTGTTCCTGCAAAATATCACCGGCTTCATGGTCGGTCGCAAATACGAAAACGAGGGCATCGCCCGCAACGGCGCCAAGATGGTCACGGCGGTCGCCACGGCGGCGGTGCCGAAGTTCACGGTCATCATCGGCGGCAGCTTCGGCGCCGGCAATTACGGCATGTGCGGCCGCGCTTTCTCGCCGCGCTTCTTGTGGATGTGGCCAAACGCGCGCATCTCGGTGATGGGCGGCGACCAGGCCGCGTCGGTGCTGGCCACGGTCAAGCGCGACGGCATCGAGAACAAGGGCGGCCAGTGGTCGCCTGAAGAAGAAGCCGCCTTCAAGCAGCCGATCAAGGACCAGTACGAACACCAAGGCCACCCTTACTACGCCACCGCGCGCCTGTGGGACGATGGCGTGATCGATCCGGCCGACACCCGCATGGTGCTCGGCCTGGGCCTGTCGGCCGCCCTCAACGCGGAGATCCCGGACACGAAGTTCGGCCTCTTCCGCATGTAAAGGAACAGTGTGCAATATCAAACACTCGCCGTTTCAATCGCCGCCAAGGTCGCCACCGTCACCCTGAACCGCCCGGACGTGCGCAACGCCTTCAACGAAATCACCATCGCCGAACTGTCGCTGGCTTTCGATGAACTGGGACGCAGCGACGACATCCGCGCCATCGTGCTCGATGCGAACGGCCCGGCCTTTTGCGCCGGCGCGGACCTGAACTGGATGAAGAAAATGGCCGGTTACTCGCACGCCGAAAACAGCGAGGACGCGTCCAAGCTGGCCGAGATGCTGCGCGCGATCTACCTGTGCCCGAAACCGGTGGTCGCCAAGATCCAGGGCGATTGCTACGCCGGCGGCATGGGCCTGGTGGCCGCGTGCGACATCGCGGTATCGGTGGGCAGCGCCAGCTTCTGCCTGTCCGAAGTCAAACTGGGCCTGATCCCGGCGACCATTTCACCGTACGTGATCCGCGCCATGGGCGAGAACGCGGCTCGCCGCTACTTCCTCACGGCCGAAAAATTCAGCGCCCAGGAAGCGCACCGCATCGGCTTCGTGCACGATATCGTGCCCGCCGACGCGCTCGACGCGCATGTGGCGGCGATTGTCAACGCGATCGTCACCAGCAGCCCGAACGCCGTGCGCGAAGCCAAGGTGCTGGTGCGCGAGATTACCGGCAAGGCGGTCGACGCGGCCATGGTGGTCGACACCGCCGAACGCATCGCCAAGGTGCGCGCGTCGGACGAAGGCCGCGAAGGCGTGGCCTCCTTCCTCGAAAAACGCAAGCCTTCGTGGCTGGTGTAAGGCGATGGCGGACATGTCCCAGGATTGGGTAGCGCGCAGCCTGCGCAGCGTATGGCACCCGTGCACGCAGATGCAGCATCATGAAACCGTGCCTTTGATCCCGGTCAGCCACGGGCGCGGCGCCTGGCTGTACGACCATGAGGGCAAGCGCTACATGGATGCCATCAGTTCGTGGTGGGTCAACCTGTTCGGCCACGCCAACCCGGTCATCAACGCGGCCCTGAAGGACCAGCTGGACCGGCTCGAGCACGCCATGCTGGCCGGCTTCACGCACGAACCGGTGGTGCGCCTGTCGGAGCAGTTGTCCACGATGACCGGCAAGGTGCTCGGCCACGCCTTCTACGCGTCGGACGGCGCATCGGCGGTCGAAATCGCGCTGAAAATGAGTTTTCATGCGTGGCGCAACGCGGGCCTGTGCGACAAGCAGGAATTCGTCTGCCTGCAGGGCAGCTACCATGGCGAGACCATCGGCGCGTTGGCCGTGACGGACGTGGCCCTGTTCAAGGATGCCTACGGCCCGCTGCTGCGCGCCGCGCGCGTGGTCACGTCGCCGGACGCACGCAACGCCCAGGAAGGCGAAAGCGCGCAGGACGTGGCGCGCCGCGCAGCCGCCGATGTGGAAAAGCTGTTCGAAGAACGCGCCGGCCACATCGCCGCCATCATCATCGAACCGCTGGTGCAGTGCGCAACCGGCATGGCGATGCACGACCCGCTTTATCTGACGCTGGTGCGCGAACTGTGCGACCGCTTCCAGGTGCACATGATCCTCGATGAAATCGCGGTCGGCTGCGGACGCACCGGCACCTTTTTCGCCTGCGAGCAGGCCGCCATCTGGCCCGATTTCCTGTGCCTCTCTAAAGGCATCAGCGGCGGCTACCTGCCGCTATCCCTGGTGCTCACGCGCGACGAGGTGTACCAGGCTTTCTACAGCGAAGATGTCACGCGCGGCTTTTTGCATTCGCACTCGTACACCGGCAATCCGCTGGCCTGCCGCGCGGCGCTGGCGACCCTGCAGATCTTCCAGGATGACGATGTGTTGAACCGCAACCGCGCTCGCGCCACGCGCCTGACGATGGCGCTCGCCCCTCTGGCAGAACATGACCGCGTGCGCAATTTCCGCCAGCGCGGCATGATCTGGGCCTTCGACGCGGTCGAACCCGACGCCGCGCGCGCCGCCACCTTCTCGCGCCGCTTCTTTGCCAGCGCGCTGGAAAACGAACTGTTGCTGCGCCCCATCGGCCGCACCGTGTACCTGATGCCGCCGTATATCCTCAGCGACGAGGAAAGCGACGGCCTGGCCGAGCGCACCCGCGCCGTGTTCGACACCGTGATCGCGAGCTGATTGATGAAACTGATCGACGCCATCGAGAACCAGCTGCGCCAGCTGGACGAGCAAAGCCTGACGCGCGAACGGCGCGTGGTGGAAACGCCCTGCAAGCCGCGCCTGATGGTCGGCGGGCGCGCGTTGCTGGCCTTTGCCAGCAACGACTACCTGGGCCTGGCGGCGCACCCGCGCGTGGTCGACGCCCTGCGCGAAGGCGCGGACCTGTATGGCGCCGGCAGCGGCGCTTCGCATCTGATATCGGGCCACAGCGTGGCGCACCAGCGGCTGGAAGAGCGGCTGGCCGACTTCGTCGGCCCGCACCTGGAATCGGCGCGCACGCTGAGCTTTTGCACCGGCTACATGGCCAACCTGGCGATCCTGACCGCGCTCGGCGCCGATGGCGACGCCCAGATTTTTTCGGAGTCGCTGAACCACGCCTCGCTGATCGACGGCGCCCGTCTTGCGCGCGCTTCGGTCAAGGTGTATCCGCACGCGGACCTGGCGGCCCTGGGCGCCATGCTCGCCGCCAGCAACGCCACCGCCAAGCTGGTGGTGACCGACAGCGTCTTCAGCATGGATGGCGACATCGCACCCTTGCCCGAACTGCTGGCGCTGTGCGAGCAGCACGACGCCTGGCTGGTGATCGACGACGCCCACGGCTTCGGCGTGCTGGGCGCGCACGGGCGCGGCGCGCTCGAACACTTCAAGCTGCGCTCCCCAAACATCGTCTACATGGGCACCTTGGGCAAGGCGGCCGGCGTCGGCGGCGCCTTCGTGGCGGCGCATGCCAGCGTGATCGAACTGATGATCCAGCGCGGTCGGCCCTACATCTACACCACCGCCGCGCCGCCGGCGCTGGCGCACGCGCTCTTGACCAGCATCGACATCATCGGCGGCGACGAAGGCGCCTCGCGCCGCGCGCACCTGGCGTCCCTGATTGCCGCTTTCGACGAACAGATCGACCTGAAACGCTGGCAGCGCGTGCCGTCCCACACCGCGATCCAGGCGATTGTGATCGGCACCAACGAAGAAGTCCTGCGCATCGGCGCCGGCCTGCATGGCCACGGCCTGTGGGTGCCGGCGATCCGACCTCCGACCGTGCCCGAAGGAACTGCGCGCCTGCGCGTGACCCTGTCGGCCGCGCACACGCATGAAGAAGTCGCGCAGCTCGCCGCTGTGCTCAACGACCTGGAAAGGACGTGAGATGAGCCTCAATGATCCCATCGTACCCGTGGTGACCGAACAGGTGCCAGGCGCCGAAGCTGTGCTGGTGGCAGAGCCGCAGCCGTCGCTGGCGGCCGAAGGCCTGCCGTTCCGCTTTTGCTGTTTTGTCACCGGCACCGACACCGAGATCGGCAAGACCCTGGTCTCGGCCGCGATCCTGCACATGCTGGTGGCCGGCGGCGTGCGCGCCTGCGGCATGAAGCCGGTGGCCGCCGGCGCCACCGAGCGCCACGGCGAACTGCATAACGACGACGCCGACATGCTGGTCGCCGAAAGCAGCGTGCACCTGCCGGTCAACATCACCACCCCCTACATGCTGCGCGCAGCCTGCGCACCGCACATCGCCGCCAAACTCGATGGCGTGACCATCGAACCGGTGCCGATCATCGCCGCCTATGCCGAAATCGCGGCCGCCTCGGATGCCGTGGTGGTCGAGGGCGTGGGCGGCTTCCGGGTGCCGTTCTCGGACCTTTTCGACAGCGCCCAACTGGCCGAACAACTCAACCTGCCGGTGATCCTGGTGGTGGGTCTGCGCCTTGGCTGCATCAGCCACGCGCTGCTGACGGTCGAAGCGATTATCGCGCGCGGCCTGGTGCTGGCCGGCTGGGTGGTCAACGAGATCGACCCGGACATGCAGTTCGCCGACGAGAATGTCGAAGCGCTGGCCGAACGCATCCCGGCGCGCCTCCTGGGGCGTATCCCGTACCTCGAGCAGCCGACGGCTGCTAGAGCGGCCAAATTTATTGATCTCGCGGGGCTGCCTGGCTGGCCGTCCGCGCGCGACTGAACCTGAAGGAATCATGATGTCCCAAACCCAAGCTGTCTCTTTCCACCCGCCCGCGGCCGCGATCACCCTGCTTGACACGGCCACCTGGCCGCTGGCGGACGTGCTGGCGCTGTTCGAGCTGCCGTTCAATGACCTGATGTTCCAGGCCCAGACGGTGCATCGCAAGCAGTTCCCGGCGGGCGACGTTGAACTGGCCACGCTGTTGTCCATCAAGACCGGCGGCTGCGAGGAAGACTGCAGCTACTGCCCGCAGGCGGCGCGTTACGATACCGGCGTTGAGGCGAAGAAGATCCTCGGCATCGAGACGGTGCTCGATGCGGCGCGCCAGGCCAAGGCCAACGGCGCCACGCGCTTTTGCATGGGCGCCGCCTGGCGCAGCCCGAAAGAGCGCGACATGGAAAAGGTCGAAGAGATGGTGCGCGAAGTCAAGGCACTGGGCCTGGAAACCTGCGCCACCCTCGGCATGCTCGAAGAAGGCCAGGCCGACCGCCTGAAACAAGCGGGCCTGGACTACTACAACCACAATCTGGATACGGCGCCCGAGTTCTACAGCAACGTGATCTCGACCCGCGAATACCAGGACCGCCTGGATACCTTGGGCCGCGTGCGCAGCGCCGGCCTGAAGGTCTGCTGCGGCGGTATCGTCGGCATGGGCGAATCGCGCCTGCAGCGCGCCGGCCTGATTGCGCAACTGGCGAACCTGAACCCGTATCCGGAATCGGTGCCGGTCAATCACCTGGTGCAGGTCGAAGGCACGCCGCTGCACGGCATGGACCCGCTCGACCCGTTCGAATTCGTGCGCACCATCGCGGTGGCCCGCATCACCATGCCGGAAGCGCGCGTGCGCTTGTCGGCCGGCCGTCGCCAGATGGGCGAAGCGGTGCAGGCGATGTGCTTCCTGGCCGGCGCGAATTCGATTTTCTACGGCGACAAGCTGCTCACCACCGACAACCCGGAAGCCGAAGACGACCGCGTGCTGCTGGCCAAACTGGGCCTGGTGACGCGCGCATCGACGCTGGAATCGGCGCCCAAGGCCAGCTGCGGCGGCTGATCCCAACAACCTAGAATAACAATCGATCGAGACCCACGCATGTTCACAAAAATCCTCATCGCCAACCGTGGCGAAATCGCTTGCCGTGTAGCCGCTACCGCGCGCCGCATGGGCATCAGGACTGTCGCCGTGTACTCCGAGGCCGACGCGAACGCCAAGCATGTCGCGGTATGCGATGAAGCTGTGCTGATCGGCCCCGCCGCCGCCAAAGAGAGCTATCTTTGCGGCGACACGATCATCGCCGTGGCGCTGGCCACCGGCGCCGAAGCGATCCACCCCGGCTACGGTTTTTTGTCGGAGAACGCGGAGTTTGCCGACGCCTGCGCCGAAGTCGGCCTGGTGTTCATTGGCCCGCCGGGTTCGGCCATGCGTGCGATGGGTTCCAAGTCGGCCGCCAAGTCGCTGATGGAAAAGGCCAACGTGCCGCTGGTGCCCGGTTATCACGGCGACGAGCAGGACCCGGACTTCTTGCAGAAGCAGGGCGACCGCATCGGCTACCCGGTCCTGTTGAAAGCCAGTGCCGGCGGTGGCGGCAAGGGCATGCGCGTGATCGAAAAATCGGAAGACTTCAAGGCGGCGCTGGCTTCGTGCAAGCGCGAGGCGATCAGCTCTTTTGGGGACGACAAGGTACTCGCCGAAAAATACCTGCTGCGCCCACGCCACATCGAAATCCAGGTGTTCGCCGACACCCACGGCAATTGCGTCTACCTGCACGAGCGCGATTGCTCGGTGCAGCGGCGCCACCAGAAGGTGCTGGAAGAAGCGCCGGCGCCGGGCATGTCGGCGGAACGCCGCGCCGCCATGGGCGAGGCTGCGGTCGCTGCCGCGCGCGCGGTCGGCTATGTGGGTGCGGGCACGGTCGAATTCATCGCCAACCAGGATGGTTCGTTCTACTTCATGGAAATGAACACGCGCCTGCAGGTCGAACACCCTGTGACCGAAATGATCACCGGGACCGACCTGGTGGAGTGGCAGCTGCGCGTGGCCAATGGCCAGCGGCTGCCGAAAACGCAGATGGAGCTGGGCATCCACGGCCATGCAATCGAAGCGCGCATCTACGCCGAGAATCCTGAAAAAGGCTTCCTGCCGTCGATCGGCACCTTGCGCCATATGGATACCCCAAGCGCGGTCAGTTTCGAATTGGGTGGCACGCCTGGCGGCTCGCCGGCGGCGGTGCGCATCGATTCGGGCGTGCGCGAGGGCGACGCCATCTCGCCGTATTACGATCCGATGATCGCCAAGCTGATTGTCTGGGGTGCGGACCGCACGCAGGCGCTGGCGCGCATGTCGCAGGCGCTGGCCGAGTTCCGGATCGTCGGCCTGGCCACGAATATCGCCTTCCTCAAGCGCCTGGTCGAAGGCACCGCGTTTGCGACGGCCGACCTGGACACCGGCCTGATCGAACGCAATGCCGATACCCTGTTCCCGGCACCAAAAGCGGCGCCCGTCGGCGCGCTGGCGTTGGCCGCGGTGGCCTTGATCGGGGCCGAGAAGCAGGCCTCGATCGGCCAGTCGGACAATCCGTCCGACCCGTGGGGCAATGCGCTCGGCTGGCGCCTGAACAGCGCCTGCCAGCGCCAGCTCTCGTTCACCGACGAGTATTCGGCGGCGAAAGAGAGCAAGGCCTACCAGGTCGGCCTGACCTACCGCCAGCACGGGTGGGACCTGTCAGTGGGCGGCATCGACGCCGGGCTGGCCGTCACCGCGCAAACTGGCGCGGAACTGTCGATCAAGCTCGGGGCGACGTCGATCCACGGCGCCGTGCGGCGTGATGGCGACACCTTTCACGTGTTCACCGGCGGACGGCACTTTGTGCTGGCCTATAACGACCCGATGGCGCACGCCGGCGAGGCCGAAGCCGCAGGCGGGCGCCTGACCGCGCCAATGCCGGGCAAAGTGGTGGCGGTACTGGCCACCAAAGGACAGCAAGTCAAGAAGGGCGATCCGCTCGTCATCATGGAAGCGATGAAGATGGAACATACCATCGGCGCACCAAGCGACGGGCTGGTTGAAGAAATCCTGTATCAGGTAGGAGACCAGGTCGCCGACGGCGCCCCGCTGTTGGCATTCAAGGCTGCATAAAAACAAAACAGAAAAGCATAGTGGAGACAAGCATGCGCATTCTTCTACATCGGGCCGACGGCGTTACCGAGCCGTGGGTTCGCGATTTCGCCAGCGTGCTGCCGCAAGCCGAGGTGGTGGTCTGGCAGGAAGGCGTGCCGTGCGCGCCTTGCGATTACGCGGTTCTGTGGTCGCCGCCGCCGGCGCTGCTCGACCAGTTGGCGAAGGTCAAGGCGATTTTCCTGACCGGTGCCGGCGTGGACGCCATTCTCAAGTTCGGCGACGCGCTGCCGCCGGTGCCGATCATCCGCCTGGGCGACGCCGGCATGGCGCTCCAGATGGCCGAATACGTGGCGCACGCGGTGCTGCGCTACTACCGCCGTTTCGACGAATACGAACGCCAGGCGCGACGTGGCTTGTGGGCGCCGCTGCCGCAGTTCGACAAGGCGCAGTTCACGATTGGCGTGATGGGCATGGGGATGCTGGGGCGGCGCGTGCTCGACTCGCTGGCGCAGTTCGGTTTTCCGCTGCGCGGATGGAGCCGCGGCCACAAGGAGATCGATGGCGTCACCTGCTTTGCCGGCGAAGACGGCCTTGATGAATTCTTGCGCGGCACGCGGGTGCTGGTGTGCATGCTGCCGCTCACGCCCGACACCACCAACCTGCTGGCGCGCGCCAACCTGTCCAAGCTGCCCGAAGGGGCGTTTGTGGTCAATGTGGCGCGCGGCGCGCATCTGGCCGAGCCGGATTTGCTGACCTTGATCAAGTCGGGCCATATCGCCGGCGCCACGCTCGATGTGTTCCGCAACGAGCCGCTGCCGGGGCCGCATCCGTTCTGGGATGAGCCGCGCATTACGATCACGCCGCATATCTCGGCCCTGACCTTGCGCAGCGAAAGCGTGGCGCAGATCGCCGGCAAGATCGGCGCGCTCGAACGCGGCGAAGCCGTGGCCGACGTGGTCGACCGCGCACGCGGGTATTAACCGCGCATGTACCAATATTCGAACAAGGAATCGTCATGAACACCCTGCCACAACAAGTCAAGATCGTCGAAGTGGGGCCGCGCGACGGCCTGCAAAACGAAAAAGAGTCGGTGCCCGCCGCCGTCAAGATCGAGCTGGTCGACCGCCTCTCGCGCGCCGGCTTTGCGAATATCGAAGCGGCGTCGTTCGTGTCGCCCAAGTGGGTACCGCAGATGGCGACCAGCACCGAGGTGATGGCCGGGATCACGCGCCGCGCGGGCGCCGTTTATTCGGCCCTCACGCCCAACATGCAGGGTTTTGACGCGGCGCTGGCGTCCAGGGCTGACGAAGTGGTGATTTTCGGATCGGCGTCGGAGGCGTTCTCGCAAAAGAACATCAACTGCTCGATCGCCGAGTCGATTGCGCGCTTCGAGAGCGTGGCCAGGGCGGCCAAGGAACACGGCCTGCGCCTGCGTGGCAGCATCAGCTGCGCGTTCGGCTGTCCGTACCAGGGCGAGGTGTCGCTCGACGCCGTGGCCGACGTGGTGGGCCGCATGCGCGAGCTGGGATGCGACGAGATCGACATCGCCGACACGATTGGGGTCTCGACCGCGCGCAAGACGCAGGCGGTGATGCTGCGCGCCGCCCAGGAGTTTCACCTGGACCGGATTTCCGGGCACTTCCATGATACGTACGGGCAGGCGCTGGCCAATATCTACGCCAGTCTGGAAGTGGGCGTGTCGATCTTTCATTCGTCGGTGTCGGGGCTGGGCGGCTGCCCGTATGCCAAGGGCGCGACCGGGAATGTGGCGACCGAGGATGTGCTGTATCTGATGCAGGGGTTGGGGATTGAAACCGGGATCGATCTCGATATGGTGGTCGATGCGGGGCAGTTCATTGCGCAGCACCTGGGACGCAAGGGGTCGAGTCGTGCGGGCAATGCGATTGCGGCGAAGCGCGCGGGCTGATTCGCATATTTGGAGCCCGTAACGTTCTAGCCGTCATTCCCGCGCAGGCGGGAATCCAAGGCACCGCCGCTTAGCAAAGATGCCTTGGATTCCCGCCTGCGCGGGAATGACGGTTTTGAGGGTGCAGGCAAACAGCTTGAGACAACAGCGTTACGGTCTCTGGTGGCCAATGAACTCGCGCAGGAAGGCGATGAACATCCCCACCCTGGCCGGCAGATGGCGCGTGTTCGGGTAGACCGCGTACACGCCCTGTTCCGGCAACGCATACGCGGGCAGTAGCCGCAGCAAACGACCCGCGGCAACGTCCTCCCTCACCAGCCACTCCGGCAAAATCGCCACGCCCGCACCGGCCAGCGCAAAGCTGCGCATGCCGGCCGCGTTATCGGTGACGATGCGCTGCCGTGAATGCGTGGTGGCGACGATCTCGCCGCTGGCCGTGTGCGTCCAGCTTAACGGCCCTTCAAAACGCGCGTGGAAGATGCCCTCAAACGCTTGCAGCTGCTGCGGCGTCTCGGGCGCCCCGTGGCGCGCCACATACGCGACACTGGCGACCGGCAGGGTGGCAAAGCGCTCCATCAGCGCCGCGCGATAGGTCGAGTCGCGCAGGCTGCCCAAACGCAGCGCCAGGTCGAACCGGTCCGACACCAGATCGGCCAATCCCGGCGACGCCGAAAAATCCACCTTCAAACCCGCGTGCTCGCGCGCGAACGCGGCCAGCGCCGGCACCACCATGTGCGCGCCGTATTCGGCGGTCGAGGTCACGCGCAAAGTCCCCGTCAGCGCCGCGTGGCTGCTGCGCGCCGCGTCGATGGCCGCTTCGGCTTGCGAGAGCACCTGCACGCAGCTGTCGAAGAAGCGCTGGCCCGCATCGGTGAGCGCGGTGCGGCGCGTGGTGCGCGTCAGCAGCGACACGCCAAGCTCGCCTTCAAGCTGCTTCAGGTTGAAGCTCAGCATGGCCTTGGTGACGTCCAGCCTGGCTGCGGCCTTGGTGAACGAGCCGGTCTCGACGATGGCGACAAACATTTGCAGACGGTTCAGGTTCAGCATAAACGGGGGATCGATTGTCAATGCAATTTGACAGTGTATTACGGTTGCCGCTGTTTTTCTTCGCAGGCAGCACTCCTATAATGACTTATCAATCATGCAAAGGAGACCGCCATGCCCCATCCCGTCATCAATCTCGACCAGTTGACGCCGCAAGACATGCCGCCGCAGTACGCGCCCACTGGCGCAGCCGCAGAACGGTTCGCGCCGCGTATCGCGATGATTGGCGAACTGATCGGCATGCGCGCACTGGGCTGCAACCTGACGGTGCTCTCGCCCGGCAAGCGCGCTTTCCCTTTTCATAACCACCGGGTGAACGAAGAGGTGTTCATCGTTGTCCAAGGGTGTGGAACGATCAGGATCGGCGCCGCCAGCTATCCGCTGCGGCAGGGCGATATTGTTGCCTGTCCGGCCGGCGGGCAGGAAACGGCACATCAGATTATCAATACAGGGGAGGGGGAGTTGCGCTATCTCGCGCTGAGCACGAACCAGTCGCCGGAAGTGGTGGAATTTCCCGATTCCGGGAAGTATGCGACACTGCTGCAGGGTGCGGGCGGCGGTGCAAACACCTTGCCACAACGGACAGTAGGCCACATTGGCCAATCGGTCGACTACTGGGAAGGAGAATGATGTTGCTGGAAGAGATGCTGCCGGGGGAGTATGACAGGCTGATGAGGTGTTCTTCATCAGCCTGCATATCAATTCATGGTCGGAGTACAAGGATTCGAACCTTGGACCCCCTGGTCCCAAACCAGGTGCGCTACCGGGCTGCGCCACACTCCGAGGACAAGAATCATAGCGGAGGGAATACACTTGGTCAAGGGTCGGTATGATTTTTTCGCATTTTTCTTCGAAATAGATGAATTTTTACGCATCCGCCCCCAGTCCAACCATCAATGACCGCGTTTTGCTGCGGATTGGCGCCGGCATCGCGGTGTCGGTCGCCTTGCATGGGCTGCTGCTGTTCGCGTACCGGCAAGGGCTGACGCCGCCGTGGCGGGAAGATGCCGGCCAGCCCCGCGAGGCGTTGATGGTGACCTTGCGCGCGCGGCCCGCACCGGCGCCCGAGGTTCTACCTGAGCCGGCGCCGAAGGCTCAGCCTGAGGCCAAACCGAAGCCAGCATTAAAACCGAAGCAGGCAGTAAACACGGAAAGGAAGAAAACCGCGAAAGCGGAACCGGCAACAGCGTTGCCAACGGCAAGTGCCCGGCCAGCGCCAGCGCCAGCGGAGAGTATCGCGGCGCCCGATGTGATTGCCTTGCCGGAGACGCAAGCGCATGCGCCGGAAGCGTTCACGGCGGCGGCGCCGTCGGGCACGCCGCAGTTCGATCCGGATGCGGCGCGCAAGTTTGCGCGCGAGATCGCCACCAAGCCGGACCCGGCCCGCGCCGGCATGGCGGTGGCGCAGATTCCGCCCAAGCCGTATGCCACCGAAACCAAGGCGGCCCGCGTGATCGCCCAGGCCAAGCGGTCTCACTGCAAAGATGGGATTCCGGGCGGATTGCTCGCTCCGCTCATCCTCCTGCTCGACAAGAAGGATAGCGGGTGCAAGTGGTAGAAAAAGACCGGGCCTGCGTTGTACAGGTCCCGGTCACGACTGCTTATTTCAGGCGCAGCTTCAGTTCTTGCGACGCCTGCTCGAGTGCGCTGCGGGTGGCCGGCAAGGTGGCCAGGGCGTTGAGCAGGCCGAAGTCGTGGATCATGCCGTTGTAGCGCACGCTTTTCACGTCCACGCCTGCCGCGTCGAGTTTGCGGGCATAGGCTTCGCCTTCATCGCGCAGCACGTCGAATTCGGCGGTCTGGATGAGGGTTGGTGGCAAGCCTTGCAGTTGCGCGTTGCTCGCTTGCAGGGGCGAAGCGTAGATTTCTTTACGGGCGCCGGCATCCCTGGTGTAGCTGTCCCAGAACCAGACCATCAGGTCGCGGGTCAAAAAGTGCCCGTTGGCGAACTGCTTGTACGACGGCGTATCGAAGTTGGCGTCGGTCACCGGCCACATCAGCACCTGGGCGCGCAGCTTGGGTGCGCCCTGGTCCTTGGCGATCAGGCTGACCACCGCCGCCATGTTGCCGCCCACGCTGTTGCCGGCCACCGCCAGGCGCTTGGCGTCGACGTTGATGGCGTCGCCATGCTCGGCCACCCAGCGGGTTGCCGCATACGCCTGCTTGACCGCCACCCCGTAGCCCGCTTCCGGCGACGGCGTGTAGTTGACGAACACCGCCGCCGCGCCGGAACCGGCGACCAGGTCGCGCACCAGGCGTTCGTGGGTCGGATAGTCGCCCAGCACCCAGCCGCCGCCATGGAAAAACATGAAGGCCGGGATCTTGCCCTTGGCCCCTGCCGGGCGCACGATGGTCAGCTTGACCGGCTTGCCGTCCAAGGTGACGGTTTTTTCGCTCACATCGGCCGGCGCCAGCGCCACCTTGCTGCCCGCCTGCGCACCGACCAGCACGGCCCGCGCCTCTTGCGGCGTCATCTGCTCGAGCGGCTTGCCGCCTTCGATCGCTTTCAAAAATTGCGCGGTGTTGCGTTCGACGCCGGGCAGGCTGGCCGCGTGAACGGTCGAGAGGGAGGCGGCGAGCAGGGTCAGGGCGAGAGCGGATTTCATGATGTTCCTTTTAGTTGATGTCTATTAAGTAGCGAGCTATATATTGCTTCGGCTTACTTGGCCTGCGCCGCGTCTTCGATCAGGCGGGCAACGGCGGCCGGGTTGGAGGTCATCACGACGTGCGAAGCGCCTTTGATTTCAACGGTTTTGCGCGACTTGGCGCGTTCGGCCATGAAGCCCAGGGCGGCGGCCGGGATGTTCTTGTCGCCGGTGCCGTAGATGAAGTACGACGGCAGGTTTTTCCAGGCGGGTGCACCGGACGCTTCGGTCAGGGCGGCTTCGGCAATCGGGCGCTGCGCTATCGCCATCAGCTGGGCGTCGGCTTTCGGCACGTCGGCGGCGAACTGCTGGTGGAACTTGTCTTGCTGGATGTAGAAATCCTTGCCGCCGCCAGCGATGGACACAGGCTCGGCCAAGGCCTGGCCCAGGGTGCCGCCGGGGAAGCGGCCGGACAGCTCTAACGCCGTTTCACCCTGGTCCGGAGCGAACGCGGCCACGTAGACCAGGCTTTTCACGTTCGGGTTGCCGTTGGCGGCGGTCGAGATCACCGCGCCGCCGTAGGAGTGACCGACCAGCACCACCGGGCCCTTGACGGACTTGACGATATCGGACACCACCGCCGCATCGCCCTTGACGCTGCGCAGCGGGTTGGCGGCGCCGATTACGCTGTAGCCGTCGGCGCGCAGTTTCGAGGCAACGCCGTTCCAGCTGCCGGCGTCGGCAAAGGCGCCGTGCACCAGGATCACGGTCGGCTTGACGGCGGCGACCGTGCTTGGGGCGGCCATGGCGGGAGCGGCGGCTGCTGCGCTGATCGACAGGGCGAGGGCGATGGTGTTGATGGCTTTCATGGTGGTTCCTTTTAAGAGATTAAGTTAGCTTACTATTATATAGCGCACTATATTTTTATTCGACCGGGGCAGGCGGTACTTGCCCACCCCGTGCATTACGTGTTTTTGTTCAAGTTACTGCGCAGTTCATCGAGCTGCTGCTTCAAGCTGACGACCTGGTCCAACCCGCAAGCAAAGGTGCACAACATTTGCGAAGGAAACTTCTTCGCTTCTTCCCGCAACAGGCTGCCTGCTTCGGTCAGCGAGATGATGACCTGGCGTTCATCGCTGGCGGCGCGGATGCGGGTCAGCAGTTCAGCCTGTTCCATCCGCTTGAGCAGGGGAGTCAGGGTTGCCGAGTCCAGGGACAGACGCTCGCCAATTTCCGACACCGTCAACTCGTTCTGTTCCCACAGCACCATCAACACCAGGTACTGCGAGTACGTCAGCCCGAGCTTGCGCAGCAACTTGCGGTACAGCTTGCTCATCGCCAGGGAAGTCGAGTACAGCGAGAAGCACAACTGGCCATCAAGCCGGGGAACGTCGTTATTCGGTGTTTGTTTGTCGTCCATGTGAAGCAGTATATGTAGCGCACTATCAAATAGCAAGCTATTTTTAAACTCTGTTGATTGCCGCATTCTCGCCCGCCGTCCGTACGCGGCGCCGCTCCGCGCCAGCCGCCGGGCATAGTCCCCCGATACGACTTGCACGGCCGGTGGTGCGAAGCAGCCCGCGTCCCGCTTGGACAATGGCGATGGCGCGAAAGTGCGATTGATGCAGATCAGTCCTGCTGACCCTTGATTTCCAGCGCGCGGTCGTACAGGGCATTCTTCTTGCGCCCGGTAATTTGCGCGGTCAGGTTGGCGGCCTGCTTGACCGAACATTCAGCCAGCAGGATATGCAGGATGCGCTCGGCCTCGGCCTCTTCGGCATCGCCCTCGGCCTGGGCGCCTTCGAGCAGCACCACGTACTCGCCCTTTTCGCGGTGCGGATCGGCCTTGACCCAGGCCAGCGCCTCGGACAAAGGGCAACGGTGGATTTCTTCGAACAGCTTGGTCAACTCGCGCGCGAACACCACCTGGCGCGCCGGCTCGAACACGCCGGCCAGCGCTTCCACGCAGTCCAGGATGCGGTGCGGCGCTTCGTAGAACACCATGGTGGCGCCGACCGTCAGCAGTTTTTGCAGGGCGGTTTCGCGCTGCTTTGCCTTGGCCGGCAAAAAACCCACAAAATAGAATTGATCGTTGACCAGCCCGCTGGCCGAGAGCGCCGTCACCGCCGCCGAGGCGCCCGGCAGCGGCACCACGCGCAGGCCGGCGGCGCGCACGGCGTCGACAATGCGCGCGCCCGGGTCGGATACGCCCGGCGTGCCGGCGTCCGACACCAGCGCGATGCGCTCGCCGGCCTGCAGGCGCGCAATCAGCTTGTCGGCCACTTCGCGTTCGTTGTGCTGGTGCGCGGCGATCATCGGGCGCGACAGGCCGAAGCGGGTCAGCAGATTACCGGTGTTACGGGTGTCTTCGCAAGCGACCGCGTCGACCAGCGAGAGCACGTGCAAAGCGCGCACGGTAATGTCGGTGACGTTGCCAATGGGAGTAGCCACGATATACAGGGTTGCTGTAGGATAGGACTGATGCACGGCCTCGCCAATGACGGGAAGCTGGGCGATCGAACTGGTCTGGAATTCTGTCATTTGGGAGTGGTAATGCTGATTAAAAGTCTGAAGGGCCTGTTCGCCGTTAGCGCGCTCACGATGTTGAGTGCCTGCAGCACGCCCTGCGACAGGCCGGGGGGATTGTGCGCGCCTATCGAGCCAAACACAAGTGTCGCACCGGCCCAGCCGCGCGCGCCCGAGATCGTCGCGCCGGTCATCCCTGAAGCCGAGGTCGAGACCATGCCGGTCGATGCGCCGCCGGGCGCCGTGGCCGACCATCCGCGCGCGGCCGCCGCGCCCGACAACAAAGCGGCCACCCGCATCGGCCTGCTGCTGCCGACCCGCTCCGACGCGCTCGGCCCGCCGGCTGGCGCGCTGCGCGCCGGTTTCATGGCCGCTTACGAGCGCGACCGCACCGGTTTCGAAGTGAACCTGATCGAAACCGGCGACAGCCCGCAAGACGTGCTGGCCGCCTACACCACGGCGCTGGCGCAGAACGATATCGTGGTCGGCCCGCTGGCGCGCTCGGCGGTGAGCGCGATCGCCGGCGCCGGCGTGGCCGTCAGCAAGCCGACCATCGCCCTGAATCATCCGGACGGACGCGGCACGGGCGGCGCGCTGCCGCACAATCTGCTGGTGATCGGCCTGTCGATCGAAGACGAAGCGCGCCAGGTGGCGCAGTGGGCCGCGAGCGAGCATCCAGGCGCGCGCGCGCTGGTCGTATCCGGCGCGAATACCTGGCAGCGCCGTATCGCCAGCGCGTTTGCAGCCCAGTGGAAGCAGCTGGGCAACGAGTCGCAGACCCTGGAACTGTCCGCCTCGAACGGTTACCTGAGCGAATCGGGCATCGCCCAGCTGAGAAACCGGGTCGATGCCGAACAGCCGACCCTGCTATTTACCGCGCTCGACGCCGACCAGCTGCGCCAGGTGCGCGCCTCGATCGGCACCAACGTGCCGGCCTACGGCACCTCGTCGGTCAATCCGGGCACCGAACCGGGCATGGCGCTGGCCGAGCTCGACGGCGTGCGCCTGCTCGACCTGCCGTGGGAAGTGCAGCCCGACCATCCGGCCGTGATGGTGTATCCGCGCTGGAACGCCAGCCGCCGCACGCTCGACCTCGACCGCCTGTATGCGCTCGGCATCGATGCCTTCCGGGTGGCGCGCGAAATCACCCTGCACCCGGGCGCGCCGTTCACCATGGATGGCGTGACCGGACGGTTGTCGGTCAGCTTCGGCGACGGCCCGGCGCGCTTCGAGCGGGTGCAGCCGACCGCGGTCTACCAGGGCGGCAGCTTCAAGCCGTCGGGCGGCGTGCAGTAATATGTGGCCGGCCCGGCTGAGCGGCAAGCAGCGCCAGGGCCAGCTGTGGGAACAGAAAGCACTCGACTATCTGCAAGGCCAGGGCTTGCGCCTGGTCGAGGCCAACTACCGCTGCCGGGGCGGCGAAATCGACCTGATTTTGCGCCACGGCGAGGAACTGGTGTTCGTCGAAGTGCGCCAGCGCGCCAGCGCCAGCCACGGCGGCGCGGCCGCCAGCATCACCCCCGCCAAGATCGGCCGCATGGTGCGCGCGGCCCAGACCTACCTGCTGCGCTTTCCTCACACGCCGCCGTGCCGCTTCGACGTGCTCGCCATCGACGGCGAGCGCATGGAGTGGCTGCGCAACGCAATTCAGTTATAAGCGAGCGCCAGGGCGATTTTCATCGTACTTCTCCGGGTTGGCTATCTGCTGCACTATAATCCTCCACTATGAATACTCAACGCATCCTCGCCCACTTCCACGAAAGCGCCGAACTCAAGATTCAGGCGGCTTCTGCCCTGGCTCAACCCATCTCGCAAGCGATCGAACTGATGTTCTTCGCCTTGTCGAACGGCAACAAGATTCTTGCTTGCGGTAATGGCGGTTCGGCCGCCGACTGCCAGCACTTTGCGGCCGAGCTGGTGGGCCGTTTCGAGCGCGAGCGCTTTCCGCTGCCGGCGATGTCGCTGACCACCGATACCTCGATCATGACGGCGGTGGGCAACGATTACAGCTACCGCGAGATTTTCTCGAAGCAGGTGCAAGCCTTCGGCCAGGCCGGCGACGTGCTGCTGGCCATTTCCACCTCGGGCAATTCGGCCAACGTGATTGCCGCGGTCGAAGCGGCGCTCGAGCGTGAAATGCGCGTCGTGGCGCTGACCGGCAAGGATGGCGGCGCGCTCGGCAAGTTGCTGACCGACGCCGACGTGCATATCTGCGTGCCGCACACGCGCACCGCGCGCATCCAGGAAGTGCACCTGGTAACCATACACTGCATTTGCGACGGTATCGACGTCGCCTTGTTCGGAGGAGATGTGAATGAATGATCCATTACGTGCGATGCGCCCGCTGGCCAAGGCCATCGTCGCAGTTGCCCTGCTGGGCAGCCTGCAGGGCTGCATCGGGCTGTTCGTGGGCGGCGCCGTGGCCGGCGCGGTGGCCACGGCCGACCGCCGCACGCTCGGCGCGCAAGCCGACGACAAGGCCATTGCGCTCAAGGCCGACATGCGCTTGCCGAAAATTACCGGTGAAGACGTGCATATCAATGTCAACAGCTTCAACCGCAAGGTGCTGCTGACCGGCGAAGTGCGTGACGAAGCCATGAAGGCGGCGGTCGAGCGCGAAGTGGCCAACATCGATGGCGTGGCGATCGTGATCAACGAACTCGACATCGCTTCGCCCGCCACCTATACCTCGCGTTCGAGCGATTCGCTGATCACCACCAAGGTCAAGGCCAGCCTGGTGGACATGCAGACCATTTCGGCGACCTCGTTCAAGGTCATCACCGAGCGCGGCACCGTGTTCCTGATGGGCCGCGTGACCCAGCGCGAAGGCCAGGTCGCCGCCGATGTGGCGCGTGGCGTGTCGGGCGTGAAAAAAGTCGTCAAAGTGCTGGAATACATCAGCGACGACGAGCTCAAGGCGATTTCGCCACGGTCTTCGTCGGTCCAGTTGTAGTCGTCTTGGCTGGTCGCTTGTAAGTACTTGGCCGCGCGGGCAGCGTTTTTGCAGCGCGGCTATAATGATTTTCTGTTCCATTCCCGCTTCCACAGTCATGTCCACCCAGACTCCACCCCGTACTTCCTGGCTCAAACCGGCGCTTATCGGCGCGGCGGTGGTGGCCATTGCCGCCATCGGCTATTCCTCGCTGGCGCGCAGCACGCCCGCGCCGGACGTGACCTTCATCGATATCAAGGGCCAGAAAATCAGCTCGCAAAGCTTGCGCGGCAAGGTGGTCATGGTCAATTTCTGGGCAACCTCGTGCGCAACCTGCGTCAAGGAAATGCCGCAGATGGTCGATACGTACAACAAGTTCAAGGGCCAGGGCATGGAGTTCGTGGCGGTGGCCATGAAGTACGACGCGCCCAATTACGTGCTCAATTATGCCGAGACCAACCGCCTGCCGTTTACCGTGGCGCTCGATAGCGCCGGCGATATTGCCAAGGCCTTCGGGGATGTGACGTTAACGCCGACCACGTTCTTGATCGACAAGGATGGCAAGATCATCAAGCGCTATGTGGGGGAGCCGGATTTTCCGGCCTTGCATAAGTTGCTGGAAAAAACCATCGCGGGCTGAATGCTCAAAATTAGTTACTGTACGAAACGGCGTTAAGCTCGAAACCGTCGTTCCCGCGTAGGCGGGAACCTCATTTTGTAGAGCCGTCAGCGGCTTTGAAACAAACTTGGGTTCCCGCCTACGCGGGAACGACGGTTTGGAGGTTAGCGTTCAAAACCCCGTCTGCACCGACAAATACGCGCCGCGCTGGCGCTGGGGGTTGAACACCGTAATCTCCCCCAGCACCGCGTACGCGGCCGTCACCGACACATGCTTGCTGGGGAACCAGGCCACGAACACGTCGTAATACGCCTTTTCATTGTCCACCCCCAGATTGTGCGGCTTGCGGCGGTATTCCACGCCGGCCACCAGTTGGCGGTCCACCAGGTACGCGGCCGACACTTCCAGCATCGCCTTGCAGGAATCGCCCCTGTCGCCGCCAAACCCCAGTAAACCCATCTGATTGGCCCTGGTCGCGCGCACGGTAGCGTTCAAGAGCAAACTCTGATGCAACAGCAGCTTGGTCGCGGCCACGTAGAGATCGGTGCCGCTGTCATCCTTCGCGCCCAGTTGCGTGACCCTGGTCACGCCCAGCGCCCCCAGCCCGCCCACGCCCTTGTTGCGCTTGTACATCGCGCCGACGGCGATCTGCGGCATCAAGCTATCTTGCCCGTACACGGCGTCGCCCGCCACTTTCACTTTTACGCCAAGAATATCCTGCTTGATGCTCAGCTGGTTCAGCGGCGCCAGGCTGCCCTTGAAATGCTGCTGCGCCAGCGACAGTTCGACCCGGTCGGCCAGCCCCAGCGCCACCCCGGCCGTGTCCAGCGTGTAATCCTGGGTGCGCACGCCGGTGTAGTGCGCGTTCGCGCCCCAGCTGTCGCGGCTGCCATAGCCGGTAATCAGCGCCCACGGGGTCAGGCCGCCGCCGCCGGCGCCTTCGAGCTGGCTGACGCCGCCCGTCGCAGTGAGCTTGCCCAGGTCGGGCCGGCCCTGTCCGTACGCCGCACCGGCCGTCAAACTTGCCGCCAAGAACAAGCTACCCACGCGCGTGATCTGCATATTGTCTCCCGATGAAGGTGTTGCACGAACCAACTCAGCCGTCTCCACAATACTGCGTACGCAAACGGCGCGCGATTGGATTCAACTATTTTGCTTTGTTTCGCAAATATGTTTGTTGTAATCCGATATGCCTTTGGGATAACCTCACCGGGCACTCCGCGCCACGCCGCGGCCACCCGAACCCACTGTCAAGGCGCTCAGTGTCCATCGACGTCAACCCGCTCGACCCGCAGCAACTACGCACCTGGCTCCTGGCAGCCGGCAAACGCGATGGCGGCGCCTTCCGTTCCCTCTACGATGCAACTTCACCGAAACTGTTTGGCTTCGCGCTGCGTATATTGCACAAGCGCGAGCTCGCTGAAGAGGTTTTGCAAGAGAGCTATGTCGCCATCTGGAACAATGCCGCCAACTACCAGAGTCATCTCGCAGCGCCGATGACCTGGATGGCGACCATTGTCCGCAACAAGGCGTTCGACCACCTCCGGCGCAGCGACGTCTCGGTTGAAATCGATGCGGAACAGTTTGATAGTGAAGTCATGAATGCTCTACAGGATCCGCAAGCGACGCCGATCGAGGCGTTGCAGATGAGTGGCGATGCGAAAGCGCTGGCGTGGTGCATGTCCGCGCTCGAAGGCATGCATCGCCAGGTTGTCGCGCTGGCCTATTACCACGACCTGTCGCACAGCGAAGTGGCCGAGCAGATGAAACTACCAGTCGGAACCGTCAAAACCTGGATCAGGCGCAGTCTTGAAAAACTGCGCACCTGCCTCGCGAAACGGGAGCGAACATGAACATCCGACATAACATTGTCCTGCGCCAGAAACTGGCGGCGGAATACGTGCTGGGTACGCTCAGGGGCGGCGCGCGGCGCCGTTTCGAAGGCTGGCTGCACCAGGACGCCGACTTGCGCAATATCACCGCGCAGTGGCAGCAGCGCCTGGCGCCCATGGCCGAGTTTGCCGGTGATGTGAGGCCGCCGAAAAGCGTGTGGCGCGGCATCGAACGGCGTCTGGACCTCAAGCCGAAAAAGACCGGCGGCTGGCGCTTCTGGCAGAGCGACAACCTGGCGTTCTGGCGCAACCTGGGGATGGTGTCGACCGCCATGGCGGCCCTGCTGCTGGTGGTGGTAGTAAGCTACCGTCCGGTCGATGCGCCGGTCATTTCGTACGTGGCCACCTTGAGCGACGACAAGGCCCAGCCCGCCATGGTGCTGACCGCCGACCGCAAGCACCACGCCCTCGATGCGCGGGTGGTGGGCGGCGCGCCGGTCGCGGCCGACAAGAGCCTGCATCTGTGGGCGGTGCCGAAGTCGGGCAAGCCGCGTTCGCTGGGGGTATTGGCTGACAACAAGGGCCGCTTCACCTTGACGGACAATGCCATCAGCGACGATGTGGCGGTGCTGGCGGTGACCCTGGAGCCGAAGGGGGGCTCGCCCGATCCGAATGGACCGACCGGGCCGATTGTGTACAAGGGCAATTGGGTGAGCTTGTAGTATCGGCACTGTCGGTTCCGCCATTGGCGGAACCGACTCCCCGCCTCGATGCGGGGACGACGCGTGCCTGGCCGATCCTACTTCGTCACAATATCCTTCTGCATCGGCGCCAGCCTGGCCACCAGCTTGTTCTGCACCGCCGGCGCCACGCCGTTCTTGTCCATGGCCGCCTGCAAGTCCTCGGCCAGCGCGTTGAACTGGGCGTTGGTGATGTTCAAGCCATCGTGGATATCCTTCATGTCCTTGCCCTTGTACTTGCACGGGCCGCCGGAGAGCTCGCAAAACTGCTCTTCCAGCCGCATCGACAAGTTCTTCAGGTCGGTATCCTTGAACGATTCCTTGATGCGCGCGTCGGCCATGATCATCGGCACGAACGTGTCCACGATCTTCTTGATCCCGCCCTGCCCGCCCAGCCCCTGGTAAGTGCTGTCGCCGGTGGCGGGACCGTGGACGCAGCCGCCGGCCAGCGCCAGCGTGCCGATGCAAAAAAGCCGGGTCACCGTTTTCATGCTTTCTCCAATCATGGTTAACCGCCAATCAAACTTGGCACCGAATCGCGCCTAGCAGCCTGTCGGACTTGGGATCGTCGGCTGCAAAAATACCTGGGACGGCCCATATTTCGTCGCTTTCTCGGCCAATAGCTCGCTATTGGCACTGCGAAATCGTCAAAATCTGGCCTCGCCCAGCTATTTTTTCGCTTCGACTCCCCAAGTCCGACAGGCTGCTAGTCTTACTGTGTCACAAATTGAATTATATGCGTATACTGTTGAACTGTCTATATAACTGCAGGAGACGGGAATGACAAATTTGGCTGATCTGGATGTTTATCTTGAGCGCCTGTGCGACGCAGTGGGCCATATGGATCGCAGGACAAGTCTGAAGGACTACTGTCAAGGGCTGATGCTGCCGATCGCGCGTAAGAGCGTCGAGCCGCTGGCGGCGCACATCAAGCCGACGCAAGTACGCGCCAAACACCAGTCCCTTCACCATTTCGTGGCGAAATCGGCGT